>QENA01000001.1 GCA_003331045.1 Candidatus Tokpelaia sp. JSC189
AACCCCCTATGCCCAATCTCCGACATAAAACCTGCACAGAGGTGCTGGTCTAATCGTGCAAATTAGTTTTAGCGCTGGGACTATGGACCTAGCACTCCAGAAATAGGCCGGTATTTATGCCTTTTTCATGCAACCATGGCAGCGTTCTTCCATTTTAGATAAAATCAGTATATATACGTGTGATTGTTTATCGTGGAGAACGGAACTAATTCTTTGAAAGGCTGTTTTTAAAATGTCGATTAAACTGTCGGTTAACCTGAATGCGATTGCATTTTTGCGAAACCGCAGAAATTTACCTTGGCCCAATCTGATCGGGCTTGGGCGTATTGCGCTTCATGCTGGAGCTTCGGGTATTACTGTTCATCCTCGCCCCGATGAACGTCATATACGCTTTTCTGACCTTGCTGATATCCGTGCATTTCTGGATGATGAATTTTCAGCTTATGAATTTAATATTGAGGGATATCCGACAGAGCATTTTCTGGAGTTGGTTGAGAAGAATAGGGCTGACCAGGTAACGCTTGTACCTGATGATCCTAGCCAGATAACATCAGACCACGGCTGGGATTTTGAAAAACATGCTGAGTTTCTAGATCCTATCATTACATTCCTTAAAAGAAGTTCTATGCGTGTTTCACTGTTTGCTGATCCTGTTTCCCGTGGGTTGGAAATTGCGCATGCACTTGGTGCTGATCGAGTCGAATTTTATACTGGCCCTTATGGCCGCGTCTGGAACAATATGGCAAAACAGCAGGAAGAACTTGCAAGGCTTGAAGAAGCGGCAAAAAATGCCCGTGCTCTAGGCCTTGAAATCAATGCCGGTCATGATTTGACAATTGCTAACCTTCCGGCTCTTGTCAAAAGGGTTCCATTTTTGTCAGAAGTATCTATCGGTCATGGGTTGATTGCTGATGCACTTGAATATGGTATGGGAGCAACTGTACAATGTTTTCTTGGTGCCTTGGCAGTGAGCGGGATATCATGAAGCATTTTCCAGTACCAATCTCATGAAAGATTAGATGGTGACTGGTTTCTTCAACTGGCCCGCTGCTACTATCTATATAATCAGTATTGATATGGATGAAGAGTAGCTACTTTCTTTTCAAGAAAATATCCAGACATGTTCTTTCGAGATGTGATTTTAACTTTCATCTCTGATAAGTAACACTGGTTATGGTTCAATGGGGCGTTGTTGAAAATTATTGGAACCGTATAACTTGTTGTGCGACCTGATTATATCAATGATCTTCCTTTCTATAATACAGCTCTGAAAGCTGATAAGCTAAAAATTAAATAACCCATCAGGGACATGCAGACTGTTGAATGCAAGGCATATGGAAGAAGTGGAAATAATGTTTGCTATCATAGAGCTGATTTATAGCAGTTCTTTTTCTCATCGTTGCCGGTTCTTGCAGCTATTTTTGGGCAGGAAGGTTGTTTTCAATTATTATCTAGGGTGGCGATACGCAATGCTGAAGTAAAAATGTGGTACGATTTATGTTGTCCTAACTACGAAGAGTGATGATTATCTCTATCCTGCCTATCACATCATGAGCTTTGTAAAACTGATTTATATTATTAGCGATTTATCTGATTTTATCCTCCTCATTTGAGAGGTTAAGATCATGCCATCATATATCAGAAAACAGCGAATGTAATATGTGCGCTATTTATGACAGTTCATGGCGCATAGCATTCATTCTACAAAGACAAAGCGGCTATTTCACTGGCAGAGCATGATTCTGAGATCATTGACCGATACTGGTATCAGTGAATGCATTACACTAGTATGAGTAGTAGGGAATTATCGATGTATTAACGAGATCCGCATGCAACGAACAACGGGTTAATGATTAATCGAGGCAGTGAGGAGAGCTAGAAAGCTGTTAAGCTAATGCTTCCCAGCTACATTGCATGATGAAAATGTTCTGTCGCGGTTTATCTGATTGAACTCTAGAATATATATCATAAAGAAATGTGGGAGCGCGTGGCAGGCAAATGAGAAAGCCAGCTGAGGAAGAGAAAAACCTTTACAGGGAAGAAAAGAAATAGGCAAAGTGACATATCTAAACCTTTTAAAAGGTATACTCCAGATTCGAATCTGTTCTCAAAGAAGAAAAGCTATGGTATATAATGATGTACGGTGCTAATTATAAATCAGGAATAGGTCTATATATTGCAGGATGCCGAAATCAATAACCAGCAGTTGATAGAACACTGGAAGGCTGTCTTGCAATTTCTGATGAAGGGCATTATGCTCCGACTATGTTCAATATTGTCCGTCAGGCGAACTATTCTAAGGATAATCTTTATAATAGTTGGCCATGATGATTTTTTGGAAGAAATGCTGTAGTGGCAGCCATCAAAAGTGGGTATGATACTATTGAAACCCAAGGTCGTTGATATATCCTCATTTTATCAGTATCGGATATTTTGTCTGTAATTTGCTTTCTAGTTCTATCGGGCCAAATATTTGTGGCGCTAAACCTTTTGGCTCTAAGATATGCAGGTTCTGACAAGTCGAGATTGGGACCAATTCTTCTCCATAACCGCTCTTTTTCTATGATGGTAAAGCGGTTAAACCGAGTGTTTGAGCATTCAATGTAATGCGGGTCTGCTTGACATTAAAAATATTCATGAAAAGTTTGGATTTTTTTGGTTTTCTGGTACGTGACATGCAGATAAGGATTCTGCTTTGAGATAATTTAAGATGGCGGATAAGGATATTATCCATGAGGCGCATGCTGCTACACGGCATTTCTTCATTCTTTGCGGTATGAAGGCAGTCAAGCTCCATTCATGACTTTAAAACAGGCGAATTATTGTCTGTCTGGTAAAATATTTTCAGATAGATCAATGGATTGTTTTTTGTTTCATCTAATCAGAAAAACAGTCTAGTATAAGCTGGAGAAGTGGTAAAAGGGAGGTAATCATGCGTATATATTATGATAGTGATGCTGATCTGAATCTGATCAGAGTAAAAAAAGTGGCCATGATCGGTTATGGCAGCCAAGGCCGTGCCCATGCCCTTAATCTGAAGGATTCAGGGGTTCAGGAAGTTCGCATTGCCTTGCGTCTCGGTTCTGCTACGGTGAAAAAAGCTGAGGCTGACGGTTTTCAAGTTGTCAGTGTTGCTGAGGCTGCTAAGTGGGCAGATTTGGTGATGATGGTGACGCCCGATGAACTTCAGGCTGATATTTATAGAATGCATATTCATGAAAATCTGCGTGATGGTGCAGCTATTGCATTTGCGCATGGCCTAAATATCCATTTCGGCCTTATTGAGCCCCGCAAAGCAGTAGATGTGATTATGATTGCACCCAAAGGGCCCGGCCATACAGTACGGAGCGAATACCAGAAAGGTGGCGGTGTTCCTTGCCTTGTTGCGATTGAACAGGATGCTTCAGGCAGTGCGCATGATGTGGCGCTTTCGTACGCCTGTGCTGTTGGTGGTGGACGTTCTGGTGTTATTGAAACCACTTTCAAGGAAGAATGTGAAACCGATCTTTTCGGCGAGCAAGCTGTGCTTTGTGGGGGATTGGTTGAATTGATCCGAACTGGTTTTGAAACACTAATTGAAGCGGGTTATGCACCTGAAATGGCATATTTTGAGTGTTTACATGAGGTAAAGCTAATTGTTGATCTGATCTATGAAGGTGGTATTACCAATATGAATTACTCGATTTCCAATACAGCCGAGTGGGGAGAATATATATCGGGGCCACGTGTAATTACCCCGGCGACCAAGGTGGCGATGAAGGAAATTCTCAAAGATATCCAGATCGGAAAATTTACATCTGAATGGATACAAGAGTATAAAGCTGGCGCAGCCCGTTTTAAAAGTATCCGCCGGATCAACGATGTCCATCCGATCGAGCAGGTTGGAAACAAACTTCGCAGTATGATGCCGTGGATTAAATCTCATGCACTGATTGATAAGAACCGCAACTGATCTTGCAAGAAACGAATTAGAAACTATCCGGCCTGAACAGTATAGGCCGGGTAGTTTCTATGCAACTGATCTTGGGCTAATTTAAAGTATCCGAACTATGAAGCGTTGATCGAGCTGAGATAAGTCGACGCAAGAAGCATAGCGGAATCACGCTAAGGAATGAGAATCAATGAACAACTGATGAAATTGACTGCATGGGCAACAAAAAACGAAAAGTTCTAAGAACAATTACCAAGTCATTCACTTAGAATGTAAGTAATCCTGTTTATGACTTTCACTAATTTATATAATCCACAGTCTGAATTCATTTAAAAGCTATTCTGTTCACCCACATTAGCTTAGTTTGATTGGTGTTCTAAAAGGCATCTTCTTTAGTGGCTGATGATACGATCAGATATTCCTTATACTGCATGATTATGGACAAACTTTCATAAAAATTTTCATACATTCTTGAAAAAAAGATTGGCGACAACCTATATGAAAAGTGTCTCGAAAGTTATGTAGGCACTTGAATACTAAAGGAGGATAAAATGGCTTATCATTCTTTCTCTCTTATTCCAATGGTCGGTGATAATACGTTAGCTGATAGGTTTACGAATATGGATCGCCTGTTCAGCCGTTTAACGGGTGAAAAGCCGCTCTCTGATATACCGGCCTATAATTTGGTGCAAAAAGATAAAGATCATTACGAATTAACAGTCAGTGTTCCCGGTTATGCCGAGAATGAGCTCGACATTTCGATGCTTAATAATCAGCTTAGCATCACCGGTAAACGTGAGGATGAGAAAAATGAAACCTCTGATGAAGAAAACACCATTAGATGGTTGCATCGAGGTATTATAAAAAATGCCTTCTCTTTGAGTTTTAATCTCGAACATCGTATAAAAATTCAGAGTGCAAATCTTAATAAAGGTTTGTTGACATTGAAATTTATTTATGACATCCCCGAACAAGAGAAGCCTCAGAGGATCACGCTTAATCAAAAAGGTAAAGACGATAAGATTATTGAGCATGATAAAAGTTGACCGTCCTACAGAGTAGGACTGAAATATAGGCCTGACGGTTAGTCAGGCCTTTTTTACTATAATAATAATTTTTTAAAATCGTTATTAATGACGTATCAGTTATGCAAATTGGATTGATGTTATTAACGATTCATCTGTATCAACTTATTTGTGAGAATTTTGGATACGATAGACGAGATGATCATCAAAAGTTTTCATGTCAATATTTAGATGAAAATCTATATAGTATATTTTTATTATATAGGACAGTTTCAGGAATTTGTATTGAGATATAGGGTACATATCGATGGTATTAAATATCTAAAGTGCTGCGGTTTCAATATTGTCAATAAGATAAGATTACCGTTTGAAGAATTTAACTGAGTGGTCTTAAGAGTGAAGTATGACACCAGTATTTGATTAGTGGGTGGTAATCGAGTTTTCCGGGTCATGATCTCTAGAATTTGCTTGAAGGCTTTGTAGGGGGAGCTTCGTTCCAAGGTTTTCTATGTTCGGTTATCCATCTAGATTGGCAATATTATCAATTTTTTCTGACTGAACATGAACAGGTCCCTACCTTTTGAAAGTTATTACCGCATCAAGCCATTGATAGTTTTCACAAGAAACTCTCTTTCAAGGAATTTTCGCGTCGCAGAAGTAGATACAGATTTATGGGTAAATGGGCTTTGTGCGCATTTCATGAGATTTCGTTCCATACTTACCAACATAGGCGTGGTCCATATCCGCAGCATACCGTAGACACAAAGATTTTTGGTCAATGTCATTATGATCGAACAGTTAGGAGAGGTGATTTTCTCTGCTCTGTAGCGGCAACAGCGCGATAGAGCAATGGTATTAATGCTGATGACGGTCTGAATGATGGAATCACAGAATCTTCTGTTCTTGACCTTTCAGACCCGATCATTTGCGTTTCTCCAGATTTTCTGCTGCATCTTTTTGTCGAGGAAGAGTTATCTATTCTGTATCGGAGAGTGAAAAAGCGTTTTTTTAGAAAAAGCAACTTTTCGGTTCGTGTGTTGCAACTAAGCACTGAGATATCGGTATTTTTGCGGTTACGGAACAGAAAAGTTTAAAGGAACCTGAGACGATCTCGTTAGTAGTTGCTGGTCCTGAAGTGAAAATACCGATGAACCTGCTGCTGGGGGGGCAGTTTGGAAAAATTGATGTCATCGATGATAATATTTATGGTCGAGTCAGCCATATTGCTCTTCAGGGAAAATTCCTTTAAATCCTTCCACTGTACTCTGCCTCCATTCCCGATGCGGGCATGTCTCGAAGCTTTGATATTTCAGTTAATCAGATCATGGCATTCTTTTTGAAATAGGAAAATTGTATAGCTTTCAACTCAGTACAAGTAAATATGGTACTATTTCACCAAAGAAATGAAAATGCACTTTATTGAAGGTCTTATTTTGAATGGATCTGCTATTGACTCTTATCGGAGATTTTTCAGAAACTGAAATTTCTTGGTAAAGAAGTTTTATAAAAAATCATATCGGATAGATTCCGGCACGTAGTTTGTTTATATCTATCTTCCTGTTCATTTGGTATAGGATGTCATATTGCTTGAGTCTGATTGAAGAAGGTTGTTTTTCATTTGTGAAGGCAAGTTGATGGGGTTTTTTTGGTATATGGGAAGGCCTTTTCTTTTCATGGTAGCGCCTGAAAAGGCTCATCGTTTTGCGATACATGCGCTGAGATCTAGAATGGCCGGCAACGGGCAGATTTGCGATAGGGTTTTGCAGCGTTCTGTCGCGGGCCTTGATTTTGCTAATCCTTTGGGACTGTCGGCAGGTTTTGACAAGAATGCTGAAATCCCGGATGCTGTTTTAAAACTTGGTTTCGGTTTTATGGAGGTGGGCACAGTTACGCCTATGCCACAGGCTGGCAATGTCCGTCCACGTTTGTTCCGTTTGGTGCAGCATGGAGCAATCATCAACCGTATGGGATTTAATAATGAAGGGCATGAAGTAGCGCACAGGCGGCTTATCAGGAGGAAAAAACAGACTCGTCTTGTTGGTGTCAATATTGGTGCTAACAAGGATTCCAAGGATTGGGTAGCTGATTATGTAGAAGGCATTAACTGTTTTTATGATGTTGCTGATTATTTTACGATTAATATTTCTTCTCCCAATACGCCGGGTCTGCGCGATCTACAGATTCGCCACAATCTGTGCATGCTGCTTGATGCGGTGCTTGCAGCGCGCAGATGGCAGGCAGAAAAGATGAGGCGTTCTTGTCCGGTCTTTCTTAAGATTGCGCCGGACCTGACAGAGGAAGAGCTGGATGATATCGCTGCAGAAGTTCTTTCAAGCAAGCTTGATGGCCTTATTGTCTCCAATACAACAATTTCCCGCACAGGTCTGCAGGAGCATGAGCGGGCAGAGGAAAGCGGTGGCATGTCGGGTATTCCGTTTTTTCAGCGTTCAACTATTGTTCTTGCTAAGATGCGCATGCGGGTGGGCCCGCATTTGCCCATTATTGGCGTTGGCGGTGTGTATGATGCAGAAACAGCTCTGGAAAAGATCAGAGCAGGGGCTGATCTGGTTCAACTTTATAGCAGTTTGATTTATCGCGGGCCGGGAATTGCTGCCGATATTCTCTGGAAATTGATTACTGTGTGCCGTAAGGATGGTGTAAGGAATATTGCTGAATACTGTAACCAGCATACAAGAAAGTGGGCAAATCGGAAGATAAAACTATAGGCTCTGGCCAAGATAATTGAAATTTATTTTTCATGGAAATGATGATAAGAATTTATGCGAACCTCTTGCAAAATACTGCGATTCTCCGTATGCCATTGAACAGTAGAATATATTGCCTTTTTGTGGATGCGGTCGTAGCTCAGTTGGTTAGAGCGCAGGTTTGTGGCACCTGAGGTCGTAGGTTCGATCCCTACCGGCCGTACCAAGGTTGTCTTGGCTTTTTTATTTTAACATGTCTTTAAAATTTTAAGCATGAAGGGCCAGCGTTTTGGCAAACGCAAAGTGGTAATTCAGATGCATATGCTTCTGTTTGTATTGCAAGATATTCTATTAAAGATATTTTGTTATTAGTATTTTATAAGTCCTAAATACGATTGTACATAATAATGATGATTTCTTCAGTGTCTTGAAATATAATCCTTTAAAAAGAATTCGGAGAAAATTTAGGTGTGTAAGACCTTTATAAGGTGAAGAGTGGGAGATAGGCTAAAAATGGTTTGTCTTCCGCAAAATTGGGGATATTGTATGTATCATACAGAATCAGGTAGGGTGAGGTGCCCATGGGGGTGCTGACCCGACAGTGTGGCTTGTCTGCGATCTACTTTATTAGAATGACAACACGAATAGTTGAGATGAGTCTGCGTTTGCTTATTATACCTGAGATCGAATTTATTTTAATTTGCAAAACCCTGATCTTGATTACTCAAGTTTGCGCCACCGCTTGGCAGATCGGGACGCGCTATCAGCGGCCGCGCAGGGGGGGTCTAAAGATATTCTATTGCCAACGTAATGAATTTGATGGTATTTATCATTTTTCTGGGGTGCATGAACTGAAAATTCATATATCTAATTCATGAGGAGGGGGCAGTGGAATTTAGCCATGCATATTCACCAATTGAAGAACCCAGTGTTGTATTGATGAATAGATAAAGATGGTGCGAGTTAGGACAGATCTTCGGAATAATTTAGAGCCCGAAAGGCGCTCCTTTCCATAGGCGGCTATGGTGGTAATCTTGAGCTCGTGATTGTGGCATATATTTACCGATCCTTTAATTTATATCGGTAGAACAGAGCTGAAAGTCGGGTTTTGTATGGGTTGAAGAATTCAGTGGATGCTCCTTTTTACCGGATGCTATGTTATTTGTTTGTTATTGTGGTTTATTCAAGTCATAGTATTATGCTTGCATCTTTCTTTGCCGGAATCTACCTATGTGTGAAAGTATGTAGGGAGGTAGTGAGCGTCTGATGCGTAATAAAGTTGAAGATTTCGCATTTTTTTGATGGCCTTATGCGATCTCCGTCTCTGTTTCTGGAAATGACATGGTTTGTGCTGCTTGAAAGATATTCTACAGAATTTACTTGTCTGCTTCCCGCGGATCAATGTATTTCCGGCCTCCTTAACTGAAAGAGTGTGCATTACCTGCAAAGCGGTGAGCCTATAATTTAAGAGAAAAGTTGTGACTCTATTGCGGAATTAACCGGTTATTTACATCATATCTGTTTATAACGGGCAGTATACAATTTACGGCAGAATTGATTCTACTTATATTTTTAGACAGGATAAACTTTATGGCAGGTAAGATCATTCCGGTTCCACCTTTCGATTGTATTGTCTTTGGGGGCGCTGGCGATCTTGCAGAACGCAAGCTTATACCAGCACTTTATCATCGGCAGTGTACAGGACAGCTTAGCGAGCCATCGCGGATTATCGGCGTGTCACGTTCACCCATGAGTGATGTGGATTATTGTAATTTTGCTATCCGGGCGATCAAAACCTATGTGAAAAAAGAAGATGTCGATGCGGCTCAGCTTAAACAGTTTCTTACTCGGCTTTCCTACCTGTCGGTGGATGCGACATCAGATGTCGGTTGGGATGAGCTGAAGAAGAAGATAGAAGATAGCCCTGCAAAAATCCGGGCATTTTATCTGGCCCTCAGTCCCGCACTTTTTGGTGATATTGCTACGCGGCTTGGCGGAAATGGTCTGGTAACATTAGATACCCGCATTATTGTCGAAAAACCGATAGGTAACAACCTTGAAACCGCACAGACATTAAACAGCCATTTAGGTGAAGTATTTTCTGAAAACCAGATTTTTCGCATTGATCATTATCTTGGCAAGGAAACAGTCCAGAATTTGATGGCTCTGCGTTTTGCTAATGTGCTTTATGAACCTTTATGGAATTCTGACCATATTGATAACGTGCAGATTACAGTTGCTGAATCTGTCGGACTTGAGGGGCGTGCCGGTTATTATGATCATGCGGGTGCTTTGCGGGATATGGTACAGAATCATATGCTGCAGCTGCTCTGTCTTGTGGCGATGGAGCCACCTTCTATGCTTGATGCCAATGAGGTACGGGATGAAAAACTTAAGGTATTGCGTTCCCTTGCGCCGATTGATGTAAGTAATGTTAGGGAGTGCACTATGCGTGGCCAATATTTGGCTGGGACATTAGCAGATAGATCTGTAAAATCCTATCTTGAAGACCTTGGGAAAAAAAGCAGCAATACAGAAACTTTTGTGGCACTGAAAATTGATATTGCCAATTGGCGCTGGGCTGGAACGCCATTCTATCTTAGAACAGGCAAGCGGATGGCAGCACGTGTATCAGAAGTCACGGTTACATTTAAGCCTGTTCCTCATTCGATTTTTGACAAGGATGCAGGAGAAGTTGTTGCAAATAGGCTTGTGATTCGTCTTCAGCCTGATGAGGGAGTTAGTCAATGGCTTATGATCAAGGACCCTGGGCCAGGTGGCACGCGCTTGCGGCATATTTCGCTTGATATGAGCTTTGCTAGTGCTTTTTCTGGACGCAATCCTGATGCTTATGAGCGGCTTCTGATGGATGTGATGCGGGGCAATCAAACACTTTTCATGCGGCGCGATGAGGTCGATGTGGCATGGCAATGGATTGATCCCATCCTTGATGGATGGAAGGAAACAGGTCAGCCGGTAGATGGCTACAAGGCCGGTACATGGGGACCATCGCGGTCGATTGCCATGATTGAAAGAGATGGCAGAACATGGAACGATACAGTTTGAGAGGCATTATGTGATTGCCATGAATTTTGATCGTTATAATTTTGATACACCTAATGCGCTTGCTACCGTCCTTGCAGACCGTATCGCAGCCGAACTCAGTGTTGCTGTGAATAAGCGTGGCTACGCGGTTCTTGCCGTATCGGGCGGGCGTACGCCGCAGCATTTTTTTGAGTGCTTGTCGCAGATCGATATTGCATGGGAGCAGATTATTGTTACATTAGTAGATGAACGATTTGTACCGCCCGATAATTCTCGTTCGAATGAAAAACTTGTACGCCAGCATCTTATGCAGAATTTTGCCGCCAAAGCACGTTTTGTCGGCCTTTATATCAGTGCCATTACAGTTGAACTCGCGGCTTTTTCTGCCGCGAACAGAATCAATAAACTTTCAAAGCCGTTTGATGTTGTTGTGCTTGGTATGGGGGTTGATGGCCATACAGCTTCTTTTTTTCCGGGGGGAGATCGTCTGAAACAGGCGATTGATCGTAATTCGCGTGCCTTAATGGTTCCTATGCATGCTAGAGGGCTTAGCGAAGCACGTTTGACCATAACTCTGCCGCTGCTTGTTAGTGCCCGCTTTATTGCACTTCATATCGAAGGTAAGGAAAAACTTGTAACTTTTGAACAGGTGTTGCAAGATGGCCCAGAAACCGACATGCCCGTTCGTGCTGTTCTGCGCCATACTGAAAGTCCAATTCAGGTGTTTTGGTCTCCGACAGTAAACGGTATCTGAATATAGATCCGCTATTCGGAAGAATTTTTTGATGTCGTTGAGGTGCGTAATGGGTATGATTCAGACAATTCGTCAGGTAACAGAGAAAATATCTGAACGTTCGAAAGCAAAGCGGGAGGAATATCTTGCCCATATTGCTGAGGCTATTGAGCACAGGCCTCGTCGTTCCTATCTCGGCTGTGCCAATCAGGCACATGGAATTGCGGCATGCGGGCCTGTTGATAAACTGCGTCTGAAAGAGAATGTCGTGAGTAATCTTGGCATCATAACGGCTTATAATGATATGCTTTCGGCACATCAGCCGTTTGAGCATTTTCCCTCCATTATCCGTGAGGCCGCGCGGGAAGCAGGTGGAGTTGCCCAAGTGGCGAGCGGTGTACCGGCCATGTGTGACGGGGTTACTCAGGGTTTTACTGGCATGGAGCTTTCATTGTTTTCACGTGAGGTGATAGCCATGGCTACAGCTGTCGGGCTTGCACATGATACGTTTGATGCTGTGCTGTATCTCGGGGTTTGTGACAAGATTGTGCCGGGTCTTGTCATGGGAGCGTTAACTTTTGGCCACCTGCCTGCTATTTTTGTGCCAGCAGGGCCAATGACCAGTAGCCTGCCCAACGATGAAAAGGTTAGGGCTCGCCAGCTTTATGCAGAAAGCAAGATTGACCGCAAGGCCTTGCTTGAGATTGAATCCCAATCCTATCATGGATCGGGGACATGTACGTTCTACGGAACTGCCAATTCAAATCAAATGATGATGGAGATGATGGGGCTGCATCTGCCTGGCGCTTCCTTTATCAATCCAAATACCCCGTTGCGTGATGCATTAACGCGCGAGGCAACAAGGCGTGCCCTTGCGATTACGGCAATAGGAAATGAATATACCCCCATTGGAGCAATGATTGATGAACGGTCTTTTGTGAACGCCATTGTTGGCCTGAATGCAACAGGCGGATCGACCAATCATACCATTCATCTGATTGCCATGGCTATGTCAGCCGGTATTTGCATCACTTGGCATGATATTGCCGAAATTTCTTCTGTGGTTCCGCTTATTGCCCGGATTTATCCAAATGGTCTAGCGGATGTGAATCATTTTCATGCCGCCGGCGGAATGGGTTTTGTGATTCGTACATTGATGGAAGCAGGACTTGTGCATGATGATATTCGCACCGTATGGGGTGAAGGGCTTGAAGCTTATGCGATTGAACCAAAGCTTGCTAGGGATGGCAAGGTCAGACGCGAACGGGCAGCTAACAAAAGCGGTGATAAAACGATTCTGACAGATACAAAAAATCCTTTTCAGCAGGATGGTGGGATTCGCATTCTTTCTGGCAATCTCGGTCATGCCATTATTAAGGTATCTGCCGTCAAGCCTGAACGGTGGTCTATCGAGGCTTCGGCAAAGGTTTTCAATTCGCAGGAAGAATTACAGGCGGCCTTCAAGGAAGGGAAACTAAATGGTCAGGATTTTGTTGCTGTTGTCCGTTATCAAGGCCCTAAGGCCAATGGCATGCCTGAGTTGCATAAGCTTACAACATTTCTAGGTGTATTGCAGGATCGCGGGCAGAAAGTGGCTCTTATCACTGACGGGCGCATGTCTGGTGCTTCCGGCAAGGTTCCAGTAGCCATTCACGTGACGCCGGAAGCACTTGATAATACCCTACTAGCAAAACTCAGGGATGGCGATTTGATCCGTTTTGATGCGAATGAAGGCATTCTCCAACTCTTGGTCGATGAAAAAAAAATCGCGGAACGTCCCCTGGAAATTCCCGATCTCTCCCATAATTTTTATGGAAAAGGGCGGGAGCTTTTCCATATTTTTCGTCAGATGATCAGCCGTGCTGATTTGGGCGCAACTATCGTTGAAAGTGAGTAAGATCATATAATTATCATCTATCGCATAGTGAAATATGCGACTTTTAATTGTATGTATATCTTTTTAAAATCTTCTTTTGTGGAAGAAATTAATGCTTATAACGTTTATTATCATTAAAATTATTTAATCTTGCATAGATAACTCTGAATATTATATATTAATGTTTCATCCTTTGTCCTTCTTAAACTGTCTCAGTCAGGATTAAAAATAGGTTAGTTGTTGAGGGAAGTGATTTTGAAATTCTTTAAATGGATAAAGGTCGTCATTAGGGCTGAGCTACCTCTAGCTGCTGAGTAGTCGATAACAGTTTTTTTCTGATAATGGTGAGATATAAGTTTTCATGCTTTCTAGAGCTTGTTTATTATAAAATTTGGTCATTTAATTTTTCTTTGCTGGCATAAGGTTCATTTTTTGCCAATCACTTTGAAAATCCGTGGTACCTACCCGATGCCAGCACTTGTGCCTGTCAAACATGAGCATAATAAACGCATCCGCAGAACCTTTTGGCCCTGAGTGAGAAATGCAGAGCGTTAGATTATCTTTTGCATGGACTTTGCAGTTATTCCGCTAGAATTGAGCATAAGCAAGGTTTATTTTGGACTTGAGGGAAATTATAGGGTAATCGTATCCGTGCGTCTACTTTATACTATATTCGATTTAGAAAAATTCCTATTTTCCGCCCAGCTACAAGCTATATAAGGAATATTCCAAGCTTGATATTCTTTCTAGATTAGAAATTATAGACAAAAGGTAAAGCTATGGTTTCTATGTGAACGGCAAGAAGAAACGCATTATAATTAATTTTAATATTTCAAGAACATTGCAAGAGCAATTTTAACTCAAATGAACTTTTTTCGATAGAAATGGGTGCCTTTTTAATCATGCAATAAATGATCTTCCGGCTGCTATTGAAAATTTTTCTCCAGCGAGCGATCTTTTTTCTTTCTAGGCACATTTTGTGATGGAAGCTGTCTTTCCAAGCGCTTAATAAGCTTTTTATAAAGACTAGCTTTTCTCTATAGGAAATGTGAACTGGAATTATGGCAGGCCGCTAGGTCAGTGGTATGTACATTGCCATGACAGAAAGGATCGACGCAGGGGCAACTTTCCTGTACAATGGAATCTGATGGCGCTTAAACCAAGGTATCTTGTCATTTCTGGCAATCTTGAACATGCAGATAACTTGGGTTTTCTATCAAGGAGTGAACTATTTATTGCTTGTATTTATCTTTCTGAGAAAATTTTTGAGTAAGGTCTTGTTTATCCATGGGCGAAAAACCGCTATCAGTTTGTATGCCAAGCAATCCTGTTTTAATCTTGTAATATGAATTTTCTGAAAGATCAGCGAAATTCCGGCGCTGTTACCCCAGCGAAGCGGCATGCGGCCTTCAGAGTATTGGCCATCAGCATAGCAATTGTCATAGGTCCCACTCCACCCGGAACAGGTGTAATATTTTTTGCAACGATTGAAGCCATTTCAAATTCAACATCACCGACAAGGCGTATCGGATTCTTGCTGTTTTTTGGCGCTGGAACTCGATTGATACCGACATCAATAACAGTGGCTCCTGGTTTAATCCAGTCTCCTTTTACTATTTCTGGCTGGCCTATAGCAACCACAAGAATATCAGCGCTGCGCACAACGTCTGGTAATTCCGATGTGCGACTGTGTGCGATGGTTATTGTCGCATTTGTTGCTAGCAGTAAATTTGCCATTGGTTTGCCGACAATATTGGAACGGCCAACAATAACAACATCCAGGCCGGAAAGGTCATCTCCGTGAATACGACGAATCATCATCATGCCCCCAGCAGGGGTGCAGGGTATAAAGCCATCATGTGTACCGGTAGCAAGTTTGCCGACATTGATATAATGGAAGCCGTCCACATCTTTATTCGGTGAAATTACCTGAATAACAGATTCTGCCCGGATCTGTTTTGGTAAAGGCAGCTGCACCAGAATCCCGTGAATAAAAGGGTCATCGTTCAATTCTTGAATCAGATGGATTAGGTTATCTTCGCAGGTATTTGCTTCAAGCTGGTGGGTAATGGAAAAAAAGCCGCACCTCTCTGCTTCACGGTTTTTTGATGCCACATAGATCTGGCTTGCCGGATCATCACCGATAATTATAACTGCAAGCCCTGGGCGAATACCATGAGTTTCTAGTAGTCTAGCGGTTTCAGCTTTTATTTTTCCAGTAATTTCTTCAGCGAGTTTTTTCCCGTTAATAACCTCTACCATTTTTACTCCATTATATCTAATGCATGTGTATTTGTATTTTAAAAAAGATTTTTTCCTGCCGGACAGGTACTTAATAACAGTATTACCTTGTTTCTTCAATCTTTTCGCCTTCCTTTGTATTTTGTATGGCAACGCAGGATGAAGAATAAAGTCGGATAATACTTAATACAGTCAAAGAAAGACTCGGCTGTCTGAAACATGCTTGCATGTCTGTTTTGGCCAGTGTTATGATATTCTATATCGCGGATGTGATCACCTTTGACGAAGGGTGGCATATTATACGCGTTTTGCTTATTTTGACAAGGAGACACAACTTGGGCGAAATTATCTTTGTTGCCAAAGAAACAGTCAAAGGCGAAGCACGCGTAGCTGCTTCGCCGGAGACGGTAAAAAAATATATAGGGCTTGGCTATTCGGTTATTGTCGAGAAGGGGGCAGGCCTTACTTCACGTATAAGAGACGATGAATATAAAGCAGCGGGTGCTCAAATTTCTGTCTCTGGCAATGTTGCAGGACAGGCAGATATCATTCTAAAAGTCCGCAGGCCTACGCAGCAGGAAGCCGGCTCTTATAAGAGAGGTTCTGTCGTGATTGCAATTCTTGATCCCTATGGGGCCGACGAGGATATTATTGCGCTTGCAAAAGCAGGGGTTACTGGTTTTTCCATGGAGTTTATGCCGCGCATCACGCGTGCGCAGTCAATGGATGTTCTATCTTCGCAGGCCAATCTTGCCGGGTATCAAGCGATTATTGATGCGGTTGAAGTTTATGACCGGGTTATACCAATGATGATGACAGCAGCCGGTACTGTACCAGCCGCAAAAGTTTTTATTATGGGAGCGGGAGTTGCTGGGCTTCAGGCTATAGCAACTGCCCGCCGCCTTGGCGCTATTGTTACAGCCAACGATGTGCGCCCAGCGGCAAAGGGGCAAGTTGCATCCTTGGGCGCAAAATTTATCGCGGTTGAGGATGAAGAGTTCCGTGCTGCTGAAACCACCAGCGGTTATGCCAAGGAAATGTCAAATGAGTATCAGGCAAAACAGACTGCGCTAATCGCAGATCATATTTCTAAGCAGGACATTGTAATTACTACGGCCCTTATCCCTGGATGCCCTGCTCCCCGTCTTGTATCAAAAGAAATGCTTAAGAGCATGCAGCCGGGGTCTATTGTGGTTGATCTTTCAGTGGAACGCGGCGGTAATGTTGAAGGTACTGTGGCCAATCAGATTGTCCATGTTGAGGGAGTAAAAATTATCGGCTACACTAATGCTCCTAGCCGAATTTCTGGGACAGCCTCCCAGCTTTATGCGCGTAATCTTCATGCTTTTCTCGAAAATATGACAGATAAAGAAACGAGAAAGCTGGCAATTAATTTTGAGGATGAACTTGTAAAGGCAACTCTTCTTATCCATGATAATAAGGTTGTGCATCCGGCACTGGCGAAAGTTCATGCTGAGAAATCACCAAAATCAGCAGGCTGGGCTGTTGACAAAACCGAAAATAAAAAAGGAGGGGAATAATGGCGACCAAGTCTTTTGATATGGCCCTTGAAAGATTCGATCAGGCTATGATAGCAGTAAGAGAAGCAGGCAATGAACTTTCCTCTTCTCTGGCGCAGGCTATGGATGCTGCAAGCACAAATAGTGGTGTGATTGATCCGTTTATTTTTCAGGTTGCAATCTTTGTTCTATCGATTTTTGTCGGTTATTATGTGGTATGGGCGGTAACGCCAGCCCTGCATACACCGCTTATGGCTGTAACGAATGCGATTTCATCTGTTATTGTGGTGGGTGCATTACTAGCGGTTGGCCTGTCCCTATCAGGTTATGCGACATTTTTTGGTTTTATTGCATTGGTACTGGCGAGTATCAATATTTTTGGTGGGTTTCTTGTTACTCATCGCATGCTCGCCATGTATAGGAAAAAAGTAAAGGTGTTAAAGTAATGAATATTAATTTTGCGGCCTTTCTTTATCTTGTCTCAGGCGTGTTTTTCATTCTGGCTTTGCGCGGTCTTTCTCATCCTACCACTAGCCGTCAAGGCAATATATTCGGTATGGGCGGGATAGCTATCGCTATTGTAACAACATTATTTCTTGGAAATCTAAGTTTTTCGGGCCTTTTTCTTGTTCTTATCGGGCTTGTCATTGGTGGCGGCATAGGTATCTATATTGCCAAACGCATTGCCATGACAGCGATGCCGCAGCTTGTTGCTGCGTTTCATTCACTTGTTGGCCTTGCAGCGGTTATGGTTTCGGCATCGGCTCTTTATTCGCCATCCTCATTCGGCATCGGTGAAATTGGCGTTATTCACAGCCGTGCACTGTTTGAAATGGCTATCGGGGTTGCGATCGGTGCGGTTACTTTTACCGGTTCGATCATTGCTTTCTTGAAATTGGATGGGCATATGCCAAGCAAGCCGATTCTTTTGCCTTCACGCCATCTTGTCAATATGGTCCTCGGGATAGCTATTGTCGTTCTAGTTTTCTTTCTGGTTGCAGGTGAAAGCCGTTCTGTTTTTTGGTTAATTGTGCTATTATCATTGGTTTTTGGTATTATGATGATCATTCCGATCGGCGGTGCTGATATGCCAGTGGTCGTTTCCATGCTCAATTCCTACTCAGGTTGGGCGGCCGCTGGCATCGGCTTTACACTTGGTAATATGGCTCTCATTATTACTGGTGCACTTGTTGGCTCTTCTGGTGCCATATTGAGTTATATCATGTGTAAAAGCATGAACCGTTCCTTTATCTCGGTTATTCTTGGCGGTTTTGGCGGTGAGATGATAGCTGCTGCCAGTGGTGCAGACGAACAACGCCTTGTAAAACAGGGATCAGCAGATGATGCTGCCTTTATCATGAAAAATTCATCAAAGGTTATCATTGTGCCAGGGTATGGCATGGCTATTGCACAGGCTCAGCATGTCTTGCGCGAAATAGCGGATAAACTGAAATCTGAAGATGTGGAGATTAAGTACGCTATTCATCCGGTTGCGGGACGTATGCCGGGGCATATGAATGTTCTGCTTGCAGAGGCCACTGTGCCTTATGACGAAGTGTTTGAACTTGAGGACATCAATTCCGAGTTTGCAACCGCTGATGTTGCTTTTGTTATTGGGGCAAATGATGTGACTAATCCAGCTGCCAAAACCGATCCGTCATCACCGATTTATGGGATGCCCATTCTTGAAGTGGAAAAAGCTGGAACAGTTCTTTTCCTCAAGCGGGGCATGGGGTCCGGTTATGCAGGTGTTGAGAATGAGCTTTTTTCTCGGGACAATACCATGATGCTGTTTGGTGATGCAAAAAAGATGCTTGAGTCTATTCTCAAATCGCTTGATACTTAAACCGGTGCGGTTATGGAATTGAAAAGACGGCGATTATTACCTTTTTGTGCGTATTATTCGGTAGTTTGATGTGCTTTGTTCAGCTTAACTTATTAATAATCGTATCTTGTCTTGCACGTAATTCTGCAATCCATTGTCCAGGTTTTATTGTGGTATTCTGCGTTGTAATCAGGTCCCCCTTGCTGATTGGGTCGGTTATTGTGGCGCCTTCAAGCAGACCACAGGGAAGGGCGTTGGCTGCACGTGCATCTTCAATTGTCATTGTCCAAGCGCGATAGGTGTAGAGACCTATAAAATCAAGGGTATCACCGGGTCTGAGATTTTTTTTGGCAATAGCGCAAACTTCTGCAACCGGTTTTTCCAACGGTACCATATCAGGTTTGCCATAGAGCATCACGCGTGCGCAGGTCAGTGGCACTTCCATTGCGGTCAGATGGTAAGGCCGGTGAAATGTGAAATAGGGGCCTTGACCGATTTTCAGGTCTTTCATTCTTTCACGGATACGCGGATGGCGTATTTCTGCAATAACAAAAACACCAGGTGATATATGTCTACCGGTTGAATAATCTACGATACCTGTTTTTTTCAGAATACCTCCATCCGCTTCAGGGATGAGCGCTCTATTCAATATATCAAGATCAGCCTGAGGTCCATGCATACCCGGGCAATCAGGCACTAGGCCAGTGGCATTAGCAATAGCCGCCATCTCCACCATAGTTTTTGAGCCATCGATAAATTCAACCAGCATACGCACATTCATGTTACGGCGGCGAGCTTCTTCTTCATAGCCATCTGGAACAGCATCAGAAACAAGTGGATTGTTTTTCCCCTTGCCAGCAGCAACAATTTTGTGTCCCATGGCCGAAACAAATTCGATCAGCTCCATGCAGGAAGAGGGTTCATCACCTGCGCCCAAGGTATAGACTAGGCCACGTTTATCTGCTTCATGCTTGAGGTAAGGTCCGATAGTAACATCAGCCTCGACATTCATCATGACGAGATGCTTATTATTTTCAAGGGTTTTGATGCCGATTTGTGCTCCTGCTTCAGGATAGCCGGTTGCATCGACAACAATATCAATCAGTTCATTCTGCAGCATCAGATCAATATCAGCGGTAACTGCAATAATACCATCTTCCATGGCCTGTGTCATGGCGGAAGAATTTTCTACTTCACTTGCATAACCTTTCTCCTGATAAGCCGTTTCCGCAGCATCAAGTACACGGGCCGGCGTCCGGGTTACGACTGCGCCAATGGTAATACCATCCATTTGTGCGATACCTGATAGCAGATCGGTTCCCATCTCACCGCAACCGATAAGACCGATGCGGATAGATTTGCCACTGTCTGCGCGTTTTTTCAGATCACGGGCAAGCCCAGTCAGGGCGATATTGCTAGTCATCTGTTTCTCCTCAAAATAGTAGCAGCAAAAACGGTTACATGGAAACTTCCTGTCTCGGACTATTGTAAAATGTGCTGCGAGGTCAAGATGCAAAAAGTTGCTAAAGTTTCAGCTTTTACTTTTAAAGCAAAATTTTCTTTTTGAGATGCAAAATATTCGTAATATTTTACGCGCAAAAGATTTTTAAGTTCGAATTGACATTTTAATTGTGAGCCAAGGTAAAGATAGGTGAAATTTGGGCATCGGCAACGCAGCAAGTCAGCTGCTGCGGATAAGTGTACTGTTACACATCCAGAACAGGAATAAGGAAACGTCGTTTAGTTATAATAACCGTCATCGGAAGATATGCACTTTCTGGCTGCGTCGAAAACGTCTTCTGTCTCCATGAAAGATCTAGACAAATCTAGTGCTTTATGGTAGAAAACTAACTTAATTCCCTTCCATTCTTCGAAATGGAAGGGAAGGGGTATTTTTCTCCCTATTTTAAATTAGCGCATAACGTGGAAGACATTCACGGAATGTAAAGGTTAAAATCACAGGAAGATACGGCATATTGGCTGTTGTCTTTATCTCTCGAAAGGAACAGGATCAGAAGTGCAGGTACTCGTTCGCGATAATAATATTGACCAGGCGCTGCGTGCGTTGAAAAAGAAAATGCAGCGTGAAGGCATCTTCCGTGAAATGAAAATGCGTGGCCATTATGAAAAACCTTCTGAAAAGCGTGCCCGTGAAAAGGCGGAGGCTATCCGTCGCGCCAGAAAGCTGGCGCGTAAGCGTGCCCAGCGTGAAGGCCTCATGAGTAGCCGTACCAGTCTGCGTTAAGGATTTTTACTTCATATGAATGAAGTTGTTTTTTTAAGAAATTTTGCTTGATATTGGAACCTTTATCCATTTACACAGGTATGATGGTTATTTCAATGTTGTCGGATAAAGTTGAGAAGTTACGTAAAAACGATAATCATTTTGAAATTATGCTATTTTTATTATAAAATGGACCTTGTTCTTAAGGAAGACAGTTGGGGTGAATAAGAAGTGTTTTTTATCACTGATGCTAATCTCTTCTCCGCTCTTGACAGGATGCCAGATGACAATTACGGGAGCATCCTCTTCAGAAAGTCAAGCACATGGATCATATGAAAATATTGCTTCGCTGACAAATGTGATTCGCAATAATCCCAATGATGCTACAGGATATAATGTGCGCGGTTCTGTTTATGGGGGTGTGGGACGCTATAAGGATGCTATCAGGGATTTTAGTACGGCGATACAACTGGATCCCGGTTTTTACGCAGCCTATGCCAATCGTGCACTGATATATCGTTATATGGGGAATCCCGATGCCGCATTAGCTGATTATGATCATGCCCTTCAGATCAATCCGAATTATACCCTAGGATATGTTGGGCGGGGCAATGTTTATCGTGAGGCTGGGCAGCTAGATTTTGCTTTTAATGATTATAGCCGGGCAATCCAGCTTGGCACAACAGATGGGCGTGCTTGGTATAATCGTGCACTGATTGAACAGATACGTGGCCAGCATACACGAGCTATTGCTGATTTTGGTGCTGCTATGTCACACCAGCCTAATGCTCCTATGCTGTATAACGGGCGCGGGCTTTCTTATATTGCATTGGGAAACTGGGAGAATGCAGCAGATGATTTCAATGCAGCTATCGGATTAAATCCCAATATTTCAGAAAGCTGGTTTAACCAAGCTCTAGTTTTTGAGTACCAAGGCAATAGAACGCTGGCCTATGAGGCCTACTCCAAGGCTTGGTTACTTGATCGCAAAAATAAAGCGGCCCGTGAAGGAATGAAGCGCACAGGCTAAGTTAAAAGCCATATGTAGGGGAAAGTATATCTGTTATGCCTTTTTAGGCTGCATTTAATCATTTAATTTCGAGTATCTTTTTTATAATCGAGAGCGTTGAATATTGATTTCAAAGACTATCTTCTCGATATTAGTCGCATATTATTCGGTGAGTTAATAGAAGCTTTTAAAAATGAATCTGTTTTTCTTTATGTTTATTTGGAAGAATTTGAAAATCTATTTTTTGTTTTAGCAGCGCTTCAGGGATTAGCGACCTCGTGGATAACTTGAAAACACGTCACACCTAATCAAGCAAGTGGATAATTTCTATGGCGTAAGGGTTTTCTCAGCTTTATCGCCACCCATGATATCCACTCTTATTCTTTTTACTAGCCTAAGAAGTAGGTATGCTGATGCTAAGCATGACAATAGTTAGCAACATAATTGTTAAGCTATAGCAAGAATAAATAAATGATTTTGTCTATATAAAAAATTAAGGAATTTCTGAAAAGCATATTTTTGCTGTTCTTTTCAAAAAGAAAATTCTATCTTAAAGTTTATTGTTAATAGGGAATACAAAAAGTGACGTAACGCTTGCTAATGATAAAATCATTTGGGTGATGTTGCGTAACATAGCCGTTTTTCATTATTTATTATTAATGGCGCTTCCATCTATATTGCTCGGCATAGATTTACTAGACTACCACCTTTACCTGCCCAGGTAAAGGTGGTAGAAATCTGAAGATCTGAGGAAGTAGCTCTGAAATTTATTAACCTGCTGATTTAGATGTGATTAGATTGCGGGCAAAAAGAAGTTCAGCGATCTGAATTGTATTGAGAGCAGCACCTTTACGCAGATTGTCAGATACAACCCAGAAAGCAAGCCCATTATCAACTGTGATATCCTCGCGAATACGGCTAACATATGTAGCATCTTCGCCAGCAGTTTCATAGGGCGTTGTATAGCCACCATTTTCATGTTTGTCTACAACTAGGATGCCTGGCGCGTCACGCAGTATTTCACGGGCTTCATCAGCAGAGATAGGCTTTTCAAATTCCACATTTACTGCTTCACCATGGCCGATAAAAACCGGTACACGCACAGCGGTTGCTGTCAATTTGATTTTTGGGTCAAGCATTTTTTTGGTTTCGGCCATTATTTTCCATTCTTCCTTAGTGTAACCATCTTCCATAAAGACATCAATGTGAGGAATAACATTGAAGGCAATGCGCTTGGTGAATTTCTTTGATATCACTGGATCGGCGACAAAAATTGCCCGGGACTGTTCAAACAGTTCGTCCATTCCTTCTTTGCCAGCACCTGAAACGGATTGATAAGTTGAGACAACAACCCGTTTGATTTTGGCTGCATCATGTAATGGTTTTAGAACAACAAGAAGCTGGGCTGTCGAGCAATTGGGATTAGCGATGATATTACGCTTTTTGAAATTCATAATCGCATCTGGATTAACTTCTGGCACAATAAGTGGCACATCTGAATTATAGCGCCATGCTGATGAATTATCGATAACCACACATCCAGCGGCGGCGATTTTAGGTGCCCATTCCTTTGAGATATTGCCGCCTACAGACATCAAGCAGATATCGGTATCGGAAAAATCGTAATTATCCAATGCACGCACTTTTAGTTTCCTATCACCGTAGGAAACCTCTGTCCCCTGACTGTGACGCGAGGCAAGTGGTACGATTTTATCGACCGAAAAACCGCGTTCTTCAAGAATATTAAGCATTTCACGCCCGACATTGCCGGTAGCGCCTGCAACTGCAAACTTGAAACCCATGTCTTTAAACTCCTGTCCCTATCCCTTTAATAATATTGAGAACCCGATGGTTTGAGGGGTTTGCACCCTAAGCCTAATACCCGAGAAAGGGTGGATTGACTAAGGGATATTAAACACCATTCTGGTAATTATGTTTATGCGATCGATAATATTGGAAAACGAACAAGGGGTAAAAATTGGCCTATAGTACACCCCCCTAGATCAAATATCCTATATTTAATAGAAAACACCCTGGAAAATTTTAACGGCTTTTTATTTGAAGTCAATTGTAGAAAATACCGGATGTGCAGTGAAATAGAGCTGAGGGCGGACCTTTGACGAAGCGGCTGCGCTGTTTGAAAGGCATGCCATTTTGGCTACAGGTTTTATCATATTAGGTATTTTAGCCAAAGTATGGAGGAGTACAAACTACAGGGGCGCTGATCTTTGAGTCATATCTCGCCTCATACTTGGTTTGTTTTTTCCGCAATGGTAGATTTTTGCTTTCGATTTGGATTGCATCGATTCTATTCTAGAATGAATGTTTTTGGAAGCAGAGATGACATGGTTGGTATTTGGCTACCCCATCAAGAGTAATAGCAGACCTCGTCTTTTAAAACATGGGTGTCAATGATACATGCATTATGCGCTATATGGCCTTTTTGCTCTTACCTATAGAATATGGGCATGAAAATCACTGTTTGTACCCCCCCTCGCTATGCAGCAGGAGGCAAGCGTTTTGTTCAGGTTCTCATGTTGTGACATACATCGGCTTCGATATCAGCCGGGTGTGCAGGGCCGATCAATGGATTAAGAGTTGTCCCGTCAAAATAAACCTATCCACTGTATGTAGCGGATAACTAAAATCTCCATGTCAGCCATCAATATGGATCTAATGGAGGTATGTCATGGGCTGCTGCGGAAAGCAGGAAGATATTGCGCTACCTATCTCTAGATGCTTCATGATAATGGCGAATGGCAAGAAGCTCTCTATCATCCCTCATTGCACACCTGAATTCAACCGGAGCGAGGAATTTGTAAAACCGGTCGCAAGGCGAGCGTTGAGGTTGCCTAAGCATCTTCCGATTTAAAAGCCTTACTCTGTGACAGTGGTCTTGAACCGGTAGACCAGATGAGCAGGGCTTAGGCGATGCAGATATTGGAGATTGTCTTAAATCACAGCGGATATACCGCTCATGCATTTTCAGATTGAGGTGATAATTGATACAGCCCCTAGTGTTGATTGAGTAGCCGACAATAGGTCTAAGAAAAAGATGGTCACCAAGCTATTTTGTGTATGGGATGAATAGTTTTATAACAAGTGAGGCTACCACAAAACGGGAAAGCTGTGTTGTCAAGGATATAACAACGGCAAATTTCCAGAATGATGTTATAAGAGAATCACGTAGACAGCCGGTTTTCGTTGATTTTTGGGCACTTTGGTGTGGGCTATGCAAATAGTTAGCGCCGCTTATTGAAAAAAATAATTCTGGAAGCGAAAGGAGCTGTTAAGCTTGTCAAGATGAATATTGAAAAGCATCTGTCAATTGCTGGCCGGCTTGGTATACGCTCAATTCCGGCTGTGGCTGCTTTTGTTCATGGACGCCCGGCTGATATTATGCTTATGGGCGCTGTTCCTGAAAGCAAGATCAGGGCATTTGTAACCCGGTTTGTCGGGCGTGATTCTGGAGCAATCCTGGAAGAAATGTTTGCAGAGATTGATGGGCTGATGCAGCGGGGCTGCTTTTACAGATGCATTAGAGCTTTATGTAAAAATTTTGAAGGATGATCCAAAGAATATTCCTGTTATTGTTGGCCTTGCCACATGCCTGTTTGAGATGGGGGATGTGGACAAAGCCCATACCCTGCTGGATGATGCGTCGGTTGATAATAAGGAAGATCCTAGGATAAAGGCCGTTCTGGCTAGAATAAAGCTGGGCGAGCAGGTCAAAAAGCTTGCTGATCCAGTCGTGCTGGAAAAACGCGTAGAGAAAAATCCAGACAATCATCAGGCGCGTTTTGATTTGGCCATTGTCTATAATGCACAGGGCAAACATGCCGCAGCGGCTGATACGCTGCTCACCATTATAGAGGCCGATCGCAATTGGAAAGATGGTGATGCATGTAAACAGTTGCTGCAGTTTTTTGATATATGGGGGCCGAAAAACAAGGTAACGTGTTCTGCTCGGCGCAAATTGTCTGCCCTGTTGTTTTCTTAAGATCAGAATTATGAAAAGATTGTAGTATTTCTCAGCTTCTATGTGCTGCAGAGATTAAACTCCCCCTTATCCAGATCTATATTGATTTAATATTAAGAAATATCTTATTAAAAGTAACTTGATTTTATCAAGGTGATTCGTAGCCCCTTAAGAGGATGTATTCAAGCTGTAACTAAAAGAGACAGGCCTGATTTCAGACAGCTACATAAGGTCTCTAGATGGTTGAATTGTAAACAACAATTATGCTTCAAGCGCTGCAAGAGCTATTTAAACGCTTTACAGGATCATGTTTGTAAGCCTGCTTTTACCAGCAATATTATGTCCCGTTTTAGCCTATACTGGATTATATCGTGAATGAGGTTGAGCAGTCATATAAAAATTGGATCAATGACTTGAGAATGAAGATATTTCCGCCAGGGCACTCTGTCAGGCATATTTGATTGAATCGATCATGTGTGGGTGTCAGATGTTTCTCTGGCACCCGAAAGAGGAATGTTCAGCCGATTTTCTGGCCAGTCTTTGCCCAATCTGCAAGAAAGATTTCTAGTCCTTTGTCGGTCAGTGGGTGCTTGACCAGCTGTTTCAGTGTGGCAGCGGGCACTGTTACAACATCGGCACCGATCAAGGCCGCTTCCTTGACATGGTTAACAGTACGGATTGAGGCGGCAAGAATTTCAGTCCTGAAATCGTAATTGTCAAAAATGGTACGGATTTCGGCAATAAGCTCCATGCCGTTGAGGTCGATATCATCCAGCCGGCCGATAAAGGGTGAAACAAATGTTGCACCGGCTTTTGCTGCCAGCAATGCCTGATTTGCTGTGAAGCACAGTGTCATGTTGGTTTTATGACCCTTTTCCGTCAACACTTTGCATGCGCGCAGGCCATCAAAGGTGAGAGGAAGCTTGATGCAGATATTTTCTGCAATCTTGGCCAGATGATTTGTTTCGCGCATCATGTTGTCATAATCCATGGCTGTAACTTCGGCAGAAACCGGCCCTTTGACAAGACTGCAGATATCCTTGGTAACTTCGCTGATATTGCGGCCTGATTTTAGGATAAGCGATGGGTTGGTGGTAACACCATCGATTAGGCCGAGGTCATTCAATTCACGGATTTCATCAATATTGGCTGTATCTACGAAAAATTTCATTTTCTTCTCCATGGATTAAGGATCCTTTATTGATATGGGCCATTGCGTAAGAGAAAAGCAAGCGCAACATAGAGAATTTCAGGAAAATACGTATTTTGCGTCCCTGCTATGCAGCAGTTTAAACAAGCAAAAAATCTATTGGTTTGATAATCAATAGGTTTTCTTTAGAATTAGGACTGATATGGTAGACAATTCGACATCCGATAACAAAAAGACTGTTGCTGTTTTGCTTCCTGTGCCTGTCAGGCGGTCTTATTTCTATGCTGTTCCGGATGGGATGCAAGTGATGCCAGGATCAGTTGTGCGTGTGCCGCTGGGGTCCCGTCAGGTGGCTGGTATTGTGACGGATGATGCGGTTGATGACATTTCTATCAAAAAGCTGCGTCCAATTTCTGAATCGCTTGATTATCCACCAATTCGACCGGAGCTGATGAAGTTCATTCGCTTCGTTTCATCCTATACGCTTTCGCCACCTGGCTTTCTGGTCCATATGGTGCTGTGCGTACCGACAGATTTTTCGCCAAAACCACTAGTAGAGGGTATGCGCTTTTCTGGCGTGTTGCCCAGGCGTATGACTCCTGCACGTATGCGGGTGCTTGAACTGTCACGGGATGGGATGGTCTGGAACCGTTCGGGCCTTGCCCATGCAGCAGGGACATCTCCTAGTGTTGTTGACGGACTTAAGGCGCAGGGTGTACTTGAAACGGTTGAACTGCGTCCTGCGTTGGTTGTTCCTAAACCGGATTCCTCCTATGCGCCAGTAATGCTTGAAAATGATCAGCGCAAGGCAGCTGATATTCTGCAGGATGCAGTATCGGCAAACTGTTTTAGCGTCTGCTTGCTGGATGGTGTGACTGGTTCCGGCAAGACGGAGGTTTATTTCGAGGCTGTGGCCTGTGCCTTGGATCAGCATCGCCAGATTTTAATTCTCCTGCCAGAAATTGCTCTGACACAACAATTTCTTGATCGGTTCCATACGCGATTCGGCGCACCGCCTGCTGATTGGCATTCTGATCTCTCGCCACGCCGGCGTGAGCGTATCTGGCAACAGGTGGCGCAGGGATGTATCCATGTTGTTGCTGGTGCCCGCTCGGCTCTTTTTCTTCCTTTTCAAAATCTTGGCCTTATTATTGTCGATGAAGAGCATGATGCGGCTTACAAGCAGGAGGATCGGGTTTTTTACAATGCCCGTGATATGGCTGTTGCTCGTGGGCATATTACTGATATTCCAGTCATTTTGGCATCAGCAACCCCATCGATTGAAAGCCAAGTAAATGCCGTACAGGGCCGTTATCGCTATATTCATCTTCCTTCGCGTTTTGGCCATGCAGCAATGCCAAATATGAGAACTATTGATATGCGGAACAATCCGCCTGCGACAAACCAATTCCTTTCACCGCTGCTGGTTACTGCTATAGGGGAGGTGCTACAGCGCAAAGAGCAGTCCCTTCTCTTTCTTAACCGGCGCGGTTATGCGCCACTGACTCTATGCCGTGTCTGTGCTTATCGTTTTTCATGCCCGAACTGTTCAAGCTGGCTGGTTGAACATCGGCATCGTGCTCAGTTGCTTTGTCATCACTGTGGTTATTATCAGTCGGTGCCACAGGCCTGTCCTAAATGTGGCATGCTGGATCATCTGGTTGCTTGTGGCCCCGGGGTTGAACGGATTGCCGAGGAGGTATCACAAAAATTTGCTGATGCGCGGGTTCTTGTCCTGTCTACTGATACGGCAGGCGGGGTAAAACAGTTGCGGTTTGAATTGGAGGCTGTCGCCAGAGGACATGTTGATATTGTGATCGGCACTCAGCTTGTTTCTAAAGGCTATCATTTCCCACATATAACGCTTGTCGGGGTTATTGATGCCGATGTTGGTCTTGCCAATAGTGATCCTCGGGCTGCCGAGCGCACTTTTCAGCTGTTATCTCAGGTGATAGGTCGGGCAGGGCGCACTGGGCTGAAAAGTCGTGGGCTTATCCAGACTTGGCAGCCGGATCATCCGGTCATGAAAGCAATTATTGCCAATAATAGCACCGCATTTTATGCTCGTGAGATAGAAGACCGCAAATCAAACCGACTTCCTCCTTTTGGCAGGCTGGCAGCATTGATTGTTTCAGGTGAGACGCGCGCAGAAGCGGAAAATCATGCACGAGCCTTGCGGCGCGCTGCTCCTAGGGTATCTAATATAACCATGCTTGGTCCTGCCGAGGCACCGCTTGCATTGGTGCGCAGGCGCTATCGTTTTCGTTTGCTTGTGCATGGGCATCGCCATGTGGACATGCAGGGTTTTATACGTGCCATTTTAGCTGCCGCTCCTACGCCGCGGAGATCGATCCGCGTTCAGGTTGACATTGATCCACAAAGCTTTTTGTAAGAGCGGAATCTTCCATCAGGATATCCTTTGAGGATGATATTTCATTGATGTAACGGTTTCTTAAGGTCGAAATCATAAAGGTATTTTTCTTTCATATGTAATATCCGGCTACGTAGTTTTTGTGTACGGATCTTTGGTTTTTTGATCCACGGATGTTAAAAAATGAAAAAAACGGCCAGAAAGAGCAAAAACCTACCTTTTCATGTGTTGCGAGTCCGGAATGTCTATGGTAGATGCACAGTGGCTTTCAGTATTTTAGCACTTGAATCTGAGAGTATTATTCCGAAAAGTTGAATGAAATTATAAGATTAGTTTATTAATAAAAGCTGGTCTTTGCAAGATTTAAGGAACAGAAACAGACAGTCGTGGCAGAAATATCTTCGCTTATGTCATTAGTATCCCGCCGATATGCTGGGTCATTATTCAAACTGGCCTCAGAAGTCGGATGTGTAGAGGCTGTTGAGGAGGAGTTTGGCGCTATCTCCAAGCTTTTTGATGAAAGTGGTGATTTCAGGTATTTTGTAAGCAGTCCTGTTTTCTCTATCAGAGAGCAACTTGAAGTCATTAATGCACTTATAGGAAAAATAAATCCCGGAAAGGGTGATGTCTCTGTCCTTGTCGGCAATTTTTTACGGGTTGTCGTTTCTAATCGGCGGCTTTTCACTTTACCCGGTATTATTGAGGTATTTCATGACTTGGCTGTAACTGCGCGTGGGGATGTTTTTGTTGATGTTATTTCAGCCCATGCATTGGATCCAGACCAGCAGAAAAAATTGAAAGTGGTGCTCACTAGGGCAGTTGGCAAGGATATTACCCTGCGGATGGACATCGACTCTGCCATTTTAGGCGGCTTGATTGTCCGGATAGGAACATACCAAATCGATACGTCCCTGCGTACCAAATTATCTTCGCTTAAGCTTCTACTGAAAGAGGTCGGCTGATGGATATCAAACCGTCGGAAATTTCTAAAATCTTGCAAGAGCAAATCAAGAACTTTGGTAAAGAAGCCCAAGTTTCTGAAGTTGGTTATGTATTGTCAGTTGGTGATGGTATTGTCCGTGTGTATGGTCTGGATAATGTTCAGGCTGGTGAAATGGTCGAATTTCCAGGTAATGTGCGCGGGATGGCGCTTAACCTTGAAGCCGATAATGTGGGTGTTGTTATTTTCGGCTTTGACCGTGATATCCGTGAAGGGGATACGGTCAGGCGCACAGGTTCGATTGTTGATGTGCCGGTTGGCAGAGAACTTCTTGGCCGTGTTGTGGATACCCTTGGAAATCCGATTGATGGCAAGGGGCCGATCAAGGCAGTGGAACGCCGCCGTGTGGATGTCAAAGCCCCAGGGATTATCGTTCGTAAATCGGTGTACGAGCCGGTGTCGACAGGGTTGAAGGCAATTGATGCGCTTATTCCGATTGGTCGTGGTCAGCGGCAGCTTATTATTGGTGACCGCCAGACCGGTAAGACTGCAATAATTCTTGACACATTTCTGAACCAAAAACCGATTCATAAAAGTGGTGCTGAAAAGGATAAGCTTTATTGTATCTATGTTGCTGTAGGGCAGAAACGTTCAACGGTTGCACAGTTTGTGAAGGTGCTAGAAGAGCACGGCGCTCTTGAATATTCGATTATCATTGCCGCAACTGCTTCAGATCCAGCGCCCATGCAGTTTCTTGCTCCTTTTACCGGTTGCACGATGGGCGAGTATTTTCGTGATAATGGTATGCATGCGCTGATCGGCTATGATGATCTATCGAAACAGGCTGTTGCCTATCGTCAAATGTCGTTGCTTTTGCGGCGACCGCCAAGTCGTGAAGCTTATCCGGGAGATGTTTTCTATCTGCATTCGCGCTTGCTTGAACGTGCGGCCAAGCTGAATGATGACAATGGAGCCGGTTCCCTGACTGCATTGCCGGTAATTGAAACCCAAGCAAACGATGTGTCAGCCTATATCCCGACCAATGTGATTTCAATTACCGACGGGCAGATTTTTCTTGAAACAAATTTATTCCATCAAGGCATCCGTCCGGCCGTGAACGTCGGCCTTTCCGTTTCGCGTGTCGGCTCTGCCGCCCAAATTAAGGCGATGAAGCAGGTTGCCGGCTCTATCAAGGGTCAATTGGCACAGTATCGTGAAATAGCTGCCTTTGCCCAGTTTAGCTCTGATCTCGATGCCGCGACCCAGCAGTTGTTGAACCGCGGCGCGCGGCTGATAGAGCTTCTTAAACAGCCCCAATTTTCGCCATTGAAGATAGAAGCGCAGGTTGCTGTGGTTTTTGCCGGCGTGAATGGCTATCTTGACAAGCTCGCTGTTGATCAAGTCGGTAGGTTTGAACATGGCCTTCTGGCGCTTCTGCGTGCTGATTACAAGGATATCCTTGATGATATTCAGGACGGTAAACAAATTACGGATGAAATCAAGGAAAGGCTCAAGTCAGTGCTTGATATTTATATCAAGAATTTTGTTTGATAGGGGCAGGACGGTTTTATGGCTTCGCTCAAAAATTTGAGAGACCGTATCGCCGCAGTCAAGGCGACGCAGAAAATTACTAAGGCGATGCAGATGGTCGCGGCAGCGAAACTGCGTCGTGCCCGGGAGGCAGTTACAGCGGCACGTCCCTATTCATTGCGGCTGGCAGCAGTTCTTGAGAATATCCGGGAAAATATAGGGGAAGAAAATGCACCGCGGCTGATGACCGGTGCCAATAGAGATGATATTCATTTCGTTGTTGTGTGCACATCAGAGCGTGGTCTGTGCGGTGACTTCAATTCACAGATTACCCGTTTTGCTTGTGATTTTATTCGTGAACGGCTCAACGGGGAAAAGATTGTTAAGATCATGACGGTGGGCAAGAAAGGTGCTGATATCCTGAAGCGGGAGTTTGCTCATCTGGTGGTTGAGCATATTGATCTGAGTGAGATAAAGCAGATCAATTTTGCTGATGCTGATGCTATTGCTAGCAAAATACTTAGCCGTTTTAATGTTGGCGAGTTTGATATCTGTACTCTATTTTATTCGGAGTTCAAGTCCGTTATTGATCAGAAACCGACTGCTCGGCAACTTATTCCGCTACCTGCTATACGGGATGTATATCGTGCAGCGGCGGATAGAAATACCGGTGCGGTTTATGAATATGAGCCGGGTAAGGTTTCTATTCTGGAAGAGCTTATTCCACAGAATCTATCTGTCCAGATTTTTTGTGCGCTGCTTGAAAATGTTGCTAGTGAAATGGGTGCCAAGATGAGGGCAATGGATAATGCGACACGCAATGCCGGAGAAATGATCAACAAACTATCGATCACCTATAACCGTCAACGTCAAGCGCAGATTACGACAGAACTGATCGAAATTATTGCGGGCGCAGAAGCGCTCTAATTCAGAAGGTAAGAATTGATGGCAAAAGTAGCGGCCCTAAAACAAATAGCTTCTAAGGTCAGAGCAAAAGCAGTGGCAAAAAAAACAAACAGAACAATACAAAAACCTATTTCTTGTCTTATGAAAACAGATGCTCTATTTGAGTTAGGTACAGATAATGGTGTTATCGGCCATATCAAGCAGATTATCGGGCCTATCGTTAATGTGCAGTTTGATGGGCATCTGCCGTTTATCCTCAATGCGCTTGAGACAGATAATAATGGAAAGCGGCTTGTACTGGAAGTTGCCCAGCATCTGGGTGAAAACACAATACGTGCCATTGCCATGGATTCAACAGAAGGTTTAGTTCGCGGCCAAGAAGTTGTGGATACGGGCGGGCCGATCTCTATACCCGTAGGTGACGCAACTCTTGGTCGTATCATGAATGTCGTTGGTGAGCCCCTTGATGGACTTGGCCCGATCAACGCTGTCACAACCTGTGCAATCCATCAGCCTGCTCCGGCTTTTGTCGAACAATCGACAAAAGCGGAAATCCTTGTAACAGGCATCAAGGTGGTTGATTTGCTTGCCCCTTATGCAAAGGGTGGAAAAATCGGTCTTTTCGGCGGTGCCGGTGTGGGAAAAACCGTGCTTATTATGGAGCTTATCAACAACGTTGCCAAGGCACATGGCGGTTATTCGGTGTTTGCCGGTGTGGGTGAGCGTACTCGTGAGGGGAATGACCTTTATTATGAGATGATTGAAAGTCGTGTGAACATTAACCCGAAAGAGCATGGAGGCTCGGCTGAAGGCTCAAGATGTGCGCTTATTTACGGTCAGATGAATGAGCCGCCTGGTGCTCGTGCTCGTGTTGCACTTTCCGGTTTAACAGTTGCCGAATATTTCCGTGATGAAGGACAGGATGTACTTTTCTTCATTGATAATATCTTCCGTTTTACTCAGGCTGGCTCCGAGGTTTCAGCTCTCCTTGGTCGTATTCCTTCGGCTGTGGGTTATCAACCGACGCTCGCCACTGATATGGGTGCCTTGCAGGAGCGTATTACAACGACAAATAAAGGGTCCATCACTTCAGTTCAGGCGATCTATGTGCCTGCAGATGATCTGACAGATCCTGCACCGGCAGCCTCATTTTCCCATTTGGATGCGACAACGGTTCTTTCTCGTTCGATTGCAGAAAAAGGTATTTATCCTGCAGTTGATCCGTTGGATTCTTCTTCTTGCATGCTTGATCCGGTGATTGTTGGCAAAGAGCATTATGATGTTGCGCGACAGGTGCAGGTCATCCTGCAGCGTTATAAATCGCTTCAGGATATTATTGCTATTCTCGGTATGGATGAACTTTCTGAAGAGGATAAGCTTACGGTTGCCCGTGCCCGTAAAATTGAACGTTTCTTGTCACAGCCTTTCCATGTGGCTGAGGTTTTCACCGGCGCTAAGGGCGCGTTTGTTGCCCTTGAAGATACAATCAAAGGCTTCAAAGCTCTTTGTGCAGGTGAGTATGATCACTTGCCCGAGCAGACTTTTTATATGGTTGGATCTATTGAGGAAGCGCTTGAGAAAGCCTAAGGCATCACAGTTGAGGCTGCCTTATAGTATAAATGATTTTCTTTTCATTACTATAAATGCAAGAATTAATGATCAAAGGCGAACGAAAAATGGCCAGAAATTTTCAGTTTGAGCTTGTTTCACCGGAAAATCTGTTATTTTCTGAAGCGGTTGAGCAGGTTCTTCTTCCTGGCTGTAGAGGGTATTTGACTGTCATGGTTGGTCACTCCCCTATGATAACGCGTATTATACCGGGGGTTGTAAATGTCAGGTTTGCAGGAACGGAAAGACGAGCGTTTATTGTTTTTGAGGGGTTTGTTGATATTAGACCTGAGATTTGTTCTCTGCTTGCAAAAGCCGTTGTACCGATTGAGCAGTTTGATCCGCACGATATCGATTTCCGCATTGCCAAAGCGCACGGCGAACTTAAAGCCGCGAAAACAGATTATAATCGCAACAAGGCAGAAGAACTTTTTTATCAGCTTACCGCCGTGCGGGGTGCTGATAGGCTAGCCTAATACTATATCATACATAGATTTTAACTAGCCATGTTGTATCCAATTTATTTTCCCGTATAGAATAAATTTATAAACCTTTAATTTTCAAGTCCTTCTCATCTCAACTAAATTATGCCACGTCTATATCATCGTGGAAACTGTAATCCATATCTTGACGGAATTTTTTTTTCAGATACCGTATATAGTATTCAAGCTTCTTCTGATTCCGTATTTATGAAATTAGAAGAGGAGAGGGCATTTGGTATGGAAATTGCTCCGAATCCAAGCTTATGGGTTTTGGATAGGTGAGTGTTGTCTTATGCTTCTTAAGCTAGAGACCTCCATGAATATTCATGTCAATGGCCGGGGGTATCTCGTGTAGTTTGGGTTGTAGTTTTATTGGTGCTATGTAAGGTGTGGTGGATATTTTATCTCTGCACTCTTGTTATCACGTAAATGAGAGTCCTCTAGAATCATGTGTTTATCAGTTATCCATTCTTCCCGATCTTCGCTATATTCTAGGAAGGGCGATGCGGTTTGGATTCAGGGTTAATTTTGTCGGTCATTAATCTGCCGAAAATTCTGGACTTGCGCACTTCAAAGAATTGGAGTGCCTTTCGTATCTCCCAATTCCCTACCGGTTCTACAGATGGCTTGGGGAAGTTTCTTTTTTTCCTTTTAATGTCTTCTTTTGATGCAAAAAGGTTTTTGACCATATGATTGTTACAATCTACAGTAAACCTGTCTGTGTGCAGTGTTCGGCTACGTATCGTGCTTTTGAGCGCCTCGGTATCAATTATCGTATTGTTGATATTAGTAAAGACAGAGAAGCCTTATCTTTTATCACGCAGCTTGGTTATCGTCAGGTTCCGGTTGTTATTGCAGGGGATCTACATTGGGCCGGTTTCCGGCCGGATATGATCACTAGGTTTAATAATTCATGAGCCTTGTCGTTTATTATTCTAGCGCCACTGGCAATACACATAATTTTGTTGAGCGGCTGAGTGTACGGGCCTTGCGTATTGAGAGAAAGGGAGAACCTCTCATCCTTAATGAGCCTTATGTCTTAGTTATACCAACCTATGCGGATAATGAAGGCGGAGGTGCTGTACCGAAAGCGGTTATCCATTTTCTCAATCATGTCGGAAATCGTGCTTTGATCCGCGCTGTCGTTGCCGGTGGCAATCGTAACTTCGGAAAAATGTATGCGCTTTCGGGCGCTGTTGTTGCTCGGAAGTGCTCTGTGCCTTGTCTCTATTGTTTTGAACTGCGGGGCACGGATGATGATGTATGCCGTGTCCGCCTTAGATTGAATAAATTTTGGAAACAGCAATGTTGAACCGATTGAAAGAATCTGATCACAAGCAGGATTATCATGCGCTTAATGCCATGCTTAACCTTTATGATAAAAACGGCTATATCCAGTTTGATAAGGATAAGGAGGCTGCCCGTCAGTATTTTCTTGAACATGTTAATCAGAACACGGTCTTTTTCCATAACCTCGAAGAAAAACTCGATTATCTAGTTGAAGAGGAATATTATGAACAGGAGGTGCTAGGGCGCTATGATTTTGCATTTGTCAAAAAACTATTTCAGCACGCTTATTCCTATAAATTTCGATTCCCGACCTTTCTTGGCGCTTTCAAATATTATACCAGTTATACGCTGAAAACCCGTGATGGCAAACGCTATCTAGAGCGTTATGAGGACCGTGTTGTTATGGTGGCTCTAACACTTGCTGGTGGCAATAAAAAACTTGCAACAAGTATTGTTGACGAGATTATTACCGGCCGTTTCCAACCTGCAACGCCTACTTTCCTCAATGCCGGTAAAAAACAACGTGGCGAACTGATCTCCTGCTTTTTGCTCAGGATTGAAGACAATATGGAATCCATTGGCCGATCCATCAACTCTGCCTTGCAGCTCTCTAAACGCGGTGGCGGGGTTGCACTGAGCCTGACAAATCTGCGTGAGCTGGGAGCGCCGATCAAACATATCGAAAATCAGTCTTCCGGTGTTATTCCGGTGATGAAGCTCTTGGAAGATGCGTTTTCTTATGCCAATCAACTTGGTGCAAGGCAGGGGGCAGGGGCTGTCTATCTTCATGCTCATCACCCTGATATCATGCGGTTTCTTGATACAAAGCGGGAAAATGCTGATGAAAAGATTCGCATCAAGACGCTTTCACTTGGCGTTGTTATTCCTGATATCACCTTTGAACTTGCTCGCAACAATGAAGATATGTACCTGTTTTCACCCTATGATATTGAGCGCATAACCGGAAAAGCCATGAGTGATCTTTCGATCAGCGAGCATTACCGTACTTTTGTTGATGATTCCGCTATTACCAAGAAGAAAGTAAAAGCTAGGACTTTTTTCCAGACGATTGCAGAGATTCAGTTTGAGTCAGGTTACCCTTATATTCTGTTTGAAGATACGGCTAACCGCGCCAATCCGATACCTGGGCGTATCAATATGAGCAATCTTTGTTCTGAAATTCTCCAAGTCAACATGGCAAGCGTCTTTGAAAGCGATCTCAGCTACAGGCATCTTGGCACAGATATTTCCTGCAATCTTGGCTCACTCAATATTGCGAAAGCGATGGATTCATCGGATTTGGGCGCAACGGTTGAAACTGCCATTCGGGCGTTAACTGCTATTTCGGACATGAGCAATATCACTTCTGTCCCCTCGATTGCCAAAGGCAATCACGAGAGCCATGCTATTGGCTTAGGACAGATGAATTTGCATGGCTTTCTAGCGCGTGAAAAGATTCACTATGGTTCACCCGAGGCAATTGATTTTACTGATATGTATTTTTATACGGTGACATATCATACACTTGCTGTTTCCAACCGGATTGCACAGGAACGAGGTTGCAGCTTTGCCGGATTTGAGAATTCTGCTTATGCTGATGGTTCTTATTTCCGCCAATATATTGAGCAGTCATGGCAGCCTGCTTCTGAAAAGGTGGTAGCCCTTTTTGCCCGCAGCAATATTACTATCCCTACTCAAGAAGACTGGGTTGCTTTGCAGAAGGCCGTGGCAAAATATGGCCTTTATAACCGTAATCTTCAAGCGGTGCCGCCTACGGGTTCAATCTCCTATATCAATCATGCTACATCATCAATTCATCCGATTGTCTCACGCATCGAGGCCCGCAAAGAAGGTAAGATCGGCAGGGTATATTATCCTGCCCCCTATATGACTAATGATAATCTCGAATATTATGCTGATGCCTATCAGATTGGTCCGGAAAAGATCATTGATACCTATGCAGCAGCAACTCGGCATGTTGATCAAGGGTTATCGTTGACGCTGTTTTTTAACGATACTGCTACTACCCGTGATATCAATCGTGCCCAGATCTATGCATGGAAAAAGGGAATCAAGACAATTTATTATATCCGTGTTCGGCAGGCCGCATTACAGGGTACTGAAGTGGATGGCTGTGTTTCCTGCAGTTTATGAGGGCGAAATTCATGAATACCATGCTACATATTGCAAATCCGATCTGCGCTATTAACTGGAACCGTATGGAGGATGAAAAGGATCTGGAGGTTTGGAACAGGCTGACTACTAATTTTTGGCTGCCTGAAAAAGTACCGCTTTCGAATGATATTCCATCATGGGCCACCCTGATACGAGATGAACAGCAGCTGACAATTCGTGTTTTTACCGGATTGACTCTGCTTGATACGCTCCAGAATACAATGGGTGCTATTTCTATGCTGAAAGATGCTGAAACCCAACATGAAGAAGCAGTTCTTACTAATATCGCCTTTATGGAAGCGGTGCATGCACGCTCCTATTCTTCCATTTTTTCAACGTTGTGCCTTACTCCTGATGTGGATGATGCTTATCGCTGGTCACTGGAAAATGAATATTTGCAGAAAAAGGCGGCCTCTATCATTAAGTATTATAAGGGTAATGACCCGATGAAGAAAAAAGTGGCTTCGGTCTTTTTGGAAAGTTTTTTATTTTATTCAGGTTTTTATCTACCGATGTATTGGTCAAGTCACGCAAAGCTAACTAATACTGCTGATCTTATTCGTTTGATCATTCGGGATGAGGCAGTCCATGGCTATTATATCGGCTATAAATTTCAAAAAAAACTGCAAAAGCAGGCAGCAGCCGAACAGCGCGATGTCAGGGATTTTGCGGTTTCATTCTTGCTTGATCTTTATGAGATTGAAAGCAAATATACCGAAAGCCTTTATGATACCGTAGGCCTGAGTGAGGATGTGAAAATGTTCCTCCATTATAATGCGAATAAGGCATTAATGAATCTCGGGTTTGATGCTCTATTTCCATCAGATATATGTGCGGTAAATCCCGCTATTCTCTCGGCACTTTCACCGACATCTGATGAAAATCATGATTTTTTTTCAGGCTCCGGTTCGTCTTATGTTATTGGTAAGGCTGTCGCGACAACAGATGGGGACTGGGAATTTTAAAGTGAGGAAAAATTTTTTTATAATTGTTGCATACTGGCAATTGATAAAATAGTGTCTAAGAATAGAGTTTATATGTCTACACGTTAATGAAAACAGATGAACATCATCTAAATTAGAAATATATTATTTTTTTCCTTTTGGATAAGGGGAGGCTGCCGGAGATGTGATATTGGAATGGGATTACTATTACCCAACAGGTTTTAATGGAATAGAAAAAAGCCTTATTAGCCCGTAGTTAATCCTATCTACTTCGTATTGCGACATACCTACTTGATTGTGACTTTAGATAATTAGGCGCAAACCGAGATTATTAGGTCATCTATTGCGTTGGACGGTAGTGGCTGTGATTGGATCTTAAACTGAAATTGAAGCTAGCCCATCCGATCTACTGGCATATTAAGGCAGAATCCGAACTTATGGATTGATAGAAATGACCAGTGGCTATTCAAATTACTGATTTTGCCGTTGCTGTCCGCGAACAACACACAGCTTTAAAGTCTAATCCTAAGTAGTCCATGCTCTAGGTACAGTTCAGTCCCAGCTTTTTTGTAATATGGTTAAAAGCTTCATCCAATGCGCTATCCAATGCCTTTCCGCCGCCTTTTTCTTCAAACAGGCGGGTAATCAGTTCATTGGTACCACCTTTGGTGGAATATTCTTGCTCCAGCGTTTTGAAATCAGTAGGTGTATTTTTGGCAGCTGTATTGGCAAGGCTTGCAAACAACCGACTTACATAAAGGGTTGACTGTTCAGGAGTCAATCCTCGATTCTGCATCCACTCATCACATAATCTGGCAAAGCGGAAATAAACCCCCATAAGAGAGCCTGCGGTCATAAATAGATTAAACTGATGTTCACTCTTCGCTTCAATAACGCCGCCAATTTTTGCAAAAATTTTCCACAGATCGGGATCAGCAGGGAAAATCGGTGTTGCACTTTTATGCTCAGCCACAAAGGGAAGGGGAACAGCCCGCAAAACCGGCACCACATTGTTAATCCAGCCTGAAAGTATAGCACAGGTGGTTGTCGGTACAAATGTCACGACTTTCTGCCCTTGATGGAAGATCAGAAATTTCAGTATTTCTTCGGCAACCTGAGCGCGCAGCGCAACAAAGACCAAGTTCGAGTGAGCAACTATCTCCTGATTATTCTTTGCAATTGCTACATTGGGAAAATCACAGGCAAGCTTATAAGCTATCTGTGCATTCCGCGAAGAAATAATAATTTCATCAACTTTGAGATCTGACGTACAAATGCCTCTTATAACAGCATCTGTGATTGTACCTGTTCCTAAAAATCCAAGGTTCATGGCGATTTCCTTTCTCTGATTCATTAGAGGACTGAATATACTTGAAAGAATATTATTGTTTCTGAACAGGGAGCAATCATCCTCTGAATTCATGGGCAAGCAGATAAAGTTCAACAGATTCCGCACGAGAAGCTGAAGGTTTGACATGATGAACTGATTTAAATTTTTTTTTCAGCATGGTTAGAAGTTCTTTTTCTGTTCCGCCCTGAAAAATCTTTACTAGGAAATGCCCTCCCGGCTTTAAGACTGATAGTGCAAATTCCGCGGCCACCTCACACAAATGGACTGTGCGTAGGTAATCCGTCCGCCTGTGGCCAGTTGTCGGCGCTGCCATATCTGAAAGAACAATATTAGGCCTATCACCCAATGCATCCAGCAACTTTTGTGGTGTTTCCTCATCAAGAAAATCCATCTCAAGCAGAATAATACCGGGCAGCGGATCAATATGCAGATAATCAATACCGATCACAGATGGATTTTCATTATTTGAACCGACGATACGAGCTACAACTTGACTCCAGCCACCGGGTGCAGCACCAAGATCAATAACTTTTTGTCCTTTTTTTAGCAGTTTATAACGGTTATTAATCTCAATCAGTTTGTAGGCGGCGCGCGAACGATAACCATCAACCTTGGACTGATGCACATAAGGATCGTTCAGGTGCCGTTCAAGCCAGCGCCGCGAAGAGGCTTTGATAGTACCTGCTTTCTTTTTGACACGGATATGGAGTTTGCGTGCGCCTGCACCAGCGTGGTTGCTAATACGTGTATTGTCTGTCTCTTTCATCTGCCCTTTATACCTTTGCCGGTGCTATACTTTCAAACGCAGCTGAAGAGGAAGATTGCTTGTGCCAAGCTCCGGTTTGGTACATAAGCTCTGTTAGAATTCCCTCGCGCAAACCCCGGTCAGCGACACGCAATCTAGAACTTGGCCAGACTGAGCGGATCGCTTCAAGAATGGCACAGCCAGCCAGAACCAGATCGGCTCGATCCGCACCAATACACGGATTAGCAATCCGCTGCTTCATATCCCATGACAGAAGCACTTCTATTATACGGGTAATATCCGCACTTTTCAGCCACATTCCATCAATCCGGTCGCGGTCATAACGTTCCAGATTAAGATAAATACTGGCAAGGGTTGTGATAGTACCCGATGTGCCGAGCACATAAAAACTAGGGTGGTTAGTCAAATGTCCGAGTTTGTACCGTTCGGAAAATGTATCCAAAAGTTTGCCAACATAGTCTTTCATGAGAGCGAAATTTTTTTTGGTGACAATCTCATTGCCAAAATGCTCAGCCAATGTCATGACACCGACCGGCAGAGATGTCCAAGCAATAATATGTTCAGCAAGGCAAGGAGAACGACGTTTGGAAATGTCAATCAGGGCAATTTCCGAAGAGCCGCCACCGATATCAAACAATACAACTGCTTCCGTTTTTTGCCCCACCAAGGTACCACATCCCGAAACCGCAAGTCGTGCTTCAGTTTTCCGATCGATAATTTCCAGTTCAAGACCGACTTCACGACTAACACGATCAATAAAATCAGTTCCGTTATCTGCTAATCGGCAAGCTTCAGTTGCAATTAGCCGTTGGTAGGTAACATTGGCTTGCAATAGTTTAAAGCGGCATACCTTGAGTGCTTTGATGGTACGATTCATTGCCTCATTGTTTAAACACCTTGTATGCCCCATTCCCTCTCCCAGACGAATAATACGCGAGAAAGTATCAATAACACGGAAATATCCTGGCTTTGTTGGTGCTGCAATCAGGAGACGACAATTGTTTGTTCCAAGATCAAGGGCAGCATATAGATGGCCTGATCCTAAAACCTCTGACAGATAGGAATTTTTCCTTTTGCTAACAGATACCATCTGTACTCTGATACAAATTACTATAAGGCTTGTTTCTCAGTATAACCGTACGCCTTTGGGTAAAAATACACTTGCTGGTTGTCTCGAAAACAACTTGCTCCTTCTCGCTTTATAGACACAGCTTCCTAATTTATCGCACAACCAATCCATTGTCCATCATATCACCAATATTTACAAATTTCCCCTATCCACATGACGATAACACTGATTCCGTCATGAAAAACGCGAGCTTGGGTAGTTTCTAGACTGGTTTCGCATGCAAAACCTCATACCAGCCCATTAAGACAAAATCTCAGATAAGGCCATTTTCAAATCCTATGAGTACTGGGCAATTTCCAAATTAAATTTATACATGATGCCCCAAACCATACTTTAGCTATATATCTAGAAGCCTCGGATCAATTTATAAAGACAGAACTTAAAATTTTACGGATTTAAATGCGGACAGGGTCTAATTTTTTATCTTGAAGCTGCGTGCAAATATGTTAGAAGGATATGTGAAAGAATATGATGATATTACCATTTAATATTATTATGGTCTCGAATGCCAACCTATTCACTCTGGGGGATAGTTTAAGGGTAGAACAACGGACTCTGACTCCGTTAATCTTGGTTCGAATCCAAGTCCCCCAGCCAGATATATAGAATTCTTGATATTTTTATATACCTTTTGTCTGCTTCTTACAAATCTTTTGATGGGTTAGCGCGACACGGGTAGTGTTATGCTATAGCAAGAATTTTCTGTCTAGAGCTGTTCCGCAATCGTTTGATCATTGTATCCTAACATCTCTGCAGGTATGCTTGCAACTGTATGATACAATTCCTTATCTTTATATCAGTCTAGGTTGAGCTAGCTTTTACCAAGAAGCTTTTTCCTGATTTTTTGCCAATTAGAATTTAATCTAGCCATTGTCCACAGCTTAACGATGTTGGAAAAATTGGTCTGGAACCACTTATGATCATTTCAGGTGTTCCGTCAAGAATTTGATTAAAAATCGAAGATGCACTTTGGTTGACAACGTACCTTGTCAACAACAGTAGGGTTTTTTTATAATTTGTCAACCAAATTAGAAATTTATAATCTCGCATTTGCGGAATTTTTATTGGAGAATAAGGCAATATGCACCCTGTAAATGAAATAATCATTACTGCGCGATGGTGCAGTAATGTACCGAGCACGCCTTAACAAGGGATTGTTTGATAGGGTAGCCTATGCAGGCATTATCCATTTATGCAGTATGTTATTTCCAGCATTTCTGTTTTTGACCAAAGCGGTCTGTTGCAATAATCCAGCGAGACAGATTAGGTTCATTTTTGGCCATTTTTGCGGGATGGTTCGCTTTTGGTGGCTTCGTCCAACCACTGCACAAGAGAGGCATATTTGTTCGACAACCTGACAAGAGCAGTACACAGATCAATAGGGTTGAGATTTGGAATTTCATGATCAATTTCCTCACGCATTTTCTGTGTGCTAGAAGCCGCTTTCACTCGTTTCAATTTTCCCCTGAGTTCACTGCTTGCATAACCACGCAGATAGCTGCCGAAATAAATTAGAATAACTGCAATTGCGAATGCGCTGTCCATGCGCCACTATGGATGCTCTTTAAGGTAATCATACTTGATTCATTGTGCCGCGATAACTTCAAATATACCGCTCAAAATCGCGATAATCCACTAATTATTAGTGATAGCGAAGAGCTGGAATCAAAGGCTTGATGATTAATTTCTTTCATATCACTGAATTGCCTGATCATAGTTTTGATTGTATCGAGAATAGCGTTTTCATCAACGCCTTTCATTGCTTTTATTTTAGTGGAATTTTGAAAGAGTCTATTATTTTTCTTTCACAAAGAAGCGAAGTTGACGCGGAAATCAATTTTGGCCAGAGTCGACTTTTCCAATCGTTCACTTCAAATGCTAAAACTGCATGTAGTAGACAAAATCAACCTTTACAACGCAGCAAGGCTTGCGCGTTTTCTCGGAAAACTACTCTGGAGACTGGTGATTGTGTGATTGATTCACAAAATTTTCCAGTGTCTTGTACGGATGTTGCAGCTTTTGCGATTATGCTAATATAGTCCCCAGTGTTGTCCCCAGCGTGAGAGTTTTTGAGTATGGTAAAAAATTTACAGCATTATCGGTTGTCGCTTTGAAGCCGAAAAAAGACAGATATGAAGTCAGCGATGTTGAACCGGGCTTACGCATCCGCGTGACCTCCGCAGGTGTAAAAACATATATTGTCCGTTATAGATATTTGGATAAATCATGCAGGCTCACTCTTGGTCGCGTAGAAGATATAACCCTTACTGATGCACGTGACCTTGCACGTGAAGCCACCCGCAAGGCTTGTGCCCGGGAAAATCCTGCAGTTGAGAAACAAGAAGCTAGGCAGGCGCGAATACGTGAAGAACGCGCTAAGGCCGAGGCCGATCTTAATCTTATGGATGTGGCTCTGGAAACCTACATTGATCTGCATGTAAAATCGATGAAATCCAAATATGAAGTTGAACGCATATTGCGAAAGGATGTGATTCCCTTCTGGAAGGGACGCGATATCAATGCGATCACAAAGGCTCATATACTTGAATTGATCCGTTCGATCAAAAAGAAAGGGCATGATACGCATGCCAATCGGGTTTTTGCCAATATTCGCGTCTCGCCATGTACCGGCATTGAAAATGCCAGGAAAAGAAAACAAGCGTGACCGCGTTTTGTCCGATGAAGAAATAAGACTAATTCTGTTGGCATCCGATAAGATGGATGAGCCATGGGGTGAGTACTTCAAATTACTTTTTTCACAGGTGCGCAGCGCAGCGAAGCCAGTGCAGCACAATGGCCGGAATTCAAGCTAGATGGCCAAAAGCATGAGTGGGTAATATCCAGTGCGAGAACCAAAAATAAGCGACCTCTGATTCTGCCTCTGCCGGTTTCCGCAGTGGATATGATAAAAAGAATTAAACGGATAGATAAGTGCGACTATATGTTTTCTGTGACCGGCCGTACTCCGATTATAGGATTCTCGGATACAAAGGAACGGCTTGGAACAGATATTCAGACCATTATGACCGAGGAAAACGAAAAGACTGGTTGCAGTGATCGGAATGGGTTTAAAGAAGGTTGGCGCTTGCATGATATTCGCCGCACTGTTGCGACAGGCATGGCAAGCCTTGGTATTGCTCCCCATGTCGTCGAGGCGGTGTTGAACCACGTATCAGGCGCTATGGCTGGCGTTGCTGGTGTTTATAACCAGTCACGGATATTACGATGAGAAACAACACGCTATGGCAATATGGGCAAATCATCTACGCGATATTCGTAACGGTCATGTTCAGGCATCAAACTTGATTCAATTCGGATAATCAGGCTCAAACACGTTAAGCCGTATTTGTATATATTAATTGTTGACAAATTATTGTCATTTGAATAACACTTATTCAAAGCAAGATGAGAGGTTAACAGCATGTCGGGAAAAATTTATCTGACTGCTCCATAAATTTTAGAGCGATTCAATATATCACGTGTAACCTTATGGAACTGGATCAAGAAAGAGGTGATAGACTTTCCGAAGCCAATTGTTATCAACCGAATCCGTTATTTTGATCGAGATGAGCTTGAGGCTTTTGAGGTCAAATTAAAAGCACAGCGGGATATAGCCGCTTAATTCCATTCAAATATGCAGCAAAGGTATTGCGTCGCTGCAGGCGCAATTTGAGACAAAAGCCGCTCGAATTGTGCCCATCGTATTAATAAATAATCAACAAGAGGTAGTGATGTATCATCAGCCCATTTTTAAATAAAGCTTGTCCGGCATGATGATGCCGATCAATGATATCAAGCCAGAGAATAATGTTGCCAAAGCCCTATGGCTAGAACATGACGCATCGTGGACAACAGTATTTTATGGCCTCTTGCATGACGGCCATGAATATATTTTCGGCGATATCATCTCACCGATGAAAAGTTTGATTTCTCAACTTGAGTTTTTTCGGTAGGGTGCAAAAAGTTCTGTCACTTCTTTGGCAGACAAATTCCAAAATCTTTCACCATCATATCGTTCTGCATAAGAATTGATTTTTGGCTCGACATCTACAATCACAGTCTTTGCCTGTTTAGTTTTCTTGCCTTTTAGGCTTATCATCCTTTAGCAACCACTTTATGGCTTTCCATAGTAAAGTTATGCCTATAATCAGCCAGACCCAACCCAAAAGCCAACAATAAATCCCTCCGGTTATTATATTCCGTATAAAGACATTTTTTGAAAAATCAAACGTCAACAAATTATCAATACTTAATTTCTATGCTATACACTTGACAAATCGACGGTCTGGGGCAATCCTGTTTAACGGTGCTGAACACACCAACCAACAGCGGAGTCGCGAAGGTTAGCGCGACTGGAACGGTCTCCAAGCGCAAAGTCGATGGGACGGGCAGTGCCGCTGATACCATTGATGCCCTGATTGGATGGTGACCACCAGAAGCCTTTTCCATAATCGGTCTTGGCAATCATACCAGCAATTGCAGCGCTCGATGGCTCGTTAAGAATGTTCAGATCGCGAGCGACTTTAACAAACGGGTCTGTCATAAACAGACGCTTTGAACCAAAATCACCGGCATACTGATTGACCATCTTTGTTAACGCCGCCAAGAACACGCGACATCTGTTCATCGCTATTGCCCTTTTCAACACGACAGCAACAACAACAGCACCAATCTGGTCAAGAGCATTTGGCAATCTTCCTTTCCGCTGTCCGGTTGTATCAAGTTTTGATGCCTTTAACCGTGAACCAGCTATAAGAACCGGTTTATTAAGCGGAAACTCGACCTCGTTTGCATCTGGCGCAGTGCCAATAATACCGATAATCGCAGAATTGACTGTTCGGATAGGGCGTGTGCCGTCATTGATCTCGATGACTTCTACACCATGCAGAAAATCCGTAGCTGCCATTTTGTCGCCTTTTCATACAGAGTTGATAAAATGTAGACTATGTTAATAGTAAAGGCATTGAACGACAGTTCTCAAAACCGATTTTAATTGCGATAGTGCGGTAATTACTTTAATTTAGATGGCAACACCGATCGCACGTGAATCATCGTCAATGCTGATGACGTCTACTCTGTTAATTTAACGTTGATGCCCAAATCCATAGATCATCGTCAGCACAGGAATAACCTTCATTGATATTCAATTCATGCGATTGCTTGCCAGTTTCGGGGTCAACGTCCTCAACCTTGATACCGGCTTCACGTAGCCATACAATCATGCGGGTTTCTTCAACATGGCCGGTGTCAAACAGGCGCAGCATTCGACCATCAAATTCTTGCGGCGGGCAAGCCCATCGGAATCGATACCATAGATGACGTTCACATGGGTGGCCGATTGTTGAACCACCGATTGAAGCTGAAGAATATCCGCTTGATTTATTTTGACGGCACGGTCAATGGCCTCGATCGTTTGATTCTTCATCTGAGGCAAAGCAACCATTGCTATACCCCCATCGCGCGTCGTTCTATGCGGATAGAAATAATGGTGGTTTTTGGCTTCCGATATTTTTCAATATCTATGCCGTCATTTTCCATTGCCTTTGTATCAATGCCGCCGCTTCGACTGCTTGTAATTTGCGTTGCGATAAATTCATCGCCGCCGACGCTGTCCCTGTCACCCATGAGGGTTGTAACTTCTTGCTTGAGTGTTTCTTCTTTTTTCTGATAAGCTTTGATGAATTCACGAACTTTCTGCCAATTGGTCGACAGGATGCCTATTGCTAGGCGTAGCTTTATCGTTCATGACGCCCTCCCATATTCACCGAAAGCTTTAACAGCAGCGGTTGCATAGGCGTTTGAAGCTTCTTTTAGTGTTGCAAATAGTCCAAGGTGTTTTTGGTGTCGCGTTGACTGTGATATAGGCTTTATATTTTTTTCTTGCCTTGTCGAACATGACGCCTTTAACGCCAATTGTAGAATTGACAAATGTAGTTCTGTTGGCTGAATTTTGTTGCGTTGTACAAAGCCGCAAATTGGTAATCATATTGTTCGCTTTACTGAGATCAATGTGATCTATCATTTTGTTTGGAAACTCACCTTTGCAGATTGCCCAAACGAGTATGTGTTCTCGGATTCTTTTTCCTTAAACCCCAATAATACGGTAACCAAAAGCACCTAGTTTTCCTGCACGTGTTCCAATTTTGACTCTATTAGATGGGGATATTTTCCAAATCAGTATTCCATTTGAAGGATCATACCCTAAAGCATTCCGCACTTTATCAATGCTTATGCCCTTGTAAAGACGCGTGTTACCTGTCATTGCTGATGTCCTTTCGAGCAATGTTAAAATTGTTTTGATAAGGGGAAGGACGGGTGACCTTGTTTGGTTGGTATCCCCTTAGATCACCCGTCCGCGATCACTTTTTCCAAGGAGCGGACTTTTTACCCGCTGCGCGTATACATAACCTTTGCCATAGCCGAAGTCTTCAATATTCGCCTTTGCGGTGCCCTTGTCATCGCCACGCGCACAAGTCTCGTTAAAGACCAGATTTTGCAATTCAGTGATACTGTCGATGACCACTGTTTTGTAGATATGATCTACACTGTAAAGCGCGGCGAGGGCATCCATTAATTGCTGGAAAGAATCGATCTTGCCGAACGATGTCAATTCAAGATCGCCGGGTGTGCCGTCCTCGATCTGCTTCAATAGTTCCTGCGGTAACAATTGCATCCAGAAATGCTTTCAGGCGGGTTGTCTATGTCTGCCCACTCCGACATGCACTCAACACCAATAAGCATCAAGACGTTGCCCTTTACAGGCTTTACATTTTGGTTGCGAATTGAGGCCAGACCCATCATAATAAAATCCTTGTATTTGGTAGTCCTGATCCTCCCAATGCTTTTTCGGTTACTGAAAAGCGCATTGGTGCTTGGTGGGGTCGGCATAGTGAAGTTGGCGATAGACATAATAGACTGTATTTCATCTTCCATTTCACATGCCTTTCATTTTTGGGAATTTTGTCTCAGAGATAACTTTGCGAAGTTCATCAATGCCACGCGTGATGTGATAGCCAATGCCCTATCTTCCATTGAGCGGCAACCGACATTAATTGGCTGCTTGTCCATAGTTATATATCTACAAAATGTTAACTGTTAATTCAAGTATCAATTAACAAAAAATCAATAATTTTAAACTTATTTATTTTTAACGCGTTAAATATATTGAAAAATATTATTTATTGAAGTACGCGTTAACAAAATGAGAGCAAGTTATGGGTGATTTTAAAAATAAAGTAGACATCAAATGGGTTCGACGCAAGATGACTGAGGCCGGTATCTCATCAAATGCGGAACTTGGTCGACGGAGCGGTATACAAAAACGGGCATTGATAACATATATCCTGCAAGGAAAGCGCAACATTCAGGAAGACAACCTGATCAAAATGGCTAAAGTATTGAAAGTAAGCCCGCGTGAATTGTCTGAAAAGATTGGCGGCAAGCTATATGAGTTTATTCAGGAACTGGATGGTATGGGAAAAGATCATAGGCTTGTTATCAGAGGAACAATTGACGATCGCTTTTCGGTTGTGTTTTTCCCCGATAATTATGACTACAAAGATGTACAGGTGGATATCAAGCCCGGTGCTGGCGCATATGCACTTCAATATAACACAGAAAATACACCAGCAGCCATGTTTGACGGCTCGGTTGCTGTCATTCTCGAAAAGCGTGAGATTGATCCACCATCTATGCTTTTGCGCAATAATGTTGTCTGGTTGTCCGATGGGCGAGTTTTGTTGCGACGCGTCAAAGAAGGGCAGTTGCCGGATCGCTATACGCTCGATGGTGCAAATGTACCACCCATCTATGATGTTGAACTTCTAGCCTTCGCACCCGTGCAGGCGCTTCTCATCGCACCATAATTTGAAAAATTGAAATTTAATTCTTTATTGCTATTGTCAATATGGTAAACAAAATGTAGACATTGTGTGTGAGCAACATTCTATGCAAACTTGACCGGTTTAAATTCTGGATTGGTACTTAAAATGAATGGCAAGATGGATAAACCTGATCAGGAAATAACTCTAAATGATGTGTCCCGAACCGTTACCAGCCTAATAGATAAACATATACAAGGCACAATGTGTAGAGTTGATTTTGAATTAAGATCAGGGGTGTCGATCAGGTCAATCTATAAATGGCGTAATGGAACACATGATCCCAAAATGTCTTACTTTATCGCGTTTGCAAATACTCTTGGTTATGACGTAATTATGCGTCGAAAGAAAAGATAAAATGAGGTTTTTATGATCACCGTCAGTGCAACGCTACGTATCGCGCACTTGACAATAAGGGGATTCCTTATTCCATTGTCGATATTTTGCAGGATCAGGAAGCCTATTCCTATATCCAGCAGCTCGGTTACCATCAGATACCGGTTATTGTGTCCGATGAAGATCATTGGTCGGGTTTCCAGCCTCATAAAATCAAGGCCATTAAAAAATAGTGGCTTGCCCTGTTAATTAAGGGCACGGGGATTTGTCGGCAAACTTCACCTCGCCCGATGCACCAAAGCATAACCGCAGCCGCTTTTTACCACTCGACATGATGAATCGGCTAATATGCTATGATTGAGTAAAAAATTATGAAAGAAGTTATGACGGAGACATCACCAGCGCCCTATATTGGTGGAAAACGCACTCTCTCTAAAATTCTCATCGAACGAATCAACCAAACAAACCACAAAGGCTATGCAGAGCCTTTAGCCGGTATGGGTAGCATCTTCCGGAGTGGTTATAGAAAATCTACCGTGGCAGAATATGATAGAGCGCTTGGGAAGAAGGTATTCAGGCCGCTTCTGTCCCTTCTTATCGGTATATTCAACCGGCTGAATTCTCAGCCCGTTGTCTAACTCCTTGAGCATATTGCGAATGTCTGCCATGACATTCTTATGCTGCTTATCCATCAAGTCTGCAATTTCCCGACTGGACATAGTAAGTGGATAGCTCCCCACTTTTTTAGAGCTTGTTCATTCTTCTTTTGCCCCGAATTCAGCCTTTGGCTCGACGTCCACTTCCGCCTGGTCGATTGGACCTATTCTATAGCATCCAAAAACAATAAGGCCGTAAAAGAGGTCATTATCACAGGGCTGTGTCCGTCTCTGATTAATTGATTGCCAAGATCATTCTGCTATCAAGCGGTAGAAAGGAAATCCATGTTCTACCACTTTTTATTACAATGGCCGCGCTAATAATTGCGACATCAGTTGCTGCAGAAACAATTCAAGGACGCGCCACTGTAGTGGATGGCGACACGTTAGATATATAAGGGCAGCGTGTCCGAATATGAGGCATTGATGCGCCAGAGAGCCGTCAGACTTGCAAAGACGGACAGGACAAAGAATATATAGATGCGGCAAAAGTCTGCCCTTTCTCTTTCTGATTGGCTGGATAGATCGTAGCCTATTCGGTATGAATCCCTCTATCAAAGACCGTTACAAGCGGTTTGTTGCTATCTGTTTTTGTACATCAGGAGATGATATCGGAGCGTGAATGGTTCAGAATGGTAATGCACTCGATTGGCCACGCTACTCAAAAGGCAAATATTATGCTGACCAACATAAAAATCTATTAAAAATAAGGTTGGTGTTTGGCAGGGGCAATTCACGGTGCCGTGAGAATGGCGCAAAAATAAAAATAAGAAAAAATAGTTTGTCTTTATTAAATGTTCCGTTTTTGATAGACAAATCGATTTGAGATGAATCATTTAATCACAAGATTTTTTCAAACAAAAAAAATGTTGTCCCCGACAATAAATACCTATCAAACGATAAAACTACCAACTTTTAACTATTTGTTATTTAAGAGAAAAATGGCGCACCCGAAGAGATTCGAACTCCTGACCCCCAGATTCGTAGTCTGGTACTCTATCCAGCTGAGCTACGGGTGCACTGAACAGCCGATATAGCAACTCACTATCCGTTTCGTAAGCGCTTCAATGAATAATTGCAAGCGTCTAATTTAAAAAAATAATTTTTTCTCTATCTAATATTTATTATTAATCCATATTGTTTTCTAATGAAGGATTAGGGATGAAGGTTATTTCTTGTAAGGAGTGCATGCGGGTTTATTTCTAGCTGCCTGTAGAGTTTAGTGCGTATTTTGAGGGGACTATGGTAGGGATCGCCTTTCATACAGCGTGCGCTGGTTACCTTCGGGCAGCAAAGAGTGCAGGCATCGCCTTAAGCCCGGTTCTCTTGTTGAAAACTCATCTGCCTTGGTGGCCAGAACCAGACGCATTGTCCAGGCCAGACCATGACATCGGTGTCCTTGCCCCATCTTTCATAAAAACTCAACACAATAGGCATAAACCACACACATTTAAATTTTATACTGTAACTGGTATTTTTATAAAGAATTGTAAATAACTGGTGATTTATTTTAAATAAATAGGTTAAGCTAATTCTCGTATTCAGGTGTTAATATTGTTCAAGCAAAAAAAAATTCGTATTAAAAATGCTATTCTTCCGTTTTAGATCCTTTTTCTTGGCGGTTTTTTTGTCGATATTGCTGGTCTTGAGTTATTTTTCTCATCCCATCCATGCAGAATCACAAATTTCACGGCTTGTCAGCTTGCATACGTCCGGTGATATAAAACGTGTCAGAATTACTGCTGTTTTTAATGGTAGGTCCAATTACGATATTATGTTGCTTGCCAGACCGGCAAGGCTTGTTATTAACCTGCCGGAGACCGAATTTCTGATTCAGAAGGACGACATCAAGGTTGCTGGTTTCCTGAAAAATGTACGCTATGGCATGATCAACTATGAGCGTTCTCGCATTATTTTTGAGGCCAGTTCTTCTTTTCATCTGGAAAATGTGGTTACTGAATCCTTGGAAAATGAAATCTGGCGGTTGGTTATTGATCTTGTCATCTCTTCTGATCAGGAATTTGAACGTTTAATTAAAGCCCAGAGAATGCAAAAAATTCCGGAAGATAAAAGCAAGAGTAGCATTCAGGGCGAACAGACTCGCAACTGGCTGTTCACTGTTGTAATTGATGCCGGTCATGGCGCTTTTGACAATGGTGCAACAGGTGTTAGCGGCGTTCTTGAAAAAGAAGTAACGCTTGCCTTTGCAAAGACATTAAAAGATTTTTTACAAAAAGAACCAGGGATAAATGCGTATCTGACACGAGAAAATGATATATTCCTACGTCTTAATGAGCGGATGAACATAGCCCGTAGTTATGGGGCAGATCTTTTCATTTCTATTCATGCAGACCATATTGATCTGTCTGATATAAGAGGAGCCACAGTCTATACAATATCGGATAGGGCATCGGATACTTTGGCAAAATCATTGGCAGATCATGAAAACAAAGCTGATATTCTGGACGGTTTTCCGCTCGATGAACCATCAGAAATTGCCAATATCCTCATTGATCTGACCCGAAAGGAAGTGCAGGCATTTTCTATTGATTTTGCAGAAAAAGTGATTTCTTCCTTACAGGAAGATCAAATCAGCTTGATCAGAAATCCCCATCGCTATGCAGGTTTTCAGGTTTTGCGGGCTCCGGATATTCCGTCTGTTCTGATTGAACTAGGCTATCTTTCCAACTCTGAAGATGAGAAATTGATTTCAGATCCACTTTGGAGGGAAAAAATGGCAAAACTGATTGCTAGGTCGGTGCGTAATTATGTAAATTCACATAGGCGTCAGATTGCAAAACCGTAAATTGCGGCATTTATCTGCAGTGTGGCAGAATTGAGTTGGAAAAACATGATATCAGAAACAGTTTTGCTCAAAATTTCAGGTTTGACCTTCTGTTTGACGTATTTCAGTGCAAATGCCAATATAAATGATTAAATATGTTTTTCGCCTTTGCAGGTTGCAAAAAAACAATATCGGTTAAAATACTTTCGATGATTAGGTTTTTAGGTTATATATTCGTAATGGGAGCAATTGCCCTTGTTATTGGGTTGGGCGGTGCAATAGTTTATGTTAGCACTTTTGCAAAGGACTTGCCTAATTATGAGCTTCTTGAAAAATATGAACCTCCTGTGATGACACGGATTCACGCCTCTGATGGTAGTCTGATGGGTGAGTTTTCCACCAAACGGCGGCTTTATTTACCGATACAGGTTGTTTCTGAGCAGATAAAGGCAGCATTCATTTCTGCTGAAGATAAAAAATTTTATGAGCATTTCGGTCTTGATCCTGAGGGACTTGCCCGCGCCGTTGTGAATAATATCAAAAATATAGGAGCAGGAAAGCGTCTGGAAGGAGCCTCAACAATTACACAGCAAGTTGCCAAGAACTTTCTTTTAACCTCGGATGCAACACTTCAGCGGAAAATCAAAGAAGCTATTTTGTCATTGCGCATTGAGAAAGCTTACTCTAAGGATCGTATCCTTGAACTTTACCTGAACGAGATTTATCTTGGCCGTGGTGCATACGGCATTGCGGCGGCGGCGTTAACTTATTTCAACAAGTCAGTTAGCGAGTTAACGTTGGAAGAGGTTGCCTATCTTGCGGCTCTGCCGAAGGGTCCTGGAAATTATGATCCCTTTAAATATACGGAGCGGGCCATTATACGGCGCAACTGGGTGATCGACCGAATGGTTGAAAATGGCTATGTCTCTGCGAGAGATGGCACGATAGCTAAAGGCAAAGCTCTTAATGTAACGCTCCGGGGCAGTGATACCTATGTTTTTGCTGCTGACTATTTCACTGAAGAGGTACGTCGGCAGCTGATTGGGCGCTATGGTTCTAATACTCTGTATGAAGGTGGTCTTTCTGTACGTACGACATTGGACCCGAAATTACAGATCATAGCGCGGGCTGCACTGCAAAATGGTCTTGTTAAATTTGACAGAAACCATGGTTGGCGCGGTCCCTATAACCATATTGCACTTAGCAATGACTGGGGTACGGCTTTATCTCAAATAACTGCATTTTTTGATGTTCCAGAATGGCGACTTGCTGTCGTATTGGAAAGTACAGAAAATGGGGTAAAAATCGGTCTACAATCTAAAAAAGAATTCGCAGGACCCGTTTCTAAAGAGAGGGAAAAGGGATTTATCGCTGCATCAGATATGAAATGGGCCCTGCGGATGATCAATGAAAAAGGCCAGCGTTTCATGGCAAAAAATCCGACTGGCGTTTTGAAAGAAGGTGATGTCATATTTGTCCAAGCAAAAAAGGGCAAAAAAAACGCTTGGCTACTGCAGCAACCTCCTAAAGTACAAGGAGCGATAATTGCTATGGAGCCTGTGACAGGACGCATTCTGGCGCTTGTTGGTGGCTTTTCCTATTCGCAGTCTGAGTTTAATCGGGCAACACAGGCCTATCGCCAGCCGGGTTCTGTTTTTAAACCGTTTGTATATGCTGCTGCGCTGGATAATGGTTATACACCGGCATCAGTTATTCTCGATGCTCCAGTCGAGATCGATCAAGGCCCACTACTTGGTATTTGGCGACCTAAAAATTATGGCGGTACTTTTTCAGGGCCTTCAACCCTGCGCTATGGTGTTGAGCATTCACGTAATTTAATGACTGTCCGGCTGGCAAATGATCTTAGTATGCCGATTATTGCCGAATATGCGGAGCGTTTTGGCATTTATGATAAATTACAGCCTGTGCTTTCCATGTCGCTTGGTGCAGGAGAAACAACGGTTTTGCGCATGGTTAGCGCCTACTCTGTCATAGCAAATGGTGGGCGTTCGATTCAGCCTTCCATGATTGACCGTATCCAAGATCGTTATGGTCATACAATTTACCGTCATGATAACCGGATATGTGAAAACTGTAACGTAAGGAAATGGGAAAATCAGCCTGAACCAATGCTTATTGATGAACGTGATCAGGTATTAGATCCCATGACAGCTTATCAGATTACATCAATGATGGAAGGGGTGGTGCAACGAGGTACTGCGGTGCGTCTGCAGTACCTGAATAGGCCGATTGCTGGGAAAAGTGGCACAACAAATGATTCTAAGGATGCTTGGTTTATCGGTTTTACGCCTGATATTGTTGTCGGCGTATTTATAGGCTTTGATTCCCCAAAACCACTTGGGCTAGGCGGTACAGGTAGTGTGCTTGCCGCTCCGGTATTTGGTGAATTCATGCACCATGCCATGGCAGGCAAACCAAGAGTTGACTTCAAGCCGCCGGAAGGTATGATGCACATCGCTATTGATCCTAAAACCGGTATGCGTGCCAAACAGGGGAATAGAAATGTAATTATTGAGGCTTTTAAGCCCGGAACTGGTCCTGCTGATGTCTATCAGATCATTGGCGGGACAGAATCTTTCCAAGAAGGTGTGAAGGTTCCATTGATATCGCCACAAGTCAACCGCGTGATTGAAAGCGGGGTGGGCGGACTTTACTAAATGTAGAAGTATTTCATAAAGTAGAATTCGGCTGTTCTATTGCGTAGTTTATAGATATTTTTAGTATCGATCAGGATAATTATTGATGCGTGCTGAAATTGAAACTTTGGTTTATGAAATCAGGCAGGCCATAAGCTTGCTGAGGAGGCATCTTTGAATGGGATCAATCACTTAAAAGGCTTGAGTACCTGAATAAATGTGCTGAGGATCCGATCCTTTGGAATGATTTACGTCAGGCTCAGAATCTGATGCGTGAGCGCCAGAATCTTGAAGAATCCATTGCTGGTATTACCCATCTAACCAGTACACTAGATGATTCCGTTGAGCTTATTGCTTTGGGAGAAAAGGAAGGTGATTCTTTTATTATTGCTGATTCTGAGAATACTATCCGTGATCTGAAGGATGAAATTGATAGGCGACAGATTAAAATGCTGCTTTCTGGTGAAACTGATCCTAATGATACTTACCTTGAAGTGCGTGCGGGAGCAGGCGGAACTGAAAGCCAAGATTGGGCATCTATGTTATTGCGTATGTATGCACGTTGGGCCGAAAACCATGATATGAAAGTTGAAGTCATGGAAATGCACGCGGGAGAAGAGGCTGGGATAAAATCGGCAACTATTTTTGTCAAAGGACATAATGCCTATGGTCTGCTTAAGACAGAATCTGGTATTCATCGTCTTGTACGTATTTCGCCCTATGATTCAAATGCTCGACGCCACACTTCATTTGGCAGTGTTTGGGTTTATCCGGTTATTGATGATAATATTGAGGTTGATGTTTCTGAATCTGATGTTCGTATTGATACCTATCGTGCATCCGGCGCAGGTGGTCAACATGTAAATACAACGGATTCAGCCGTGCGTATCACACATATTTTGACAGGTATTGTCGTTCAGTGTCAAGCTGAGCGTTCACAGCATAAAAATCGTGCAGCAGCATGGGCAATGCTACGTGCCCGTCTTTATGAAAAGGAATTGAAAAAACGTGAAGAAGCTGCTAATGCTGAAGAGGCTTTGAAAACAGATATCGGTTGGGGACATCAAATTCGTTCATATATATTGCAACCCTATCAATTGGTGAGAGATTTACGCACGGGTGTGGAGAGTACAGATCCGCAGGGAGTTCTAAACGGCAATCTAGATCCTTTTATAGAAGCTGCCTTAGCACAGCGTATTCAGGAAAAAGGCCAGCAAAACAGATAATAAATTCCATATCTGGCTTACTTTATAAGTGCCGCTACGGCTTTCCTGTAAGTTGTTGGAAGATTTCAAGTGCAATTTCCGCATGGCCTACTATTTTCTGGACCTTTTTCTAGATTTTTAGGAATTTTCCCTCAGCATCAATAAGCATAGTACTGCATGACAAACCACAAACTGTTTCAGCTTTTTTCCCATACTGCAGGAGTATACGGATATCAGTATGGAATAAGTTTGTCCCATACTGAATAATTTTAACAGGAACGGTTTCTGTTGATGTAGGATGGGAAAATGATGGTAAACGTCATCATTGTGTTATCGATCTGTCAAAAGCAACACTCAAAATGCCGTGGATCCGCTGGAAAAAAGGCAGTGGTGTTGACGCCAAGGTGGAAATAACAGTATCAGAAGATATAAAAGCCCTGAAGAATATCAAGATCGATGATTTCAAATTAAGTGGTGATACATTTCAGATTAGCGGTAAAACTGTTGTCAAGGACGGTGATTTTATTTCTGCTGATTTTTCAAAAATCTTTCTCAACCGAATTGATGAGCCAAAACTTGCTTCGATTGTTTCAACATCGCCCTTAGGTGGGGAAAAAATCTGAATAAAACAGTCAATGGCAAGATTAATATTACCCGCGTCGTTATTGATAATGACCTTTGCCAGATTGACAAGGGAGATAATTATTTGGTCCTTAACAAAAATGTTATATCATCTAACCTCTAGCACTGATCACGCTGTGCATAGAACTAATAATGCTATGATGTACACTTTGTATCTGTTTTTCTCAAAACAGCCAGTCATATTTGCCTTCATTGCCAAAAAATCAGCCTATATCGATATAAATTGACATCTTCCCCTTGCTTTATACGTTGTTGTCAAATTCTGATGTATCAAATTGATAGCAATTTTCTGGCTGTCTTGCTTGCCTATACATTAAAATTTAATTTTATGGCTCAAGGCATTGGCAAGCATTTTGTAAAAGACCTATTACAAATAGTCTTTTGAGGAGAGGGTCGTAGCCTAAGTCTAGACGTGCCAAGTGCTCCAGAGCATGCAGCTATCTCTCATGCGCGGGGTGACAAGAACCATCGAAGGCAGGAGAAATCTTACCGCTCATATCTCAAGAGCTGCGTTTATTGTTACCTTGATTGAGTCTGGCTGACAATATCGCCTTTACTTTATCTATCCCCCCCACACAATAAAGTGTATAAGATAGTTATGACAACTCCAAAATGATTGGTCTTCAGGATCAGATAAACAACTAGCAGGCCAATTTTTCCAGTGGGCAAAGGCAGAGGATTGTATTGGTACGTACCTTAAGTACTCTACAGATACTTATGGGTATTAGTGAACTACTTAGCTCGCCTAATGCGTTGATAAGGCTTGACTATGCCGCTGTTTGTTGGAAGATCTATACTTAGAAAGCTAGTTTGACCGCGGTGCTGCTAATACATAATGTAGGTAAAGCCATTCTGCTTTTTAGATCAGGTTATTTTGATGAAAGAGAGAATGATTACGCAGAATATAGCCGTTGATCTTTCCCAGTTATCGTGTTTTAAATGAACTTATAAAATGATTTTCTGGAAAACTCTAAGAATCGCGAGGATTGATCAAATTGTATCCGCAGCTGATTCTTCTTTTAGCTTAGCAGAAATTTCTAATCCAAAAGAACGAGCTAATCGGGTACCGATATTTTCAATACGTGGGTAACAGAAAATACATTTTTTGATTTTCCCAAAGAAAAAATTGTAATAGATTCAGAGGAATCGGATATTTCTATATAGAGATTAAAGTTATGCGCATCAGATAATTATCCTTGTATTAATGAAATCCTGCACACGGAAGCTATGCGACAACGATGGAGTACATCTGCCAACCTTAGAAAGCAAGCAGAAGAGCAGAGATGGTAAATTGTAGGTTACGGTTGGCAATTCTTTGTCCTTTTGTTTGTAAGAGTGGATGTTTTTTGGGTTCTAATCTATCTAAAGTATATTTAGTTGTCTGGCTTTGGATATTTATCTGTTTTCCATTTCCAATGGATTTGGATATGCAATGGCTAAAACGCTAAGTATCCAGTATATGCCTTATGCTTATCAGAAAGGTAGCTGCCATAAATGCGGAAAAGACTTATGGATGCCGAAATGCGGCGATAATGCCTGCGCTCCTATGCACAGGTCATCGGCAATTGATTTGCAAGAGCAATAAAGTCGACGGAGGCCAACAAATAACAAAATAAAAAGCGCTAAATTTCTAACCTGTCCAGAGAAGATATTTCAAGTTTAGGGTTTTTAGGGCTCGATAACGGGATTTGCAGCTGTTTAACAGGAATTAAATCATCTTTTAGAATGTAATCTTGTTTCTCAAAAAATCCAAACGATTCAAGATGACTTGTGAAGGCGCATCACATATAAAAAATAGATTATTAAAGATTATGACATTTTATAATGTCAGCTTATATATTCGCCTCGCTCTGAATCCAATCTCAGAAGAGAAAATAAGCTATTCCTGTATGTAGATACTAGAATTATCTTATAATTATTTTTAGTTTAATCTCTATCGTATTTATATTTTTGAATAATTTGGAGGAGGATTATAGAATGAAGCCAGAATTTATGGCTATTGTGCGGCAATTAAATCTGTTTTCCTATATGTGTGATGCTACCTTTGAGAGGTTTATAAATACAGGTTCTTTGCAAAGATTTTCTCAGGGTGTAATATTAATTCAGCAAAATGATGCTGTTGATTTTCTTTATATTCTTATGGAAGGAAAAGTAGAGATATTTTCTACTGTTAATGGACGGGAGACTACGCTTGATATTATTGAACCTGTTAGTTTTTTTATTCTTGCTGCGGTTTTGAATAATGAGGCCAACTTGCAGTCTGCTCGTATATTGACTCGTTCTCTTGTATTCATGATACCTGCCGAACAGGTGTGCCATGCTATTGAAAATGATAGCTTTTTTATGCGTTCTGTTATTGCTGAATTATCGCACTCTTATAATAAGGCGATTAGAGATCTAAAAAACCAGAAGCTGCGAACCAGCGGACAGCGTTTGGCAAACTGGCTTCTGATGTTGAATAAAATTCAGAAAAAAGGTGATTACGTTGATCTTCCTGTTGAAAAACGCCTTCTTGCTTCGCATTTAGGTATGACGCCTGAAAATCTTTCGCGAGTTTTTTGCTCATTATCCAAGTATGGTATCAAGGTAGATGGGGCGAGGGTTATCTTTGTTGATATGAAGAAATTTCTACAGTTTACCAACCCTGATACCTGTATTTTACAGCATTGAACTATAAAAAACTCTGCTTTTTGCAAAAGCTGAAGTTTCAACTTTAAAAACACCATTTGAATGATTTTATCTAAAAGAAAAAAGAGTTTGAGTATTTTCATGTTCAAGGGTTTTATGCCCAGTAATGAAATATTTTAAAGCTGTGGGATAAAGAGAATGTTCTGCACGCAGGATGCGCTTTGCAAGTGTTTCACAGGTATCATCTTCAAAAACACGTACAGCAGCCTGCGCCAGAATTGGACCTACATCCATTCCTTCTGTGACAATATGGACTGTACAGCCGGCAATCTTCATGCCGACATCAAGCGTTCGCTGATGCGTATTTAAACCGGGAAAAAGAGGAAGCAGGGAAGGATGGATATTGAGAATACGTCCTTGATAAGGAGCAATCAGATGTGTAGAAAGGAGACGCATGTATCCTGCAAGGCAGAGAATATCAGGCTTGTATTCGCGAAGATGTTCAAGAATATTTTCCTCATGTTGTTTTTTTGATAAAAAATTTTTCCGCTCAACAATATATATTGGGATATTCTTGTTTTTTGCTTTTTCGATCCCCGCAGCCCGCGGCTGATCTGAAATGACAGCGACAATACGTGCAGGATAATCAGGCGACTCAGAAGCTTCTATTAGAGCTTCCATATTAGAACCGCTACCGGAAATGAAAATAATGATAGCCTTGTACTTCATAAATTAAGTTGCCCTTTATAAATAACACCTTCATTGCTTCGCTTTACAATGCTACCAATGTATATTACCTGTTCTCCGTTTTTCTTGAGATATTCCTTTATCATTGAAGCCTTGTTATGGCTGATAATAAGAACCATTCCTATACCACAGTTGAAGGTGCGCAGGAGCTCATGCTGAGTGATTTTCCCTTCGTGTGAAAGCCATGAAAAAACTCGTGGAACAATGATAGAAGGTAGGTTAATTTCAGCCGCCAGATTCTCTGGCAAAACACGGGGGATATTCTCAGGAAAGCCGCCTCCGGTAATATGAGCTAGTGCTTTAATGTCTTCCTTTGTATTCAAGATGTCGAGAAGAGGGTGTACATAGATGCGTGTTGGTCTCAGTATCGCTTCTGCAAGAGAGAGGCCGTTAGCAAAAGGCGCTTCTTCATCAAGTCGCAAACCACTTTGCGCAATAATCTGACGCACCAGTGAAAACCCATTGGAATGCAGGCCAGAAGACGCAATCCCCAGAATAACATCGCCTTCACAGATATTGGGGCGGGGCAATAATTTTGTCCGCTCGACAGCTCCTACAGAAAATCCTGCCAGATCATAATCGCCATTTGCATACATTCCTGGCATTTCTGCAGTCTCGCCGCCAATAAGGGCAGTTCCTGCCTGCCTGCATCCTTCCGCTATGCCAGCAACAATTGTTGCTCCTTGATCAGGATCAAGTTTACCGGTAGCAAAATAATCAAGGAAAAACAAGGGTTCTGCCCCCTGAACCACTAGATCATTGACACACATGGCAACGAGGTCGATGCCCACGGTGTCATGTATACCTGCTTCTATAGCGATTTTAAGTTTTGTGCCAACACCATCACTGGTAGCAACCAAGATTGGATCTTCAAAACCAGCAGCTTTCAGGTCAAACAAACCTCCGAAACCACCGATTTCGCTATTGGCACTTGGCCTTGCTGTTGTTTTTAAGGCTGCCTTGATCTTTTCCAACATACTATTACCGGCATCAATACTCACGCCAGACTGAGCATAAGTTAAACTGCATTCATATTTCTCACTGCTGATTATATCGCCCATGGAAGCTGTCCTCGTCAGATAAGGGGCTTGTTTATGTTTATGTGACATAGTTGAACTCTGTCGACAAGAGCGAACTTCTAATTACAATAAATAGAAATTATAAATGTATGCCTTGACCGCTGTCACGGAAGTTGCATATCTGATAGTCAGGAAGCCTGATTTAGGAGCCCGGAAAAATACGATGAGCAAGCGCGATAAGCAAGATTTTTCCCGAAATGGCCAAGAAGATTTGCCAAAAAAAACCAAGAAGACAATGAAATCCGCCAAGAAGGCGAGCAGATCTTTACAGCAGCCGGTTAAATTGATAATTACTCCGTTAAACAGCCATATGCGTAAGGCATTCTTCTGGATTGGGATGCTTGCTTTTTTTATCGTTTTTTTGGTTGTTTTCAGCAATATCCTTCTTCCTTTTATTGTGGGACTTGTGTTCGCCTACTTTCTTAATCCTGTTGTAGAGTTTCTAGAGGTTATCGGCTTTTCCCGCCTGTGGGCCACAATGATGATTCTGGCTGTTTCTGTCATTGCTCTTGTCTTGGGGTTGCTTATCCTAGTTCCAATTCTAAGCGATCAGCTTTTTGGCTTCATTAAGAATGTGCCCGGCTATTTTAGTAGGCTTCAGGCCGTCGTGGCTGATCAGGACACAAGATGGCTGAGGGCTTATACCAGTATTGACATAAGCACCTTGGAGAGTAGCCTAAATTCGCTTATTAGCCAAGCCATAGAACTTATGAAAACTCTTCTGCCTTCCCTCTGGAATTCCGGAAAGGCTGTGATGAACGTGATAACGCTGTTCATCGTTGCCCCGGTTGTAACTTTTTATATGCTGCTTGACTGGGACAAAATGGTTGCAACGATCGATTCTTGGATTCCCCATAATCATCTAGAAACAGTCAGAAATATTTTCCGGCAAATGAATCGCGCCGTGGCAGGTTTTATTCGTGGGCAGAGCACAGTGTGTCTGATTCTTGCCAGTTACTATTCGATGTTTTTAACAATTGCTGGGCTTAATTTCGGCCTTTTGATTGGTTTTTTGATCGGGCTTATCATGTTTATTCCTTATATCGGTACAGCTATAGGGTTTGTAATGGCAATCGGCCTTGCTTGGGTGCAGTACTGGCCACATAATTGGCCGTGGATCGCGGTGATTGCCTGTATTTTTTTCATCGGCCAGTTTTTTGAAAGTTATGTATTGCAGCCTAAGCTTGTCGGCTCATCAGTTGGTTTGCATCCTGTCTGGCTCATGTTTGCGCTTTTTGCATTTGGCTCGCTTTTCGGATTTACGGGCATGTTGTTGGCGATTCCTGCAGCAGCGGTTGTAGGTGTGCTTGTTCGTTTTGCATTGAGTCGTTATTTGACTTCTTCCCTATATTATTCTCCTGATATGATGGAAGATTGTAAATGAGTGTCAGACCACGGCAACTGCCATTAGCGCTCGAAACAGCAATTGGCTACAGTATTCATGATTTCGTTGTAACAGGGCCCAATAGCACAGCTTTTAAGTTTTTAAAGAGCTGGCCCCAATGGCCTTCGCCTCTTGTGGTGCTGGCAGGCCGCGAGGGATCGGGGAAAAGTCACCTTGCAGCTATCTGGGCAGCGCAAAGCTTTGCAGTGCAGTTTGATAAAAAGCGACTGGATCCAGCAATTGAGGCGGCCTCCCAAGGAATTCCTGTTTTGCTTGAGGATATGGCACCCGGTTGCTTTGATGAAACAGAGCTATTTCATCTGATTAATGTGGTGCAGCAAGGACAGGTGAATTTTCCGCTTGGTTCCCTGCTTATGACATCGCGACTGCGGCCTGCAGACTGGCAGATAAAGTTGTTAGATTTGGCATCGCGACTCAAGGCTATTTCCTTGATAGAGATCAGCCCGCCGGATGATGCATTGCTGAATGCTATCATGGCCAAGCTGTTTGCTGATCGACAACTGGTTATTGAGTCCCAGCTTATCTCCTATGTGCTTAACCGGATAGAGCGTTGTCCGGCCAAGATGATAGAGTTTGTAAAACGGGTAGATCGCATAGCACTGGAACAGAAAAGTAAGATAACACGCCAGCTGGTGATAGATGTTCTTGCCAGCATGCAGATGGATACTGATCCTACGTAAATAATTCTAAAACATAGTGTGCTACATTATTAAAGAGTAAAAAAGCGTTTTGGACTTGCGTTTGGATACAGAAAATTTTATTGGAAGTGAGGTTTTTCTATGTCGGAGCGTAGCGCAGTCTGGTAGCGCACCTGATTTGGGATCAGGGGGTCGTAGGTTCGAATCCTATCGCTCCGACCATTTTCTCGTGAGAGAAAACTGTTCTCATAAAAATTTAAAGAGGGGGAAGGGAGTTTATGGCATCTTTAGAGGATCTTGATCATGGTTGCACGTATTTACAGTCCTGCTAAAACTGCTATGCAGTCCGGTAAAGCTAAGACGAATTTCTGGCTTTTAGAGTATGAACCGGAAACGGCCATGCTAATCGAGCCCCTAATGGGTTATACATCAAGCAGTGATGTAAAAAGCCAGATTGCACTACGTTTTTGTACCAAAGAAGAGGCTGTTGCTTTTGCGTGCAGATATGGAATTGTTTACCGGCTGGAGGAGCTGCATAAACTGAAACGACGCAAGATTTCCTATTCGGATAATTTCCGGACAGACCGCAAGCAACCTTGGACACACTAATTTTATATCTGATCCTTTGCAAGGAACACGTATACAATTTTGTCTTAACCAACAGACCCTATAGCTCAATCGGATAGAGCAGCGGTCTTCTAAACCGCAGGTTGCGTGTTCGAGTCACGCTAGGGTCGCCATCTTGGAAAACCATTATGTGAGAATTGGCCCCGTCAATCCTTGCAGCCAATGCAGTGCTCGACTCTTGGCTGCTTAATGCGACTCAAATGGCCTCAGTCTTAAGACATCCAGAAGACATGCCACAAACGTTATCGACCAAACTGTTCACCTTCCTGAGACCCACAGTACTTGGCAGGTCATTGAACAAGCCGGATTGCGCACGCTTATACCAAAAACCCAAAGGATAGCTTGGTTGATTGCGAATACATAATGATAACTAGCTTACCGAATCGATTTTCTTGATGCAAAATCTTTAAGGCTGCAATTGCTTGTTAAGGTATTATCAAGGTCATTGAGAAAAATTCAATTTTCATTTCCAATAATATCAGGATAAAAAACATTCTACACTCTTTTATCTATAAAATACTTAGTAGCATATGGAAATATTGTCTTTAGATATTTTTGGGAATAGCGCTTGAGATAGCTTTATAAGATTTTTTATTTCTATATTATACTTCTATTTTCTGGAAGAATTTATTGTATTTTCGTATATTTGAAGCGTTTTTTATTCCGTTTTAGGGCAGCTATAATAACAGGCTCTTGACGACTAGCGCGCAATATTCAAAAAGTATGCTCCCGCCAATTAGGCTGTGGTTTGGAAATAATTTTATGATAAAGATGCAAAGTCGCTCTGTAAAAAACCTGGGTTGGTTCATATTGCCTCTGATTATTGCTGGTTGCATTTAATGACTAAAGAGTTTCGGAGCATTTGTCAGCAGGAAAACAACCGCATGAGCATTTATCCCCGTTTTCAGACGGATCTTATGCTGAAACAGCACAAATTCACCAAGGGAGATAAAGAGTGTTTGACAAAAGAGCTTGAAGCAATTCCCAAAGTTTGCGCTTTCTCCAACCTGCATTCAAAGTCAAAAGCTGTACCAAACAGTACAAAATTGGAGGAAGACACAAACCGCGAAATGAAAAATACTCAGGGAGATCAAGAAAAACAGGTAGGTATGATTTAGTTTAAAAAATTATTACCCAATAAAAATTAGTTTAAAAAAATCAAGGTTTTATTATGTCAGAAGAGTTTCATAAAATCCGTCGCCTCCCTCCCTATGTCTTTGAGCAGGTCAATCATCTTAAAAGAATGGCGCGTTCGGCGGGTGCAGATATTATTGATCTAGGCATGGGCAATCCTGATCTACCAACTCCGCAAAGCATTGTCGATAAACTTTGTGAAGTGATACAGGACCAAAGAACACATCGCTATTCTGCTTCCAAGGGCATTCCAGGGCTGCGTCGCGCTCAGGCTCATTATTATGAGCGCCGCTTCGGTGTAAAGCTCAATGCTGATACGCAGGTGGTTGCAACGCTTGGTTCCAAGGAAGGTTTTGCTAACATGGCACAGGCGATTACCGCACCTGGTGATGTAGTGCTCTGTCCTGACCCGACTTATCCAATCCATTCCTTCGGTTTTATTATGTCTGGGGGAGTGATCCGCTCCATGCCAGCTTTGCCGGATGAAAATTTTATGCAAGCGCTTGACCGTGCCGTGCGCCATTCCATTCCTAGGCCTCTGGCAGTCATTCTTAATTATCCTTCAAATCCGACAGCATATCTTGCTACGATTGACTTTTACAAAGATGTAGTCATTTTTGCAAGAAAACATGATATTATTCTACTGTCCGATCTTGCTTATGCAGAGATTTATTTTAATGAAAATCCCCCCCCTTCCGTTTTACAGGTGCCAGGAGCTATGGATGTGGCGGTTGAATTTACATCTATGTCAAAGACCTTCTCCATGCCTGGTTGGCGCATAGGGTTTGCTGTTGGCAATGAGCGGCTGATTGCAGCTCTGACCCGTGTTAAATCCTATCTTGATTATGGCGCTTTTACGCCGGTTCAGGTTGCAGCAACAGCTGCTCTGAATGGTGATGGCTCAGATATTGCCCAAGTTCGTTCCATATATGAAAAGCGGCGTGATGTGATGGTGGAAAGTTTTGCCCGGGCGGGTTGGGATATCCCACCGCCGGTAGCGACCATGTTTGCTTGGGCACCGATACCAAAACGTTTCAGGCATCTAGGCTCGCTCGGCTTTTCAAAACTTTTAATTGAAAATGCTGATTTAGCAGTCGCTCCGGGTATAGGGTTTGGGGAACATGGTGATGATCATGTACGTATCGCATTGGTTGAAAATGAGCATCGCTTGCGCCAAGCTGCACGTAGTATAAAACGTTTCTTTTCAGCGGATGAAAAATGGGGCAAGAGATAATATGAGTGAAGCGTTACGCATTGGCATTGCCGGCTTGGGAACTGTCGGCAGTGCGGTAATCCGTCTTTTTGATGAAAAAGTAGAAATGCTGACACGCCAGTATGGGTGTCCAGTCCAGATTGTTGCCGTCAGTGCGCGCAATCGCAGCCGTGAGCGTAATATTAATGTTAATTCCTTTATTTGGTATGATAGTCCTGAAGAACTCGCTGTATCGGCTGATATTGATGTTTTTGTTGAATTGATTGGTGGTGAAACTGGATCTGCCTGTCGTGCAATTAAACTGGCATTGGAAGCAGGGCACCATGTAGTAACAGCAAACAAAGCTCTTCTTGCCCGCCATGGTGTGGAGCTTGCACAACTAGCGGAAAGCAAGGGCTTGCTTCTGAATTTTGAAGCCGCCGTTGCCGGCGGTATCCCGGTTATCAAAGTTTTACGGGAATCGCTATCAGGCAGTTCAATATCCCGCATTTACGGGATATTGAACGGCACCTGTAACTATATTCTGACACAGATGGAAGAAGAGGGACTCTCTTTTGAAGAATGCCTGAAAAATGCTCAGGCTTTGGGATATGCTGAATCTGATCCGACATTTGATATTGAGGGAAATGACACAGCCCATAAGCTTGCGCTTCTGACGAGCCTTGCTTTTGGCACGATTATTTCTCCTGAAAATATTTATGTTGAAGGAATCAGCAATATTTCGCTGGCTGATATCCGTATGGCAGATGAGCTTGGTTATCGTATCAAACTTCTGGGTGTAGCAGTGAAAACCGATACAGGTATTGAACAGCGCGTTCATCCGACAATGGTGCCAACATCTTCGGTTATCGCCCAAGTAAAAGGTGTTACCAATGCTGTTGCGATTGAGACTGATCTTCTGGGTGAACTACTTCTTTCAGGTGCCGGTGCGGGAGGAAATGCAACAGCTTCAGCAGTTATTGGTGATATTGCCGATATTGCTAAGTCGCATCTTTGTTTTCAGCATGGACCCGTTTTTGGCACTCCGGCAAATGCGCTAAAACCATATATAAAAGCAGCAGTTCGCTTTCATGCTGGCGGTTATTTTATCCGGCTTGGTGTTTATGATCGTACAGGCGTTTTTGCTTCTCTTGCCAAACGGATGGCAGAGAATGATATATTATTGAAATCAATTGTTCAGCAGCCGGTTGTTGAAACACAGGCACAGGGAACGAAGACTATTGTGCTTATAACACATCAGACAGCAGAAGCGGCAGTGCGCAGAGCATTGGCGGCAATCACACAGGATGGCAATCTGGTTGATAAAGCACAGATAATCAGAATTGAACGCTTTTCCTAAATATAAGATCGGACGTGGCATATACCTCTTAATCTGTAGGAGGTAGGTGGGAATTATATAATATTTTGTTTTTTCTTAATTTTATGAAGGAATTAGTTTAATTTCCATGAAATTATTTTATGTTTAGGCTATAAAGTAGAAATTCAGCCGATGGTCAATGATTATTGATCCTGGTTTTAAAACGCCGTAATTGCTTGCCCCGGTTTAAAAGTAAAGGTGCGCGCGACAGTTTCCGCTACGCAGATACTAAGGAAGTCAAGCTGGATGGAGCGAATAGGCTCGTATTCGTGCCCAAGTTGGGCTAGGGGCCGGTATGTGGCATATTCCTAAAGGATAACCGTCAGATACAATCCGGATGGTTGGCGCAATCAACATTTTGAGGGCCGGATATGCCCGGTTAACCTGTGAAATGAACCATGCTAGTCAAGGGAGCAGAAATAGGAACCCGCTAAGGTAATTCAGCTAAGCAGAAATGCAAAGTTGGACGGACCAAGAAGCCTTACGCCTAAAACGGGAAAGAATATCAACCAGAGTTTTAAGAGAAATAATCAGAATTTGCTTTTGGTCGAGCAAAGAATAGATACCTTGGAGGTAGGCTTCTGTGATGCAAAATGAGATTTTATAGGCTTTTCTGCGAGTCTGCTTCAATCGCTTCCCCCATAATTTATGAAGTCTTAAATTTCCAATGATCTCCTGCTCCTTAAGATTTTTAATTTTTTGTTACCTAATCTCACATAAATCCAGAAATTTTTCCATGAGTAAACAGAATAAAGCAGAGTGATAAAGATCAAAATGAGATGCTACGGCGTAATCAGAAATTTATGCTGATTTTTATTTATTTAAATGAAAATTTCTTATATCTCTTTGGATTATTTTTTAACTATGTTAAGCGGTTAGTTCATGCACTATCTGAATGGAAAAGAAATGCCATGTGTGCTTGGTGTTCGACAGTCGGCTACAGGTAAAATATGGTTAGATAGACTAGATCGTCCTGCCTTGAATAATGCTCTTGCTATTACGCAGAAATATGGTTTTATCGATTTGCTTGCTCGTGTTTTATCAGCGCGCGGGGTTGATGAAATGGATGCAGAGGCTTTTATCAACCCAACATTACGCGCTTTGATGCCTGATCCTTCATGTTTTACAGATATGCAACGGGCTGCCGTACGGATTGCAGATGCCTGCTTTAACTACGAACGGGTGGCTATTTTTGGTGATTACGATGTTGATGGGGCCTGTGCTTCAGCCGTGTTGTCACGGTTTCTGACAGCATTGGGGCTGAGCAATCGTATTTATATCCCTGACCGTATTAATGAAGGATATGGGCCAAATGCTACGGCCATGCGCAACCTGGCTGTTGAAGGCATCAGCCTCATAATAACGGTTGATTGCGGTGCAAATAGCATTGATGCTATTACTGCTGCCCGTATAAAGGGTGCAGATGTCATTGTATTAGATCATCATCAGGTAGCTGATGAGAATCTGTATAAAGCAGACTGGCTACAGGTAAATCCTAACAGGCCGGATGATCTTTCAGGGCAAGGGCATTTATGTGCCGCCGGTGTGGTTTTTATGACCCTTGTCGCTGTTTCCCGTATTTTACGAGAAAAAAAACAGCCCCATATTCCTGATCTGTTAGGTTATCTTGATCTTGTTGCACTTGCCACAGTATGTGATGTAGTGCCGCTTATCGGGATTAACCGTGCTTTTGTTGTCAAAGGATTACAGATTGCACGGGCAATGCATAATCCTGGATTGGCTGCTTTGATACAGGTTGCCCATATTGGTGAGCCACTTAATACATTTCACTTTGGTTATCTTCTGGGGCCGCGTATTAATGCAGGAGGGCGGATTGGTAACCCAACACTCGGGGCTCAGTTGCTAACTTGTCAAGATCATATAGAGGCAATGGAAATAGCCACTCTGCTTGATGAGCTTAACCGGGAGCGGCAAGAAATAGAGGCTCGGCAATTACAGGAAGCTGAAATGCAGATTGTCCCTGCGTCGATTGGGAAAGGGTTAGCATCGAGCATTGTAGTTGCAAGCAAAGACTGGCATCCGGGGGTTGTTGGCCTCATTGCATCCCGTCTTAAAGAGCGATTAAACCGGCCGGTATTAGCAATCGCTATCAAGGCTGACGGAATGGGAATAGGATCTGCTCGCTCCGTACCTGGAATCAATATAGGCACAATTATTGCTGATGCTGTTGCAAAAGAGTGGCTTGAAAAAGGTGGCGGCCATGCTATGGCGGCTGGCTTAACAATCCGCTCTGAAAAAATTGTGCAATTTCGGCAATGGTTTGAAGAAGAAGTTGCGCTGGCAGAAAGTAAGACTGAGAAGCAGGAGGAATTATTGATTGACGGAGCACTTTCAGCTGCCGGAGCAACTTCCCAGCTTATTCAGGTGCTGGAAAAAGCAGGGCCATATGGCTCCGGACATGATGCGCCGATTTTTGCGCTTCCGGGCCATAAACTAGTTGATATTCGTAAAGTTGGAAATGGGCATCTCAGTGTTTCTCTTGCAGGTCCTGACGGAAAGAAGCTCAAAGGTATTACATTTCGTTCTGCTGGAACACCACTTGGTGATTTTCTGTTTTCTAACCGAATGAATACTATTCATCTTGCCGGTAATCTCACACTGAATTATTGGAATGGTTATACTACCCCACAGATGCATATTCTTGATGCAGCTTGTAAAAACTAAAACAACAGTCTGGACGTATTATGGGAAAAAGGTCAGAGTTATGTTGAATTATAATAGCAGATTTTTAAAAATTCTGCTGAAATAGAAAAAATGCATATACTGAAAAATTAAGTATCTAGCTTCTGGAAGCCGCGTATAAGGTTATTATCTGCGTTTATTTGAGAATGCAGTAAGTTGATAGAGGATCTTGCAATAATATTTTTGATATATGAATGAGCATCGGACATTTGAAGGATTCATGGCCTCTCCTACAAACTGATTGTGAAATTTAGATATCCAGATCCTTAATAAAGGTAGCGTTTTCTTGAATAAAGCGAAAACGTGCTTCCGATTTGCTACCCATTAAATCCTCAACTGCTTCTTTTGTATCAGACGCGTTATTCTCATCAATTTCAACGCGTAAAAGGGTCCGTTTTTCAAGAGCCATTGTCGTTTCTTTTAGTTGCTCGGCCCGCATTTCACCAAGGCCTTTGAAACGACTGATTTCTACTTTGCCGCCTTTGGTAAATTTGGTTTTCAGCAATTCGTGCTTATGGGCATCATCGCGTGCATAGGCAATCTTTCCGCCTTGGCTGATTCGGTAAAGTGGGGGAACAGCCAAATAAAGATGTCCATTATAGACAAGGTCAGGCATTTCTTGGTAGAAGAATGTCATGAGCAAAGAAGCGATATGTGCACCATCTACATCAGCATCTGTCATGATAATGATTCGTTCATAACGTAGGTCATCTTTTCGGTATTTTGAGCGTGTGCTGCAGCCGAGGGCCTGTATGATTTCAGAAATCTGCTGGTTAGCACTGAATTTGTCACGTCCGGCACTGGCAACATTAAGAATTTTACCACGCAGCGGTAATATAGCCTGTGTTGCCCGGTTACGGGCCTGTTTCGCCGAGCCACCTGCTGAATCACCTTCGACAATGAAGAGCTCTGTTCCTTGTGCATTACTTTGTGTACAATCCGCCAGTTTCCCGGGCAATCGCAGTTTGCGTGCGACACTTTTACGGGCAGTTTCTTTTTCCTGTCGGCGACGTAAACGCTCTTCAGCACGTTCAATAACCCAGTCAAGCAATTTTTTTGATTCTTGTGGTTTATTAGTCAGCCAGTGGTCAAAAGGGTCACGTATGGCTGTTTCAACAATGCGCTGTGCCTCAATACTTGCAAGCCGATCCTTTGTTTGACCAACAAATTCGGGTTCTCGGATAAAAACAGACAGCATGGCTGCTGCAGAGATCATTACATCTTCTGTTGTAATGATTGAGGCCCGTTTGTTGCAGATCAGTTCTGCATAATTTTTCAGGCCACGGGTCAGAATTTGGCGAAGGCCAGCTTCATGTGTACCGCCTTCACCTGTTGGTATAGTGTTGCAGTATGAATGGATAAAACTATCTCCGCCGTGCCAAGCTACAGCCCATTCAACAGAGCCATGCCCGCAACGCTGTTCACTTTTTCCGACAAAAATTTCTGCTGTGACACGATAATCCTCTCCAAGAGAAGAAATGAGAAAATCTTTTAGGCCGCCAGGAAAGTGGAAAGTTGCTTTTTCAGGAATATCATTCTCGTGCTTGCTAAGCTTGGAGTGATCACAATTCCATTTGATTTTTACCCCACCAAAAAGATAAGCCTTAGAGCGTGACATCCGATAAAGTCGGGCGGCATCAAAAGCTACCTTTGGACCAAAAATCTGCGGATCGGGATGAAATCGCACCCGGGTGCCGCGTCTGTTATAAATCTCTCCTAGGTTTTCAAGCGCAGTTTGAGGTACACCACGTGAAAAACGCTGCCGATAAAGCTGACATCCACGAGCCACTTCTACTTCCATGTCATCGGACAGAGCATTGACAACAGAAATACCAACGCCATGTAGACCGCCCGATGTTTCATAAGCCTTTCCATCAAATTTTCCGCCGGCATGGAGCTGAGTCATGATAACTTCAAGCGTGGATTTGTCAGGCATTTGCGGATGTTTTGATACCGGAATACCTCGCCCATTGTCACTAACGGTAATATAACCATCTGCGTCGAATGAAACTTCGATAAAATTAGTATGACCAGCGACAGCTTCATCCATTGCGTTATCAATCACTTCAGCAAAAAGATGATGTAAGGCCTTGGTATCAGTACCGCCGATATACATGCCCGGGCGTAACCGGACAGGCTCGAGTCCTTCAAGAATACGAATTGCAGAAGCATCATAGGTTTCTTCGGCTTTTTTGGCATCTCTCATATATTGGTCTGTAACAGAATCTGGCTTCATGATAGAAACTGACCTTTTAACTTTCTCTTCCGACACACTTCTCTTTTCTGTCGGTTGTTCGGGCATCAGATGGATTGGGATCAAATCTGTGAAAAGAGGTCGCTATCACTCATTTAATTTTATAATATGGCTTTTTTGTCTAACGTAGTACAGGTGAAAATAACGCGACACGGCCAAACTACTCTCGAAACGTTCCACCTCTTCGAGGATATCTTATAATATTCATATAGCGCAAGTTTTTTATATTTTTAAATTAATTTAAGTAATGTCTTATAAAAGAATCTGGTAAAAAGTGAAGATACTCTATTTTAAGGGACCAAAAATGTCGCGGAATGCCGCGGCAAGGGCTATGTCAACATCCTCCATTGTAACCGGCAGGCCAAGATCAATAAAGCTTGTCACACCATATTCGGCTATACCGCAAGGGACGATACTACTGTAGTGCTCAAGATGCGGATCGACATTGACAGCAATGCCATGGAAACTAACCCATTTGCGCAGGCGTACACCAATAGCAATAATCTTGTCTTCTGCTGGCAAGCCATTTGATCTATTTGATTTTTCCGGCCGACTGACCCAAATTCCGATACGTTTCTCCCGTCGTTCGCCTTTGATATTAAAATGCGCAAGTGTGCGAATTCCCCATTCTTCTAGGGCAGAAATAAAAGCACGGATATCCTGTTTGCGGTGCTTAAGATTAAGCATAACATAGAGAACCCGTTGGCCTGGACCATGATAGGTAAATTTACCGCCGCGTCCGGTTTCATAGATAGGAAACCGATCAGCAATCAGCAGGTCCTTTGCTTCAGCGCTTGTACCGGTTGTATAAAGCGGGGGATGCTCCACAAGCCAGACCATTTCATTAGCAATTCCTTCATAGATGTTTTTTACCCTCTCCTCCATAAAGAGAAGTGCTGCGGGATAGTTTGTCAACCCAAATTCAACCCGCCATTCAACAGGTGGCATATGTCCGATAGGTTGGAATGTATGTTCCATTCTATCTCTTAAAGAGAAATGGGGGTTTTTTATCATAAGCAAATAATGTAAAGTTTTCGAACTCTAACTTCTAGAGGAATTTTCAGCAGAGTGGCTTTATCCTAAACATTGAACAATTGATAAGGCCGTTTAATTGAGGCATAATACCCATATGATACCACCTACCATATCCTATTTTTCTGTTAATAGCCAGCTCAAACAGCGTGGCCTTATCATCATTATATCATCTCCATCGGGTGCAGGAAAATCCACTCTATCACGCCTTTTATGGGAAGATGAAAACATGAATCTTGTTCTTTCTGTCAGCGTTACAACCCGTAAGAGAAGGGCAAGCGAAGTTGAAGGAGTTCATTATCATTTCATTTCTATGAAGGAGTTTGAGCGTCTCCGCGATAGCGATGAATTGATTGAATGGGCTGAGGTACATGGTAATTATTATGCCACTTTGCGTACAGTCGTGGAAAAAATCTTGGAGCAGGGACAAGATATGCTATTTGATATTGATTACCAAGGGACTATCCAGCTTCAGAAAAAAATGCCTCAGGATATTGTTTCAATTTTCATTTTGCCTCCTTCAATGAAAGAGCTAAAAGATCGCTTACATCGCCGTGCTGAAGACAGTAAAGAAGTAATCAGGACGCGGCTTGAAAATTCACGGGTCGAAATGCAACACTGGGAGAATTATGATTATATTCTTATTAATAAAGATATGGATGAATCATTGAATGCTATTGCATCCATTATTATAGCAGAAAGATTCAAACGTCACCGTCGTCCCGGTGTAAAAAAATTTATTAATGATTTGATGAATGAAAAATCTTGAAATTTTAAAAGCTTTCTTAAAGAGCATTGGCCAGAGCAACAAATTCTTCAATATCAAGGGTTTCTGCGCGTCTTGTACCATCAATTCCTACTTTGGCAAGTAATATTTCACCACCTAGTTTTTTTAAGCTCTGGCGCAGCATTTTACGCCTCTGCCCAAAGGCAGCCTTTGTAATCTGGCCAAGTTTTTGCGCAGAACAAGAAGATGGGGCTGTTTTTGGTACAATGTGAACAAGAGAGGATGTCACCTTAGGAGATGGGATAAAAGCCTGAGGTGACACGTCAAATACAATCTGTGCATTTGTCTGCCAGCCGCAAAGCACTCCAAGCCTGCCATAGGCATAGCTATCCGGTCTAGCAACAATACGTTCAGCCACTTCACGCTGAAACATAAGTGTCATTGATTTATAAAAAGGTGGCCAAGATTCACATAACAACCAGTTGAGCAGAAGCTGAGTCCCCACATTATAGGGCAGATTAGCAACAATTTTTGGCTTTCTTGCATTGTAAGGTAAAACGACTGCGAAGTCAAAATCAAGTGCATCTCCATTGATAATGTGGAGTTTTCCAGGATAGGCAGAAGAAATTTCCTTCAACGGTGCAAGGCAGCGTTCATCCTGCTCAATAGCCGTGACAAGAGCTCCCTGCGCCAAAAGCGCCCTTGTCAAGCCTCCAGGCCCGGGGCCTATTTCAATAACTGGATAACCATCAAGATCTCCTGCCTGACGGGCAATTTTTGACGTCAGATCCAAGTCAAGCAAAAAATTTTGCCCAAGGGATCTTTTAGCTATGAGCCCATAAGTTTTGATAATAGAACGCAGAGGAGGAAGATTATCAATTTTCATCAGTTGAAATACTGCATGTTCTATCTCACCCATATTCTGTATGAATCACTGCAGCCGAATCTCTTAAATATCATTCATAATACACAAAAATAAGGAAATAAATCCCAGCTTGTATAACCTTAAAGATTTTGTATTCGGGCTTTATCCCGTAACTCTTTCATGTATTTCTTTTCAAGCCGAGCAGCTTTTTCTGTATCCCAATGACTATCCTGAATCGAAAAGATAAGCTGTGCAACACGATCATTTGATACCTTACGAATAGAACAGACAATCAAGAACTCCACACCATGCTCCGTATTTTGAACCGATGTTGCTCTTTTTATTGGCGTTACCTTGACATGTTTCTTCCATTTATTCGGAATTTGCGGTTCAAGTATACGTCCCAGATCTCGGATTGTCACATCAATCATGCCTTTGTTTTTTTTATATAGATCGTTACAGCCACTCACCTTGTTGCGGAAGGCATTTGCCTCCTGTCTGCGCCGGTCAAGAATCACTGAGCGGCGGTTTTTAGGCACGACAAATATCACCTGCTGCAGGTGATATTCATTAGTTTTTGGTTTGACTCCGCCATTTTTCAGCATACGCTGAACAGCTTCCTCCTCAGTAACCATACCTTCAGCATGGAAGCGCGCACTGATAAGACGTTCCCAACCCATCTGGGTTTGGATATATGATTTGAAATGTTCCGCCGTTACACCTTCTTGATTAAGCATTTTGGCCAATTGAGAGGTTGTCATGTTATTGCGTTCAGCAAAATCGGCAAAAGCTCTGTTAATTTCTTCAACTGAAACGCTTATATTATGTTTTTTTGTCTCAATACGACGCAACGTTTCGTCAATAAGCTCTTCGCGGGCAGGGCCAGCTAAGTCACCGCTGCGTTTCTGTAAACGCAAAAAGGCAGCTCGGCGCTCGATATCATAATTGGTAATAGCATTGCCATTGACAATAATTGCAACTTGCGTCCCTGAGGCAGCCTGTACGGCCAGTACAATGCTCATTACAGAGGCAAATAATAAATATCCAGAAAGATAACTTCCGAATTTCTTCATATTCTAAGCTCTCATAATTTGTCATCCTAAACTAATATATTTAAGGAAAAATAATATCATCAGTTAGGGTAATGTGCTTGAGCCGAAATCACCAAGCGTTCTGAATGAAATCAGAAAATTCCATTTATGAGAAACAGCGCTTTTCCGGGGATTACGTGTCTGCAAATAATTGAATATTAATCCAAAACATTCATTCTGATAAGAAAAACCTGTTCCTGCACCTATTAAAGTCTCAGAAACAGTATCATAACTTGTGTTTGCACTCAATTGCCATTTGTCATTCAGTCTATAGCCGCTGTGAACAGTAATCTCCTGATGGTTCTGAGCATGTTCATAATTAGGCTGCCGTTCAATATAAGCATACTGCAGCCCGAATGTAAGAAAATTCAAGTGCTTTTGCAGATCTATTTCACCCCGGCGCATCATTAGATTTTTTTTATCAAAGCGGCCGTGTGAAGCTAGCGTGAAGCCATTGCCATCGTCAATACTCAGCATGGCAACATAGTCTGAGCGCGCATTTTCAAGACCAGAGTTAGCACTGACATGCATGATATCATTGGAACTATAGGAATTGCGTCCCAGCAGTTGATATGATTGGCCTGCAAGGCTATAAATTGACCAGCCATTATCAAAATCACCGGAATAACGCATGCCAACATTTGCACGAGTACCTCCTTCCAAACGGTCATAGCCTGAGAATTTATCAGATAGAAAAAGTGTTGTTGCATCAAATACAAAGCTTCGAGCATCCTCGTTGATAAGTTTGCCTGTATATTGCTCGTTATTACGCACAAAAATCTGAGCAATTGGTTGAATGATATGACTTGAATTATTTATAGTAAGCAGAAGCGGATAATGTATTTCCAATCCGGCTGTTGCCATTTCACGCAGGGTATCAGAGCGTAAATTTATCTGTGGGTAATTTTTATTAGTATGAATGGTAATGGCATCGCCGCGTAGGGAAAAAATCGGTGTAAGGACCAAGCCGTAGTCATTTATAAAGCTACGTTTCCAATCAAGCTTATTGGTTAGGCGTGCATTTGTCCCCTTAATACCTGTAAGATGGTCAATGCTGAGAGGATTATTAGCTTCGTTAGAGAAAGAAAAGTCAGCTTTTTCACGATAGATTATCTGCAGGTTGGCGGTGAATTTCAATTCACCGCCAAATATTGCATCATCAGGGATGAATGTGTAATCAATACGCGGCAGAACCCAAGGCTGTCTGGAATGACTCTCATAGACATTTCTTTCAGGATAATCTTTAAAAATATCCTCCTGAACATTGAAATGGTAGAATTGCATATTAAAATGATTACGTTCATGAAGCCCTTTCAGATAAATTTGAGAGTGCTCTACAGCCTTATTATAATCATCGATCTCATATGTGCGGCCGAAGTTATGGTCAGATTCAGCCATGATATCCCAGCCGTAAATCCAGTGAGGGTTTATGACAAACTGTCCCTTTGTCGAAAACATGTAACGATTTTTTTCCCGATGATCGGGTGTCCAGTAATCGAAATCATTACGGTTAGTCTGATAAATATGAGAGAAACGTATATCATACTTACCCTTTTCAAGGAGATTCCGCCATTCTCCTTGGGTCAGAAGTCCCTGTTTACTATAAACATTTGCAGAAAGTGTAAAATCATAGTTAGAGGCTAAATTCCAAAAATAGGAATTTTTAATACCCAGACCGAGATAGGACTTATAGGAGAAGCTGGGTATCAGAAAGCCGCTCTCTCTCTTTACCGTTGAATCTGCAATTTCAAAGGTAGGAAGCCTGATAATCGGCATATTAAAGATTTCAAATTTATTGCCTTCGAAGCGAATAGTTTTAGTTCTGCTGTTCCAGATGATTCTTTTTGCCTTGATCCGCCATAGAATATCTTTTTCCGGTCTGCTATGACAGAGCTCGCACGCCGTATAAACACTATTGTTGAAGATAGTTATCTGCCCTTGACTCCGCTCAGCGCTTTCTGCAGAAAAATAGGCTTTATCCAGTGTCTCTGCCTGCAGGCGATTGATAAAACCTTCCTTTAGATCATCGCTAAGATCAATTTGTTCCGCATAGAGCTTTTCACCTTTTGCATCAACAATTTCAATATTGCCTTCTGCAATAACGCGCTTGGTTTTCTGATTATAGCTAACATGTCGGGCAACAACTTTGTTACCGTCATATTCAATCTGTACATTCCCTTCGGCTGTGATAGTATTAGCATCACGGTTAAGAATCAATTTGTCAGCTGAAAGCGACATGCGCGATCTAGGATCGGTTTTACTCTGTTTCGTCGTCAGAAGAATCTGAGCATCAGGACAAGAAATATATGTGGAAAAGCTGAAAATACAGATAAGAACAAGCTCGTATGTCAAAATTTTGAAATACGCTGTATAGAAATTACACTTACCTGTTAAATTCACTACCCATCCTCTTTGTGGAGTAAAAACGAAATACCAGCAAGCATCGCAATCAGTACAGGAACCCATGCTACTACAAGGGGTGACACATAGCCTGCTTTTCCAAAGGCTTGCATCAAAACATTTACCACATAAAGCATGAATCCCGCTATAATTCCATTCAGAATCATCATATTCGACTGCCCAGACCTTATGAATTTTAACGAGACTGTTGCAGCAATTAATGTCATTGCGATCAAAAGTGCTGGTAATGCAATTATTGATTGCAAATGCATGTCAAATTTGTTGGTAGGATAGCCAAACGATCTAGCTATCCGGATTTTATACGGAAGTTCATAAAATGGAATTGTTTGAGGATCAGCTAAATACTGTTCAATAAATCCAGACTTTAGCTTGGTAGCAATTCGGATTTCATCAAATTTTTCAGGAGGTCGTCCTGAATGATATCGTGTACCGTCAAGGAGTAACCAGCTTCCGTCTCCAAGTTTTGCTGTCCCTGCATTAAGCCAGTCACGAATTGTTTGGTTGCTGTTAAAACGAATAAAGGTTGTATTAACCAGTACACGACCATTATCAAGTATCCTTTTTGCGCCGATTGTTATCGTGCCTTGATCTGTACGCTCAGTAAACCAAGGAACACGGTTACTATGTGCCAATACGAAGTTTGATCCGGTCCGCCAGTTGGCGATAATCTTCTGTGATTTTGCAGCTCCCCATGCAGCAAGCGGATTGACAATCAAAATTGCCGCAAGACCCAATAAAAAGGCCCCTAGGCAAGCAGGCAATAGAAACTGCCATGCGGAAACACCGATTGAACGGGTGATAATAAGTTCAAATGCGCGATTAAGTGAAATCAATGTCGCCATGGCTGAAAACAGTGCAATAAAAGGAAAAAGCTGCTGCATAATAAATGGAATGCGGAGCATGGATATTGCCAATCCTCTGAGAGGGGTATAGCTCGGGAGGCTAGCCAGCCGCCCTGCATTCTCTGTAAAATCCATTAAAAAGGCAAGAGCAAAGATACCGAGTAGGAAATAAAGGGTAGTCTTAATATAGCGCATGAAGAAATAATGTCCGAGGGTCCAACCGATCATGGCGTACCTCCTGTATTAGGGTAATGGCTTCTTTTGCCTTTATTTCTCCATGCATTAAAAAACCGATAGAGTACATCACTCCAGCGTACGGGCAGGCTGATGCGCCGGTTTGTCAGAAGCATAAAAATCAGTAGAACGGAAATGCTAATCGGGATAATATAAAGAAACGGTACATAGGCAAGGTTGTTTTCAGCATGTTCGGCAAAGAAATAGCCAAGCCAGTATACAAGAAGCGATAATGAAACTGCCGAGAAAGAAGCGGAAATATATGCCTCCCGATGAGAGCGGGCATCGCCTGCAATAGTAAGGACAATAAAAGCAAAAACAATCGGATAAAGCCATTCGGTAAAACGCTTATGTAACTCGGCGGTATATTGTAGTCGATGGCTTTGATAGTGGGAATCATTCGGATCAGGGTTTAAAAGATAACTTAGGAGTTGGTCTTTTGGATAAATGGTGATTGTCTGGTTCGCAGGAAAAAAATCACTTAGGTCAAGTGTATAGGTATCAAACTTGATGATCGATATATTGTTGTTTTTGTTATCACGTCGCTGAAACTCGCCATTTTTCATGATCATAAAGCTTCCATTTTGGTCATTTGTAACGATGCCTTCAACAGCGTAATAAAAAAGATCAAGATTGGGGTCACGCTGGTCAATGATGAAGAGGCGACCAATATCACCGTTGGTACGCCGCTCACCGATCTCAAAATAAATTCCGTTTCCCAATTCTCGGAAACTGCCTTCTTGAAGAAGTGTATTGATGAAGCTCGAATGAGCGGTTTCTATTATCTGCCGCATATTAAGACGGGCATATGGAGCAATGAAATTTGTAATAAAAAAGGAGAAGAGTGAAAGACACAGCCCAAGAATAAGAACCGGCCGCCAGACAGCTGAGCGTGGGATGCCCGCAGCATTGATAACGACAAGCTCTGTATCCTGATTCATGGTTGATAGTGTCTGGCTGACAGCGATCACAAGGACAAAAGGTATAACCAGCGGTATAGCAAGGGGAATAAACAAGGAAGAGAATTTCAGAACAGTCAGGAATGTCTGACTATTTGTTGTCAGGAAGTTGATTCGCGCCAGAACTTGAACTGTCCAAGTAAGCATTATGGCTGCTATGAAAACGGCGAAAAACACTACCAGAATACGTCGTAGAATATATAACTCGATTAGACGCATATGAAGAGCTTACATCTCTTTTGTATTTTCAAAAAATAAAACACTAATTCTAAAATTTCCACTATTGCAGCTTTATAAAAGCCATTACCGTAAAAAGATCGTCTTAATAACAGTAATAGTATGAATCCTTCTAGCATATATCTTAAATTTTTGTTCCAAGAAGGTTCATATAGAGAAAAACTGTCGATATTATTGCAATGCGTAAATTTTATAATCGAAATTTCAATTTGTTTATAGCTTAAAATAGGATAAAATCTAAGTCTTTAATTTTCTTGGAACTAGTGATTTAAGAAAATTTTGCAACGATGACTGGGTAAGAATGGAAGTAGCTTGCTAGGATGCAATTGCAAATGCAGGTGATACAAATATTGTCTTGGCTGCAGCGGGCAAGATTTTTCAAAAGACTGAAATAGCAGATTTTATCTACCGCTTTGAATTGAATTATTATGCACTTGATGCATACAAAAAGAACCAAGGCAAAAAAGAAAAACGCAATATGAAAATCCAGCTATACAGGCAGTAAATTGTGCGAAAGGTGCACAACAGCTAGCTGATGCAGTGAACTGGACCCGCGATTTGTTAATGAATCAGCTCAACATGCTGGGCACTTAAGGGATTCGCAACCCAGATTGAACACTGATAAAATTTAGCGTTCATAATTAGCTGTTATGCATCTTGCTGGCGGCAAAAAGTCAGTTGCTTTTACATATCGTTTGGCGAGGAATTTGAGCGGATTGTTAATTCTAAAGTTTCTGACTGCTTTTTGCGGTATTTTGTGGATTATAGGGTGTGGGTCTATGTGGATATGATTGATACTACTATGGGCTTCAGATTTTGGATGCGTCTCTCTAAACCGTCTGATCGTCCATCATTAGGAGGAATAGATTATGAGTGAGATTCTTTTTTATCATCTTACTGAATCAAAACTTGATCATATACTACCCAGATTAATTGAGCATTCGTTACAGCGTGGCTGGCGGGTGGCAATTCAGTTTGCCACAGAGGAACGCCGTGATGCCATTGATGCGCTGTTATGGGGTTGGTCGGACACTTCTTTTATCGGCCATGGATCAGATCGAGATAAATGGCCGGAGGAACAGCTGGTACTTCTGACAACCGGCACTGCCAATCTCAATGTTTCGCAGGTGCGTTTTTGTGTGGAGGGTGTACGATGTCTTGATCCTGAAAACTATGAGCGTCTTGTTATTATATTTGATGGGCATGATGCTGATCAACTTTCCGGAGCGCGGCAGGAATGGAGATATCTAAAGGATAGAGGACATATGCTGACTTACTGGAAGCAGATGCCGAACAAACGCTGGGAGAAAAAAGTCTGATGAGCTTAACAACACTAATTATTTTGTTTGTAATCAGCTCGTGGGGGCTTTTAAATTTTAAAACCTTGATAAAGTCGTCCTTAGGACGACAGCATTATTGGTTTAGGTATATTTTGATCTGGCGTGAGGCCACGGTGGTCAAAACTATGGCAGAAGCAATATGGAAACGAATGCTAATTTCCTTATGGGCGGTAACTTTGGCATTGCTAACATCTCAAGCTTTTGGTCTTACACATATTTGCTCATCACTCTTTGATGAGCAGCATATAACTTTAGCCGCTGATATTATCTTTCTATTGCTATCGGCAATCTATGCTGTTTTATTATCGCGTTTTGTTTCAAATGTATTTTCTTTCCCGTTCAACATAATGGCATTATTGCCACTATATCTAATTTTATGGTTTTTGCTTTTTTATTAGCTATAGGGTAGAGCATATGACAAAGCTGTATAATCGCTTTTTTCATTTTTATCCCTCAATTAAGGTGAATTCATTAACTACAGAGTTTATGAGCAGGCGAATTTCATTCACATTTTTCAAGATATGCATCTAGAGATGCCAGATTAGGAATGATACTTTCTTATAGAAAGTTCATTGAAAATCAATATAGCAACAGTCATTCTCCATTGACAGACAGTCCAGTGCAAGAGAAGTCTGTTTTTGTTGTTGTTTTCTCTTGGCAGGGATTTTAAATTTATCTATAGAACCATACGATAAATTCTGAGTTTTATAAAGAGGAAGATGGTTAACAATGAGCATTGAGCGTACATTTTCTATAATCAAACCGGATGCAACGCGCCGTAATCTTAGTGGTGCCATTACAAAAATGCTGGAAGACGCTGGATTACATATTATTGCTTCTAAACGTGTATGGATGAGCCTGCGCGAAGCAGAGAGCTTTTACGCTGTTCACAGGGGACGTCCCTTTTTTACGGAATTGACTGAGTTTATGTCTTCCGGCCCTAGCGTTGTTCAGGTTCTGGAGAGTAAAAACGCTATTGTCCGAAATCGTGAGATTATGGGCTCAACTAACCCGGCCGAGGCTGCTGAAGGTACGATTCGCAAAACCTTTGCAGTGTCAATTAGCGAAAACTCGGTTCATGGGTCCGATTCCCCCGAAACTGCGGTGATAGAAATTGCCTACTGGTTTGCAGAAACTGAAATTGTTGGATAATTTCTGTAAAGGAGCCTGATTTCCTTGAAGGAAACCGCGTAATAGTATTGCAATTTATTGAGCGGGTAAATCAATTTCAGCGGATTTATCTGCTGAGCTCCAACCCTTTGATAGCATATCGATAAATTGCCTCTCATCACCAGTATGTAGCCTTATTATGAGAATCGTTCATGATGCCTTGGCCGAAACCAATGTCTTCAACGAGTCATTAATTTGGCTTTTGAGTAGTTCTTCGTTGGCCATCTTACTCCTGTTATTTTGAATCATCATCAGCCAGGTAAGATTCCTGTGAGTTCCGATTCGATCTATATGGATGTTGTATTGGTAAACCACAGCGAGTCAGAAAAGGAGTAGTTTTCATTAAATTCTGTAATGCAATCGCTAATATAAACTTATTCGGAAATATGATAATGAGTTTCCATAATAATCTTTTTGAACCGTTTGTGCGCTCAGGATCGGTCAGCTGCACAATAAACAAGTGTAGCTTGCAGGAGCGGAGCTGCATTTTGATCATAGATGATTTGGCTGTGAATCTGATTATCTGTAGATATTCTATTCTTGTTTTTGATAAATAATCTCCATACAAATAAGTAATGCTACACATGCATTCAATAATGCTTAATATGGCAAGAAGAGAAGGAGTATTGCAGAGAAGACTGATGATTTAAGTATCATTGAGCAGAATAATTCTCATATCCTAATTAGGATAATATCTGTAAAATAATTTTATATTATCGTTTTTCAGCTATGGAGATATTAATCTAAAAAAGAGCTTATGGAAAACAACCTATACTACTATGAATTTTAGTTTTATTCCTGGAAGGTGGTAAATCAAATCACGAAATCGCCATGACATATCCGCCAGTAAATCCAACTCCACGTACTCTACTGTTACTCCTCTCCGATTTTCTCACTTAACTTAGTATATAATTTCACATCAATCATCAGTTAATGACATGTTTCAATCCTGCACGAAAATAATCCCATCCGGTTATCAATGTCAAAATTGCAGCAATCCATAACAATGTAAGCCCTAATGAGGCTATATGAGGGAAAAACCTTTCTCCTGCTGGACCTATAAGCAGAAAATTGAGTGCTGTCAACTGTACGATTGTTTTCCATTTGGCCATGCGGGATACAGGCATACTGACCTTGAGTTTGGCTAGATATTCACGTAGGCCTGAGACAAGTATTTCACGGCAAAGGATAATGATGGCAGCCCATAATGTCCATCCGGCAATCGTTCCATCTGCTGCAAGCAAAAGAAGACAAGCAGAAACAAGCAGTTTATCAGCTATAGGATCTAGCATACGGCCAAAATTAGACGTTTGCTGCCATATTCGTGCAAGATAACCGTCGAAAAAATCTGTTATGCTAGCGATGAGAAATATGACAAAGGCAGACCAACGTGCCGGATCACTTGATTTAAGACGTCCTTCTAGGAAAAAACACAGTACCACAAGTGGAACTGCAATGATCCGGCCATAGGTCAAAAGATTCGGCAGAGAAAAAATATGTTTTTTCATCGGAATATTAAGGTTCAAACCAGAAGGACAACAACAGAAAATGAATACTCGTTCTATAACGAGAATACCTTAGCTGATATGTAAGACAACCTCAGAAGGAAATACAAGGCTTATCTTTCATTGAAATGATTCTGAATAGTTTGTGCAATCGCCTGTGAAATACCCTTGATCTTCATTAGATCCTCAACAGCAGCCCTTGAGATGGTATGGGCTGTGCCAAAATGATTCAGAAGTGCCTGTTTGCGCTTTGGCCCGACACCTTCAATTTCATCAAGGAGATTTTTTATCATTTCCTTTTTTCTGCGTGTTCGGTGCGCGCCTATGGCAAAACGGTGGGCTTCATCCCGCAAACGCTGAATGAAATAAAGCACAGGGTCTCTTGGCGACAGAAAAAAAGGCAATTTTCCTTCAATAAAAAAATGTTCCCGCCCTGCATTGCGGTTGATGCCTTTTGCTATGCCAATCACTGTTACGAAATGTTGAATGCCCATTTTCTTTAGAACTTCATCTACAGTATTAATTTGTCCTTTGCCGCCATCAATTAGGATAATGTCAGGCCAAGACGGAAAGGTATCATTATCTTCTGTATTTTTAGTTTGTCTGGGCAGACCACATTCCTTTACAAGACGAGAAAAACGCCGCTCAATAACTTCACGCATCATGCCACAGTCATCCCCCGGCGTAATTTCGGTCGAGCGGATATTGAATTTGCGATACTGGCTTTTAACAAAACCTTTAGACCCGGCAACGATCATGGCACCAACAGAATTTGTACCCATGATATGAGAATTATCATATACCTCGATCCGTTGTGATTTGTGGGGCAGGGCAAATGTTTTGGCAAGACCTTCAAGCAGTTTTGCTTGTGAAGAGATTTCTGCAAGCTTACGTCCTAGTGATTCGCGGGCGTTTGTTAGTGCATGTTTTATAAGTTCCTTTTTCTCGCCGCATCGGGGTGTGATTATTTGGACCTTGTGATTAGCCTTCAGGCTTAATGCCTTTATGAGCAAAGAATGTTCTGCAATCTCATGAGAAAGCAGGATAAGTTTGGGTAGGGGTTTATTGTCATAAAACTGGGCAAGAAATGCCTTTAGAACTTCCGGTACAGGGAGACTGGGATCTACTTTGGGAAAGTAAGCATGGTTGCCCCAATTTTGCCCCGTACGAAAGAAAAAGACCTGAATTGAGGTGAGACCTTCCTCCTGACAAATAGCAAAAATATCAGCTTCATCAATTGTCTGTGGATTGATCTCCTGATGTGTTTGTACATGGGAAAGTGCAGCCAATCGGTCGCGGTAAAGTGCAGCGCATTCAAAATCCATGGCTTCAGATGCTGCTAGCATAGAGGCAGCAATCTGCTCCTTGACTTTCTGACTTTTACCGGAAAGGAAAGCTTTTGCCTCTTCAACAAGTAAGGCATAATCCGAATTGCTGATTTCATTTGTACAGGGACCCGAACATCGCTTTATCTGATAAAGAAGGCAGGGACGTGAGCGTGTTTCAAAAACAGAATCCTTACAGATTCGCAGTAAAAATGCGCGCTGCAGGCTGTTTATTGTACGATTGACTGCCATGGCAGAGGCAAAGGGACCAAAATAATCGCCCTTCCGGATATGGGCACCGCGATGTTTGAAGATGCCCGGTGCCCAGTGATTTCTAGTGATGGTAATATAGGGAAATGATTTATCATCCCGGAGCAGAATATTAAAACGTGGACGTAATCTTTTGATAAGATTAGATTCAAGTAGAAGTGCCTCAGTTTCTGTACTGGTGACGATAAACTCCATGTTACAGGTTGCGCTAATCATTCGCGCAATGCGGTTTATCTGGCGCTCCGGATGTGTGTAGTTAGCAACACGTTTTTTCAAGTTTTGAGCCTTGCCAACGTAAAGTACATCGCTGTTTTCACCGAGCATACGATATACGCCGGGTTTATCCGGTAGTCGTTTGACAAATTCAGCAATAAGTTCGACGCCCTTAACACTGGGAATATTACTAGGCATATTCCAATCAATGACAGTAAGTGGCTTTATGCTAATATCATCATCATTAGGTAAGGTACCAGCAATATCACTTTCTGCCGAGTCACCGTATTCCAGATAATCAATATTATCATAAGACTTCTGCTTTATCATTACAATACTAGCCTTTTATACCACTCTCTACCATATCAAATTATGGCCTTCGCCAAAAGCAAAAAATTGATCTATTACTGATGGCAGTATCCATAAATAGCGGATTATCTATTTAAATTTAGCAAGTAATATAGTGCAACTTTGGATGAAAGTACTTAGGAGATTAGAGTGGGGATTAAATTTCAATACACACTAGCTTAATATCATATTAGGTACCCTTCTTCTAGACGGGAGATTTGCACGTATTTTTCAGCTAGAAAATTAGGTATTTGATTGATCAGGACCTCCTAACAAGCCGATCATTTTAACATTTTTAAGTGTGCTGGAAGCCCCTAAAAAGATCTGATGACAATCCAAATTCCTAAAATATATACCGTAATTGCCTTGGGTTTTTATGTATATAAAATCGGCAATTATTCAGGATACTTACCGTATTTTCATATTTTAGATATATAGATCATAAATGTCCTGAAATTTCTGAGCGTGCTTTATTACAGGTAGAAGCTGAACCATACCGGACTTTGCAATTCGCATTTTGAGGCCGGAAATGGTGCGTAGGCCCTTGTGATCTTTTCGGATAGATGGGCTGTATACAGCGCGTAATTTAGCGCGCAGATGATTGTTGCCAAGTTATTAATCAACGGTGATAGAAATTAAGAAGTTGATTAAGATGGCAGTAAGTGATGTGCGGTTCGAGAACTTCAAAACCGACCTTAAAGTATCCGTCGCGCTAGCGGAGGTATTTAAGAGCGGCTTGCTTGGTTTTCGAGCCTGTGCACCGTTTTGATTTTTACTGGGAGTTTTAAAATCAGCATGAATCTTTGATTACACTGTAGCATCTCATTTTGATCCTTAATCACTCTGCTTTATTCTGTTTATTCATGGAAAAATTTCTGGATTTATGTGAAATTAGGTAACAAAAAATTAAAAAATCTTAAGAAATACCTACTTGATATTGCAACTATCACTTCCAGTATTGGTGAGCTTTATGCTCAAGGGTTATATCTTTAGATATTCTGCTGATTTCTTAAAATCAATGGGCCATGAAGTTTTCTGGCAAGAATCTCGACAGAATCCATCTACAATCAACATTTAGAGATTCAAGGTGCTGAAAATTACCGCCTTCGGCGGTATCAAACTGATTTTACCTTATTCAGTAAGTATTTTAGCTTTATTGCGATGCTTACTTTACGGTCATTTTTTGTCCAGAATCTGATGCCGGACAGCCATTTTCAGATTGAATTCATTGCAAAAATCTCTGGATAATTTAAATTTTATGCATATTGTTTATTCTGGCATTTGCTCTAATATTCCAGTTGCCTGTGGTTATCTTAATTCTATTGATTTGCTCACCTCTGATTTCTTCAGAAGATTTGGGCTTGCTTTGCCAACAGTTCTGCTCTAAGGAACGGTCGTTTTCCTTGTGCGCAGGATTATGAGAAAAAGCAAAGTGATGAAGCGCAAACTTCTTCTCGATGAAGAATGATTGTCGGTTATGTTGCTTCCAAACGACTTATCTGATGAGACTGGCCCATGCTTGATATTAAATGGATCCGCGAAAACCCACAGGTGCTGGATAGTGCACTTGCAAAACGAAATGCTAAGCCGCAAGCAGCTGCCGTTCTCTTTGCCGACCAGAAACGACGTAATCATATTGCCAAGGTGCAGGAAACCCAAAAGCAGCGTAATGCAGCATCTAGAGAAATTGGGCTGGCTATCGCCGCTGGTGATAATGCTCTAGCCGAAGAGCTGAAGGTTGAAGTCTCAAATCTTAAGGCTTGGCTTGCAAAGGCAGAAGATGAAGAACGTCATTTGACCGGCGCTCTTGAGGATATTTTATCATCTCTTCCTAATATTCCGTTGGGGGATGTCCCGGTTGGAGATAATGAAAATTATAATGTTGAAATCAAGAAAGTTGGTACGCCGCGCGTATTTGATTTCACTCCGAAAGAGCATTATGAACTGGGTGAACAATTGGGAGGAATGGATTTTGAACGGGCTGGTCATATTTCTGGCACTCGTTTTTCTGTGCTTTCCGGTGAACTTGCACATCTTGAGCGGGCAATCGGCCAGTTTATGATTGATATACATACGCGGGAGCATGGATATCGGGAAGTTTCCCCGCCATTGCTGGTACGTGATGATGCTCTTTATGGTACAGCACAGTTGCCGAAATTTGCAAAGGATCTATTTCAGACCACAGATGGGCGTTGGCTTATTCCTACGGCGGAGGTTCCACTTACTAACTTGGTGCGGGGAGAAATTCTAGATGCTTCTGTTCTGCCACTGCGTTTTACAGCTTTTACACCGTGTTTTCGTTCTGAGGCAGGTTCAGCGGGTAGGGATACGCGCGGTATGTTGCGCCAGCATCAATTTTGGAAGGTGGAGATGGTATCGATTACAGATGCCGATTCGGCCCTTTATGAGCTTGAGCGTATGACCCAGTGTGCTGAAGAGATTCTTGAGCGGCTTCAGCTACCATTCCGTACCATCATGCTTTGCACTGCTGATTTGGGATTTTCTGCTCGTAAAACTTATGATCTTGAAGTATGGATGCCAGGGCAGAACAACTATCGTGAGATTTCAAGCTGTTCCGTATGCGGCGATTTTCAGGCTCGTCGGATGAATACCCGTTATCGCCGCGAAGGTGAAAAGGCATTGCAGTTTGCCCATACGCTGAATGGGTCGGGAACGGCGGTTGGTCGTTGTCTCATTGCTGTCATGGAAAACTATCAACAGACTGATGGACGAATTGTCATCCCGCAGGTTCTGCAGGCCTATATGGGTGGTTTGGAGACTATTGGAGTCAGAAGTTAACAGCGTCAAATATCAGGAAACCGATATCTTTCGGATTGCATTATTTTTTGATAAGTGGGAGATTGAACCTAAAGTGGCAATTTTCCATCTGTTTTTTGGCCATGACCGTAATATTTATACAGTAAGGTCTACCAGTTTTTGTATTTTATACTTCACAAGCCTATACATTGAGCGGAAAATTGTATATGGAGTTCAATTCACACGCAATTGCAGAAGGAGAAGCTTTTGTAAACCTTTTTCTGCGTTTACGGGCTAAAGGAATTGATAGTCCAAGAATTTTTTCTGCCTTGGAGCAAGCTCAGCGACAGAATTTTATTGATCCTATTTATGCGGATCTTGCATTGAACAACTGTATTATTCCCATATCATGTGGCGAATATATTGAGCGACTAGACGATCAGATTATCCTGATTGCATCTTTGCAGCTAGAAAAAAAACACAGAGTTTTGGAAATAGGGACAGGATCAGGATTTACGGCAGCGCTGATGGCGCGGCTGGCGGGGCGGGTTACTAGTATTGAACGTTACAAAACATTATGTGAGCAGGCGCGCCAGCGTTTTCAGGTGCTGAATATTGACAATATTACCTTGCGTCAAGCCGATGCTTGTTATGGCCTTACTGGCAGCGGGCCTTTTGATCGTATTGTTATCTGGCCATCGCAGAAAAGTGAGCCCCAGTCGTTCATGGAACTTTTGGCTGGCAATGGTGTTCTGGTTGCGCCAGTTGGACCGGCTAATAGCATCCAGACAATTGTTCGTTATTCAAAGATCGGCAACTGCTTCGAGCGGGCTGACATGTTCCGAGTACGTTATCAGCCATTTATTCAGGGGATTGCTGCAGTTCTTTGAATTATTTTCCGTATCTGTATTAAGGACAGCTGCAGACAGAAACTTTTACAAGTGTCAAAAAACTTTAGCAATAGCACATTCAGGAGTATTATTGCTCACTATCGGGAAAAGAATACAGGTATTTTATTTTAAAGATTGTGTTGAATATGTGTATATACAGCCAGTCTGAAAAGTGATGTTCGCAATGATATTTATAAGCATTATACTTCATAGATTATTATCAATTATATAAATTTTCTAAATATTATTTAATTTATATTAAGAGAATCATTCTCTTAATATAACTATAATTGTGATTACTATAAATGTCAATTTACTCATAATTTTTGTGTTAAAGAATTGACTGTTATGGGCTGAATACCTTGTTCTTCCAATGAAAGTAAGAGAATCTCTTTATTAGAGGGACAATCCTGTTATAAAGGTAACATATGTTCGCTCCCGCATACAGGTAGTTTTTATGAATAGCGTTAATGAGATTAGATCGATTTTTCTGGATTTTTTCTATCGTAATGGCCATCAGATCGTGCCCTCGAGTCCGCTTGTGCCGCACAATGACTTGACATTGATGTTTACCAATGCAGGCATGGTGCAATTCAAGAATGTATTTACCGGGTTTGAACGGCGCTCCTACAACCGTGCAGCCACAGCACAGAAGTGTGTGCGCGCGGGTGGAAAGCACAATGATCTTGATAATGTTGGCTATACTGCGCGACATCATACCTTCTTTGAAATGCTGGGAAATTTTTCCTTTGGGGATTATTTCAAAGAAGAAGCAATTTGCCTAACATGGGATTTTCTAGTAAAGGAATTTGGCCTAAAAAAAGAAAAACTGCTAGTAACTGTTTATCATGATGACGTTGCAGCAGAAAATTTCTGGAAAAAAATTTCTGGCCTGCCTGATCGCAGGATTATCAGGATTACAAGCAACGATAATTTCTGGACTATGGGAGATACGGGTCCCTGCGGACCATCTTCTGAGATTTTTTATGACCATGGTGCGAAGATTGCGGGTGGTCCGCCTGGCAGTAAGGATGAGGATGGTGACCGTTTCATCGAAATATGGAATCTGGTTTTCATGCAATATGAGCAGATAACGCCTGATGAACGGGTTAATCTTCCACGACCGTCAATTGATACGGGCATGGGGCTTGAACGTATTGCCGCTGTGCTTCAAGGGGTCTATGATAATTATGATATTGATTTGTTCCGCAATCTTATCCGTGCGTCAGAAAAGGCAACAGGTATTAGGGCGAAAGGGAAGTTTACAGCAAGTCACCGTGTGATTGTTGACCACTTGCGCTCTTCTGCCTTTCTTATTGCAGATGGTGTTTTACCCTCTAATGAGGGGCGTGGTTATGTATTACGCCGCATCATGCGGCGTGCAATGCGCCATGCGCAGCTTCTTGGCGCAAGAGAACCGCTAATGTGCCGGCTTTTGCCTGCATTGGTACGGGAAATGGGGCAAGCTTATCCGGAATTATTACGGGCAGAATCACTTATTTCGGAAACACTAAAACTTGAGGAAACTCGCTTTCGCAAGACACTGGAACGCGGTTTGAGTGTTTTTGAAGAGGAAACCAGAGGAATGAGCAAGGGTGCCCGGCTTGATGGTGAAGTTGCTTTCAAGCTCTATGATACTTATGGGTTTCCTCTTGATCTGACGCAAGATGCTTTGCGTAGCCGCGATATCAGTGTGGATATTGATGGTTTTGACAAGGCGATGCAACGTCAGAAAGCAGAAGCACGCGCTAGCTGGTCTGGATCGGCTGAAATAGGTGCTGAAACAGTATGGTTTGCTATTCGTGATAAGGTAGGATCTACTGAATTTCTGGGGTATGATATGGAAAAAACTAAAGGGGTTGTACGAGCCCTTGTCCATGATGGTCGGATTATTGATCATGCTGACGCAGGAGAAGAATGCATCGTCATTGTCAACCATACTCCATTTTATGGCGAATCCGGCGGTCAGATTGGTGACAGAGGTATAATTACCGGTAATAACTTTATATTTGAGGTATTTGATACGAAAAAGAAAGTCGATGGTTTTTTTGTTCATATTGGCCGGGTGAAAAAAGGTCGGATTACAACAGAGCAGCCAGTTGATTTGGTAATTGATTCTGACCGACGGGCAAAAATCCGTATCAACCATTCTGCAACACACCTGTTGCATAAAGCCTTACGTGAGATATTAGGCAATCATGTTGTGCAAAAGGGTTCACTTGTGACAACGGAACGCTTGCGTTTTGATTTTTCTCACCCGAAGGCAATCACGTGTGAGGAACTTGGTCAGATTGAAGATCTGGCCAACGGCATTGTTTTACAGAATGAAAGGGTAATAACTCGCCTTATGCCGGTGGATGATGCGATTGCCGAAGGGGCTATGGCTTTGTTTGGCGAGAGGTATGGCAGTGAAGTACGGGTGGTTTCCATGGGGTATACACGGGGTAAGGATGCTCAGTTGTTCAATCGTCCTTGGTCAGTTGAGTTGTGTGGTGGTACGCATGTTGGCCGTACCGGTGATATTGGTTTGATTCGCATTGTATCGGAAAGCGCTATTGCTGCAGGTGTTCGCCGTATTGAGGCATTAACGGGACAGATTGCCCGTCAATATCTGATAGAGCAAGATAAACGTATTCATGCGATTGCCGCTGTCCTTAAGTCAACACCGCAGAATGCAGAAGAACATATTCTCATATTGATGGAAGAGCGCCGTAAACTTGAGAAGAAATTGAGTGACGCAAGGCGTGAGTTGGTATTGGGGGGTATGACCTCCTGTGCTGTGGGTGAAAATAAAACCGAAATGGTCAATGGAATTGTTTTTATCGGCCGGATTGTCCATGGTATATCCTCGCGTGAACTGAAGCCACTGGCAGATGCTGGGAAAAGGCAGCTTGGTTCCGGCGTGGTTGTTTTTATTGGCATTGAGGAAGGTAGTAAGGCCAGTGTTGTCGTGGGTGTAACAAATGATCTGACTGCAAAAATCAGCGCTATTGATCTAGTCCGTATCGGTTCTGTAGCGGTTGGTGGCAAGGGCGGTGGCGGTCGCGCTGATATGGCACAGGCTGGTGGACCGAATGGTACGGAAGCAGAAAAAGCTCTTGCAGATATTCGCCACGAACTAGAAAAGCTGTAATCGCTCAAAGTGATGATATTTTATATAGCCAAAGTTTAACAAATATCATTATAACCATATTTATTATGTGTATGGTTTTATAAATTTCATTTTTCTAACTTGACTTGCCATGTATCGTTAATGCATTTCCGTTGACGGAGAAAATAAGGGAGAATATAGGGGTCTTTTATGGGAAAAGCATTTATATTTCCCGGTCAGGGATGCCAGTTTGTTGGTATGGGAAAATTATTAGCTGAACAATTTCCAGCGGCTCGTATGGTTTTCGAAGAGGTTGACGATGCTCTGGAACAGAAATTATCAAAGATCATGTTTGAAGGCCCTTCTAAGGAGTTGGCTCTCACAACCAATGCTCAGCCGGCATTGATGGCAGTATCTATCGCGGTCATAAGAATCATGGAGGCTCAAGGATTAGATCTTGCCAGAGAGCTCTCCTATATTGCAGGTCATTCATTAGGAGAATATTCCGCATTGTGTGCTGCAGGTATGTTTTCTCTTGCAGATACAGCGCGCCTTTTGCGTACCCGTGGTGATGCGATGCAGCAGGCTGTGCCTGTCGGTCAAGGGGCAATGGCAGCTATTATCGGCTTGAATGATGATGATGTGTCTGATATCTGTGCAAACGCATCATCATCCGGTATCTGCCAAATTGCCAATGATAACGGGGGAGGGCAGTTTGTTATTTCCGGTAACAAGGTGGCTATCGAATATGCTATTATCCTTGCTACTGAAAGAGGCGCTAAACGTGCCATCATGCTACCGGTTTCTGCACCATTCCATTCAGTTCTGATGGAGCCTGCTGCCGAAGTAATGCGTATGGCATTAGCCCGGATTACCTATAATAATCCAATTGTGCCGATTATTGCTAATGTCTCGGTAAAGCCAGAACAGGATTCTATAAGAATCGTTGATCTTTTGGTTAAACAGGTTACAGCGCGTGTCCGTTGGTACGAGACGGTTAAATGGTTTGCTGCAAATGGTATAATTAGTCTTTACGAGATAGGCGTGGGTCGTGTGCTTACAGGTCTTATAAGACGTATTGACAAGAATTTAGAGGGAATAACTGTCGGGACAGCAAAGGAAATTGAAGTAACACTTAAGGCGTTTGGCATTTGATAGGGAATGGTGATGTTTAAACTTAACGCACGTAAGGCACTGATCACAGGGGCAACAGGCGCGATTGGTGAAGCAATTGCTCGCTGTTTTCATAAACAGGGAGCCGTTGTTGGCTTGCATGGCACACGTCAGAAAAAACTGAATGCCTTAGCTCAAGAATTCGGTGAGCGGGCTCATGTTTTCTCAGCAGATTTCTCCAAACGTGATTCTGTGAAAAAGCTTGGTGAAGCAGCTGAGAAGGAGATGGATGGCATTGATATTCTTGTAAATAATGCCGGTATTACCCGTGATGGTTTGTTTGTACGGATGAGTGATGAAGACTGGGATAGTGTTTTAGAAGTCAATCTTACAGCCGTTTTCAATCTGACGCGCGCTGTAGCACATGGGATGATACGTCGTCGGTTTGGGCGGATTATCAATATTACATCTATAGTGGGTGTGATTGGTAATGCCGGGCAGACAAATTACTGTGCAACGAAAGCAGGGCTTATTGGTTTCTCAAAGGCTCTTGCAAAGGAAATTGTGGCGCGTAACGTGACAGTAAATTTGATTGCTCCGGGCTTTATTGAGTCGGCAATGACTGATAAGCTCAGCGACAAGATAAAAGAAGGGTTTATAGGAGAAATTCCGATGAAGCGCATGGGGAACGGTAAAGATATTGCTGCTGCTGCTATTTATCTTGCCAGCGATGAGGCCTCTTATGTTACAGGACAGACATTATATGTAAATGGCGGAATGTCTATGATTTAAAAAACTAGGATGTGAAGTAAGATGGAAAGGGTAGAAGTTTGATGAAAATGCTTTGCGCCCTGTCGGTACTGATGGTAGTAACGCGCAGGAGAATTTTGAAGGAAAATTTGGAAAATCAGGTGTTTGGTAATGATTCGACTGAGCTGAAAGAGATAGTTTTGAATTTGTAATTCAGAATTGAAGGATATCCACAGGATGCGAAAAGGTTACAGCCTGACTATGCATCTATTATTGTTTGATTAGAGTACCCATGCCGTTATCTCAAGGCTGGGAGCAACTAAAGTCGAGGTCCCGACATGAGTAATACAGAAGAACGCGTTAAAAAGATTGTTGTTGAACATCTGGGTGTAGATGCTGATAAGGTGACTGAAGGTGCCAGTTTTATAGATGATCTTGGTGCAGATAGCTTGGATACTGTCGAGCTTGTCATGGCTTTTGAGGAAGAATTCGGTGTGGAGATTCCGGATGATGCCGCTGAAACAATTCTTACTGTTGGCGATGCTGTAAAGTTTATTGATAAAGCTTCGTCTTGATAAATTTTGAAACGCGAAAGCGCTTCTGCTTTTATTTTTTCTATTTATAATTGAGTATTATGCAGCCTGCTTTTAGTGTGTGTGATTAGAGATCATGATGAAGCGTGTCGTCATTACCGGTTTGGGTATGGTTTCTCCGCTTGCTGGCAATGTGGTTTATAGCTGGGAAAGACTTCTTCAGAGCAGGAGTACTGCGCGTCGTGTGACTCAATTTGAGGTAGATGATTTACCGTGTCAGATTGCTTGCTGTATTCCACTTGGTGACGGTTCAGATGGTACTTTTAATCCTGATCTTCATATGGAACCGAAAGAACAACGTAAAGTTGATCCGTTTATCGTTTATGCTATGGCTGCTGCTGATGAAGCACTTGGTGATGCTGATTGGCATCCTGTTTCCGATGAGGGCCAGACGGGTACTGGTGTGCTGATCGGGTCAGGAATTGGCGGTGTTGGCGGCATTGTGGAAGCGGGCTATACTCTCCGTGATCGTGGGCCAAAGCGGATTTCACCGTTTTTTATACCCGGACGTTTGATTAACCTTGCATCGGGATATGTTTCGATCAAAAATCATTTGCGTGGGCCTAATCATTCGGTAGTGACAGCATGCTCAACGGGTACCAATGCCATTGGTGATGCTTCCCGTCTTATTGCTTTGGGTGATGCAAATGTCATGCTAGCCGGTGGTACGGAATCACCGATTAACAGGATTTCGATGGCTGGTTTTGCTGCATGTAAGGCTTTGGCTACAGGTTGGAATAGTAATCCAACACGAGCATCACGTCCTTATGACCGTGATCGTGACGGTTTTGTTATGGGTGAAGGGGCTGCAATGCTTGTTTTAGAAGAGCTGGAACATGCAAAAAAACGTGGGGCGAATATTTATGCCGAGATTATCGGTTATGGTCTTTCTGGAGATGCCTATCATATTACAGCTCCGACTGAAAATGGTGAAGGGGCTGAGCGTTGTATGCGAGCGGCTCTAAAACGTGCGAATATTAGCGGTGCCAATATCGATTATATTAATGCACATGGAACATCTACGAGAGCAGATACAGTTGAGCTTGCTGCCGTTGAGCGGGTTTTGGGGGAAGCAGCTTCAAAGGTTTCGATGTCATCAACGAAATCCTCCATTGGGCATTTACTGGGAGCAGCTGGTGCTGCTGAGGCAATTTTTTCTGTTCTTGCTATTCGTGATAATATTGCGCCTCCAACAATCAATCTAGACAATCCGTCTGTTGAAACCAGAATTGATTTGGTGCCACATAAGCCACGTAGGCGTAAGATTGATACTGTCTTATCTAATTCATTTGGTTTTGGTGGCATTAATGCGTCGCTTATTATATGCCGTTATAGTGACTGAAAACTACCAAGTAACTTTATGATTAAGGAATAGGCACTTGATTTGCAGGTTTTCGTTTCTACTGATCCGTATGCTTTATGTTGCTGAGCAAAAATGACAAGAAAATCTATATTTTCCAAAGCACGTAATCTATTTTTGATATAATTTCATTTGCTGAATAAGCATCTGAGGATGCTCTTTTTTGCTCTGATTATGTTAGGATTTAGATTGAGGGCAGGGAAATTAATTATAGGTGGAACATTGACAAAAGACAATGAGATTAGAATAATCCAAAATTCAGGTAATCATAAAGATTTTCCGGATGGATTTTTTCATCTAGGATACTCTTCGACATTTCGTACTGATAATTCTCAGTACAGAAACCCTGAAGAAGGTGATTCTTCAACGGGAGGAATAGCATCTTTAGAACAGGCTTCTGTGAATTCAAATAATGGTTATGCTAATCGGGTGAGTTCTGACAAAAGTAAGCGGTCTAAAATTGCCCGTAACCAAGCTGTCGTTTTTGCCAATTTTATTTTTACAGTATTGCTTTTTGTAGCTTCAGCTTTTAGCATAAGCTTTTACTTTATCAGGGGTATGTTTGAGGTAGAAGGCCCTTCCAAAGAAGCACATATTGTTTTGATCAAGCCTGGCACAGGAATCCGTAAAATTGCTACTATGTTGCAAACAGAAGGTATAATCAAAAATTCGCAAATTTTTATTTATAGTGTAAACTGGAGTCACAAAGCAAAGCAGTTAAAAACTGGAGAATATGAAATTCCTGCGCGGGCTTCCATGCGGCAGATCATGGATATTATGGTGCTAGGCCGTTCAATTGAACATTCCTTCACAGTTCCAGAAGGACTAACAGTAAAACAAGTTTTTGAACGCCTTGCCGAAAATGGAATACTTGTTGGCAGTTTGCCAGAAAAACTGCCACCTGAAGGTACTTTGATGACAGATACGGTCAGATTTGTCAGAGGTACATCCCGGGAAGAAATTGTAAAACGTTTACGTGATGGCCAGACTCGTCTGGTGGAAGAAATATGGAAGGGACGTAAAGCTGACCTACCTCTTCAGAATATAAATGAACTGGTAACACTTGCATCAATTGTCGAAAAGGAAACAGGAATTGCTTCAGAGCGTCCGCTTATTGCTGCTGTATTTCATAATCGTTTAAAAAAAAAGATGCGTTTACAGTCAGATCCAACTGTGATCTATGGTCTTTTTGGCAGTTCTGGGAAACCGGCAAATCGTCCAATCTATCGTTCTGATCTTGAACAAGAGACACCATTTAATACTTATAAAATCAACGGTTTACCACCTTCACCCATTGCTAATCCGGGACGTGATTCCTTGAGAGCTGTTGCCAATCCTCCTCATACAGAAGATCTTTATTTTGTTGCAAATGGAACAGGGGGCCACGTTTTTTCCAAAACGCTGAATGAACATAATATCAATGTGCAGAGATGGCGCACATTCAGGAAAAATCAGGATTCTTTTACAGAGAAAGAGAAAGTATAAAAATTCAGTCTTTAAGTTTATTGATAAAATTTTCATCTTTCGGATGAGAGATTTTGGGCGTTATCCTGCAGACCTATATCTTACGAATATCATGGATGGATCCTTATAGGATTGAGGTTCACTGCGAAATTATTTTTAATTGCCCTTACAGTGGCAACAAATGCAATCATTAGCTTGTTAAAATATATAAAAAACCGAGTAATAATGCTGTCCCCCTGGACGAATTTAAACCCCAGAACCCTTGGTTAAAATTCAGGGGAGGGAAGGGTGGTATTTTGTAGTGTTCAAATATAATTAAGCATGAAAGGGTCAAAATACAAATCGTTTATCGGAAGTATCTATTTATATTTTGATCATTTAATTCGAGTTCTAACCATTATGCTGCTTTTGATTCGCTATTCTGAGTACCTGTGTAAGTCAGCAGCTAAAATAATCTCCTAAGGGTCATAATTTTAATTATTTCTTCTTCCGGATTAACATCTGCCCATAGTTTATGTATTGCCCCCACAGGCAGCGGCAAAAAAATATCTTCGATAACGGCCAAGACTTAATCTAAGTACCATTAAGCGCAAGAATAAATAACCGTTGATCCTTTCAGATGCAAAATCAGCCAATCCCTTAGAACCGGATACTCAATCCCCTGATCCTCCAAAAACACAAAAATTGATCTAGGAGATTCCAAACGTAATATTTTCCAATTTCCTGGCTAAATAAAGGTTCAATGCAACAATATTGAGTATTTCTGTTTCAGATCTCTGGGCGTTGGACAGTCTATATAGGATAATTCCCTCGTAACCTATAGTAAAATATGTTGTGAGGAAGTTCCACAATATGAATCTATTTTTAGATCAATGTATTGAATTAACTTGTGTTATGATTTGGCTATTCTGATAAGCACGTGCTTCTTCTTGCCAAAAGAAAGCTTTATAAGGCCGGTATCATTGATATCTGCACTATCAATTATTTTGCTTTGATCATCAACTAGCCGATTATTCACTCTTACGCCGCCACCTCGTATATGACGGCGTGCCTCGCTATTAGATTTTACTAATCCGGCCCTGACAAGCAGGGCAAGCAGGCCAATACCTGTTTTAATTTCAAATATAGAAACATCAATAGTTGGCAAATTATCGTCAAACTTTCCTTCCTCAAAGGTTTTGCAGGCAGTTTTAGCAGCAATTTCGGCTATATGGCGGCCATGCAGCATCGCTGTGATTTCCGTTGCAAGGATTTTTTTGACCTCGTTGATTTCACTTCCCTTTAGTTCACGAAGGCGAGTAATCTCATCCATCGGCAATATTGTATAGAGTTTGAGAAAACGTACAACATCTGCATCTTCAGTATTGCGCCAGTATTGCCAGAATTCATAGGGAGTTAGCATATCCGCATTGAGCCAGACAGCACCATTGAACGACTTACCCATCTTGGTGCCTGATGTCATTGTAAGCAATGGCGAGGTCAGGGCATAAAGCTGAGGGGTACCCATACGACGCCCAAGTTCGATACCATTAATAATATTTCCCCACTGGTCAGAGCCGCCCATCTGTAGGCGTACGGCATGATGTTTGTTAAGTTCCACAAAATCATAAGCTTGAAGAATCATGTAGTTGAACTCCAGAAAAGAAAGCGAGTGTTCGCGATCCAAGCGGAGCTTTACAGAATCAAAGGACAGCATGCGGTTAACAGAAAAATGCCGGCCGATATTGCGGAGAAATTCAAGATAATTGAGCTTGCATAGCCAATCTGCATTGTCTACTATTAAGGCGTCATCATTGCTATCACCAAATCGGATATAACGTGAAAATACCTGTTTGATTCCCGCAATATTCTGTCTAATAATTTCCTCTGTGATTAATTTACGGGCTTCATCTTTGAAAGAGGGATCACCAATCATACCGGTGCCACCTCCCATCAACGCAACCGGCCTATGCCCTGTCTGCTGCATCCAATGCAACGCCATGATCTGGATAAGGCCTCCAGCGTGCAGGCTCGGCGCTGTCGGGTCAAAACCAATATAGCCCGTTACTTTCTCTTTCGCGAAAAGATTATCTAACTCCTTTTCATCTGAAATTTGGTGAATGAAGCCGCGTTCCTCCATAATTTGAAGAAAATCAGATTTAAAACGAGACATAGAATCTTCCTGATCTGCAGAGTTGCTGAAAACGTGCTTTTGTTTTTCTCAAATCTGAAAAGAATTTAACCTAATAATTAATCCGGTTTATTCAACGCAGACGTTTGTGGCGCATTTCCGAAAGCTCACCGGCAAGACGGCGGTTGAGATACTCAGAACAATTCTCAATGAGTTCATCGGTATAGCTTGTAAAAAAATGATTGGCTCCTTCAATAATCTTCTGTGTGATAATGATACCTTTCTGGGTTTTTAGCTTATCAACGAGTGCCTGCACATCTTTCAGTGGGGTGACCTTATCTTGCTCACCATGAATAATTAACCCTGAAGAAGGACAGGGAGCTAGAAATGAAAAATCATAAATATTAGGCTGTGGAGCAACGGAAATAAAACCCTCGATCTCAGGCCGGCGCATCAGAAGCTGCATTCCAATCCACGCCCCGAAGGAATAACCAGAAACCCAACATGTTTTTGAGTCAGGATGGAGGGACTGTATCCAGTCAAGGGCTGCAGCTGCATCTGATAATTCGCCTACACCATGATCAAATTCACCTTGGCTACGGCCAATACCGCGGAAATTAAAACGCAGAGTTGTAAAATTCCGCTGTTGAAAAATATAAAACAGATCATAGACGATCTTGTTGTTCATCGTTCCGCCAAATTGTGGATGAGGATGAAGAATAATAGCAATCGGCGTGTTTTTCTCTGATGATGGCTGATAGCGGCCTTCAAGGCGTCCAGCAGGCCCATTAAAAATCACTTCAGGCATCCAATGCTCCACAATTTGTGCTTACAGGCAGAGCTTCTTGCATCCTTGATGCTGTTATGCTCAAATCTGTAAAATGGAAAATTTTAATTCATAACACATACGTGTTCCATGTAGCTTATGCATTAAATAGGATGTTTCTGACCGTCTTTTCAAGAAAATTGCGCTTTCCGCATGGTAATTGATATAGAATATTTATACCTGAACGATTAGACTACAGGCATGAAGCGTATTTATCTCGATTATAATTCAACAACACCTTTATCTGGGCGTGTTCGTAACAGCCTTGTCGCAGCGCTTGATACGTTCGGCAATCCTTCATCTATTCATAGTGAAGGCCGTGCAGCCAAGACTGTTATGCAGAAGGCACGTCACGCACTTGCAGAGCTTATTCATAGTGATCCGGGAAAGATTGTTTTCACATCCGGTGCAACAGAGGCAGCAATGACTCTTCTGACGCCCCACTATTTCATGGGACGCTCACCGCTTTTTATGTCGCATCTTTATTTTTCTGCGACAGAGCATCCGTGTATTACCAGTAAAGGACGTTTTCCAGCCGGAATGAGCACGGTTATTCCGGTTGATGGTGACGGCATTGTCCAACCGGATGTGCTGCGTACTATCCTTGCTGGGCACAATAAAAGTAAAGGTTTACCTCTTGTTGCTATTCAGTATGCAAATCATGAAACAGGCGTTATCCAGCCGATTGAAGTTCTTGCTCCTATTGTGAAAGAGGTAGGTGGTTTTTTCATTGTTGATTCAGTACAGGTACTTGCAAAGGAAAAGCTGGATATAACCCGCAAATGCGGTGACTTTTTTATTTTTTCTGCCCATAAGATCGGTGGGCCGAAGGGAATAGGGGCTTTTGCTTGTGTTGACAGTTTTGTTATGCCGCAGCCGCTAATTACCGGTGGTGGACAGGAAAAAGGATTCCGGGCAGGAACAGAATCACTGCCGCTTATTGCAGCCTTTGGGGCCGCTGCAATTGATGCGCAGGACCATTTGCAGAGACAGGATCATCTGGCAAAATTACAGAAAAATCTGGAAGATGGGCTGAAAAAGATTCAGCCATCCACCATTATTCATGGTAGCAGAACTAGACGTTTGGTAAACACTACTTTTTTTTCCACGCCGGGTTTTAAAGCTGAAAATATGCAGATTGCATTTGATCTTGAAGGAGTCGCTGTTTCGGCAGGAGCGGCCTGTTCATCTGGAAAAGTGGGAACAAACCCGATTTTGCAGGCAATGGGCATTTTCGATTCGAATGGGGCTATCCGTATCTCAGTAGGATGGGAAACAAATGCCGATGATATTAAAGATTTTCTCACTATTTTTCAAAATATCGTATCGCGGAAAAATAATCAGCAACATGCTTGAAAATTAGTTTCAAATGATTTTAAAACACATTTATATGAATTTTGAGTATTAGTATCATGTTTTTAATAGTTACTCTTGATGCTTTTACAGGTCAGATCACTATTCGATCTGATTTCAAATCGGATCAGTAAATCACCGGGCCTTTAATTCCGGCAAGATATGGAGAAAGCGGATGCCTGCTGCGCAGGAGACTATACGTCAGGTTCATAAAATCGATGTTGATCAATATAAATATGGTTTCGAAACTAAGATCGAAACTGAGAAAGCTCCTAAAGGCCTAAATGAGGAAACTATCCGTTTTATCTCCGAGCGCAAGCGGGAGTCAGGGTGGATGCTTGAGTGGCGGCTTCAGGCTTATCGCCGATGGCTACAGATGCAGGAGCCTAGATGGGCGCGCTTGAGCTATACTGAGATCAACTTCCAAGATTATTATTATTATGCTGCGCCGAAAAGCCAAATCGAACCGAAATCACTGGACAAGGTGGATCCGGAACTTCTGGCTACTTATGAAAAACTTGGCATCCCTTTAAAAGAGCAGGAAATTCTTACAGGTGTGCGTAAACAGGGCGAACGATCAGAGCTGGATAGTAATATCTATGCATCGGACCGTGTTGCTGTGGATGCAGTATTTGATTCTGTTTCTGTCATCACAACCTTCAAAGAAGAATTGGCTCGGGCTGGCGTCATCTTTTGCTCAATATCGGAAGCAGTCCGCAAACATTCTGAACTGGTGAAGAAATATCTTGGATCTGTGGTGCCGATTGCAGATAATTTTTATGCTGCACTAAACTCTGCAGTTTTTACCGATGGCTCTTTTGTCTATGTTCCCAAAAATGTACGCTGCCCCATGGAACTTTCAACCTATTTCCGTATCAATGAGCGCAATACTGGCCAGTTTGAGCGCACGTTGATTATTGCGGATGAAGGAGCCTATGTTTCTTATCTCGAAGGTTGTACAGCGCCACAGCGCGATGAAAACCAGCTTCATGCCGCTGTTGTAGAACTTATTGCGCTGGAAGATGCCGAAATTAAATATTCAACAGTGCAAAATTGGTATCCTGGTGATAAGGAGGGCAGGGGTGGTATTTACAATTTTGTAACCAAACGTGGTGATTGCCGCGGCAACAATTCTAAAATCTCTTGGACACAGGTTGAAACCGGCTCTGCCATTACATGGAAATATCCTTCTTGTTTGCTCAGAGGTGATAATTCACGGGGTCATTTTTATTCGATTGCTGTGGCGAACGGACATCAGCAGATTGATTCAGGTACCAAAATGGTGCATCTTGGTAGAAACACCTCAAGTCGGATTATTTCCAAGGGCATTTCGGCAGGATTTTCGGAGAATACCTATCGTGGTCAAGTGACGGCGCACCGCAGGGCAGCCAATGCTCGTAACTTCACGCAATGTGATAGCCTACTGATTGGCAATGACTGCGGTGCCCATACAGTACCGTATATAGAAGCGAAAAATGCCACTGCTCAGTTCGAACACGAAGCGACAACTTCAAAAATATCGGAAGATCATCTGTTTTATGTTATGCAGCGCGGTATTCAAGAGGAGGAAGCGATCGCGTTGATCATTAACGGTTTTGTCAAGGAGGTCATTCAGGAACTGCCAATGGAATTTGCCGTAGAGGCCCAGAAGCTTATTGGTATCAGCCTTGAAGGTAGTGTCGGATAATTTATTGCTCGCAGCAGAGCTTATATGGCTTACGTTGTATGAACAGGATTAAAGCATATGTTGGAAATAAAAAATCTTTATGCTAGGATCGGAGAAACTGAAATCATCCGTGGCCTTGATCTCAAAATTGAAGACGGTGAGGTTGCCGCCGTTATGGGTCCAAACGGTTCAGGAAAATCAACACTTTCCTATATTCTTGCCGGTAGCAAAAATTATAAGATAACAAAGGGTGATATCCTTTATAATGGCCAATCAATCTTGGGAATAAATGCGGCTGAACGAGCCGTTCTTGGTATATTTCTAGCATTCCAGTACCCTATGGAAATACCAGGGGTTGCAATGATGGAGTTTCTAAAAGTCGGAATGAATGCCCAGCGTAAGGCGCGGAAGGAACCCGCACTGAATGTATCTGAATTTCTTAAACATGTCAAAGCTATGGCAGCCAGACTTGAGATGGATATGTCCATGCTAAAACGCCCTTTGAATGTGGGTTTTTCAGGAGGTGAGAAAAAACGTGCTGAAATTCTCCAGATGGTGCTGTTAAATCCAAAGTTCTGTGTGCTAGATGAGACAGATTCTGGCCTTGATGTAGATGCCTTAAAAACCGTGGCAGAAGGCGTTAATGCTCTTCGCGCATCAGATCGTTCTTTTCTTGTTATTACACACTATCAACGTCTGCTTGATTATATCGTGCCTGATACAGTGCACGTGCTTTACAAGGGACGAATTATCAAGAGCGGTGATAAATCATTAGCGTCGTATCTAGAACAGAACGGCTATACCGATATTATTGGCGAACCTATTTGAGGAGAGCGCCTGATGACAGTATCTGAAAAAGTTGCCCTGACACAGGCAGAAACGGAAATTATTAATAATTTTATAGCGTTAAAAGGAAAGCTGCCGCAAAGAGGCCTTCTGCTTGAGACTGCCCGAAAAGCCGCTATGGATGCTTTTTATAAGCATGGCTTACCTTCAAGGAGAATGGAAAACTGGCACTACACGGATATGCGCACGCAGCTTATCTGTATAGCTCCTTACAGTAGCAAGTCAGGCGGTGCCCTCGCAGCACCGCTCTTGTCGCGGAGTATTGTTCTTGGGCTTATTAATGGACAGGCTGTTATTCCTTCTCACAAGGCAGGAAAAAAAATGCCAGCTACTCCATTTGGTGCACTACTGGCCAATGGTGAGGCTGAACTGCCGCAGGATTTTGCAAATGATAATGTTATTGCACAGCTTAATACAGCCCTTGTCAGTGATGGCTGGAAATTAGATTTTCCCGAAAATACCTCTTCGGATAAAATCATAGAGCTTCAGAATGTTCAGAATGGTGCTCAGTCACATGTGCGGTTTCCTGTCATAATTGGTAGTAACGCAAATGTGATGATTATTGAGCGCCAAATCGGTAACGATGAAGAAAGCTTTATATCTTCTGTCAGCAATCTTGATATTTCTGAAGGAGCGCAGGTTTCTTGGATCATTATTCGCACGCGGGGTATGACATCAACTGAGCTTAACCAATTCAATGCCCGACTTGGGAAGAATGTTGCTTTGAAGCTTTATATCATCAATGCTGGTTCGCGCTTTCTCCGACAAGAGATCAATGTGAACCTTGATGGTATGGGGGCAGATTTTCAGTTGCGCGGCATTAATCTGCTATCAGGAAAAACCCATACGGATACGACTATGGTGGTACGCCATCTGGCAAAGGACACAACATCGACAGAAATAATTCGCAATGTGGCAATAGATGAGGCCCGCGGTGTTTTTCAAGGTATGATACGAGTAGCGAAAGAAGCTCAGAAAACTGATGCCAGCATGATCTGTAACAGCCTTATCCTTTCTGATAGTGCTGAATTTGATACAAAGCCGGAACTGGAAATTTTTGCTGATGATGTTGCTTGCGGACATGGTGCAACGGTTGCTGAAATTGATCGTGATCAGCTTTTTTACCTAATGGCACGCGGTATTCCTGAAGCACAGGCGCGAGCTATGTTGGTTAAGGCCTTTGTTGGAGAATTGATTGAGGGATTTGACAGAAAAGAGATGGGAGAGGTATTGCACATATTGCTTGATCAGTGGTTACAGGTTCATATTTAAACCCCTTACGGTTTTGATAGATTTTAAAAACTGGAAACGCTATAGAGCACTGAAGTATAATGTTGTAATATCTTGACAGAAGTCCTGTTCTGGTTTTTCTGTCGGAGTTGTTTTAGAGAGCAGGTAGCCCTTCGATGGCGAATAAAAGAACGGGAAAGCCCTTTGATATAGAAGCAGTTCGCAGGGATTTTCCTGCTCTGGCAAGAAAAATTTATGGTCAACCGTTAGCTTATCTTGATAATGCAGCATCGGCGCAAAAGCCGCAATGTGTTGTTGATAGTGTATCACAAGCTTATCTTGAAACTTATGCCAATGTACACCGTGGGCTTCATTATCTTTCTAATATAGCGACTGATGCTTATGAAAAAGCACGAGAAACTGTGCAGCGTTTTCTTAACGCACCATCGGTTGACACAATCGTTTTCACCAAAAATGCAACAGAAGCGGTCAATACCGTGGCTTATGGCTGGGGTATGCCAAACATCGGTGAAGATGATGAGATCATCGTCACAATTATGGAACATCATTCTAATCTCGTCCCTTGGCATTTTCTTAGAGAACGCCAAGGAGCGAAGTTGGTCTTTGTTCCGGTCGATGATGATGGCATTCTTCACATCGAAAATTTTGAAAAAGCACTGACGGAACGGACATGCCTTGTCGCTGTTACACATATGTCCAATGTGCTGGGAACGGTTCCGCCTGTCAGTAAGATGATTGAGATAGCGCATGCGCACAATATTCCAGTTTTTGTTGATGGAGCACAGGGAGCTGTGCATCTTCCTGTTAATGTTACGGATCTTGACTGCGATTGGTATGTCATGACTGGGCACAAACTTTATGGACCAAGTGGCATTGGTGTTCTGTATGGGAAGAAGGAGCGACTAGAAGCTATGCATCCTTTTCAAGGCGGTGGAGAGATGATAGAGGATGTGACCCTTGAAAATATCACCTATAACCAGCCACCTCACAGATTTGAGGCAGGTACCCCGCCTATTATTGAAGCAATCGGTCTTGGTGTAGCGCTTGATTATATGGAGAGTCTTGGTCGTGATAATATTTTAAAGCATGAACATGAACTATCCGTTTACGCGCACAAGCGCCTTTATACTGTTGAAGGGCTTAGCATTATAGGGAAAGCTTCGGATAAGGGTGGCATTATCTCTTTTAATCTTGCGGGTATTCATCCCCATGATATATCAATGTTTCTTGATCGCCAAGGTGTGGCAATAAGAGCAGGAACTCATTGTGCTCAGCCACTTTTAAAGCACTTCAATATCACATCAACTTGTCGGGCATCACTGGGCTTATATAATAACCGGGCGGATATTGACCAACTTGCAGAAGCGCTGACAAAAGCGAAGGCATTCTTCAGATGAATGAACCGGATAACAAGATAGGCAAAAAGGCGAAAACTGCCGTTGAAAAGCAAAAAAAGCTAGAATCTTCCGAAGCGGTTGTTTCAGTAATCCCGACAGAAGAGTTTGACAGGATGACAGATGATATCATTGCTGCACTCAAAACGATTTATGATCCGGAAATTCCTGTCGATATTTATGAATTAGGCCTCATATATCGTATTGATATTGAAGATAACCGCAGCGTCAAAATCGAGATGACATTAACAGCGCCTGGCTGCCCTGTTGCGGGTGAAATGCCAGGCTGGGTTGAAAATGCTATTAGTGCAGTTGAGGGCATTTCACATGTTAAAGTGATAATGACATTTGATCCGCCTTGGACACCAGATTGTATGTCAGAAGAAGCGCAGATTGCTGTCGGTTGGTATTAATGAAATATTAGGCTTCTGATTTGATACGACCATTATCTTTTCGGTTTTTTATTTATAGAACAGTTTTTTGGTAATACCCATTGTCCTAAGCGTGACCATACTTTACCCATCTATATGGGTGAATGACAGTGATCATTCATATTCTTTTTTTTAAAATTAAATAATTACATTTTTCCAAAACCGAAATCGCCGCAGTTCCCTTCATCTGGAAAATAATAGAAGGAACTTTTCCTGATTATTTTTCATAATGTATTATTATTTGATCAGCGTAGGAAGAAGCCTTAGTTTAGATTGGTTAGCGTTAAATAATTGATCTATATAAGCCACGCTATCTATTAGATTCCGGATTGCTTTATATAAGATGGATATGCTGATGTTTTTCAATGTTTTGAATATATATAAAAGGCTTTCTATAGCTACCTGCCGCGTCATCGGCCTATTTTTTTTTCTTGGGTGGTTTTCTGGATGTACTACGGTTTTTTCAAACGGAAACGATATGCAACAGAGAGGAGGGCATGCCATGGTTGGCAAACCCTACCAGATTCAAGGCAAGTGGCATTATCCAGTAGAGGAGGTTAATTATTCAAAAATCGGTCTTGCTTCTTGGTATGGATCACAATTTCATGGCAAGCTGACAGCCAATGGTGAAATTTTTAATATGCACCATCTGACAGCTGCACATCCGACAATGCCACTGCCCAGTTACGCACGCGTCACTAATCTTAAAAATGGTTCTTCCCTTATTGTTAGAGTCAATGATCGCGGTCCATTCGCTCATAACCGTATCATTGATCTGTCATGTCGGGCTGCAGAGTTGCTTGGTTATCGGAATAACGGCCTGACGGATGTTAAGGTGGAGTATGTTGGCCAAGCACCGCTTTCCGGACAAAATGATAATTATCTGCTAGCCTTTTATCAGCCTACTATTGATAGCAATCTTACTGCTAAAATGGTTATGCATGAAAATTCCGTTGATTATAAAATGCAATTTCCTTTCCTGAAGAAACCGATATTGCCGAAATATGGACCACAGATTGAACTAAATCGTCACTCTCTGCTGGATTTTTTGAAGAAAGTTGCCACAGCGCCGAATCTCGCATTTTTGCAACGGTCCTGATGGAGAATCGGCTGATAGTCTCATTTTGTTTGAGCGTAATTTTGCAAAAAAATGTTTATATATTGTATACGAATTGCACATAGATCTATGCAGGTTTAAGTGGTCAATGCTATTGACTCTGCTAAGGGCATGTATAATACGTCTAGTATTTTAGGCGTTTCTGATTGATGGTAAGAACAGAAATAAGGAGGCCTTCTTGTTTATTCAAGCGGGGATTCGAAAATAAGGACAAGTCGTCTATTGTGCTGAAAAGCGGCTATTTCATTTCTTTTGAAGGAGGAGAAGGTTCTGGAAAATCAACGCAGATCAATCATCTGGCTAAGCATCTACGTAAGAAAGGTTTTGATGTTCTTGTAACTAGAGAACCGGGAGGAACGCTTGGTGCCGAATCCATCCGCTATGTCTTACTAAATACCTATATACAAATACAAAGCTATGAACCGACAATGGAAGCGATTTTATTTTCTGCTGCGCGTGCCGATCATGTAGACAAATTGATCATTCCTGCGCTTAAAGCTGGAAATATTGTTCTTTGTGATCGCTTTATTGATTCAACTAGAGTTTATCAAGGAATACTCCACAAATTGCCGCGTGGATATATCTCGCTTCTGGAAAAAATCACTGTTGACCAGACAATACCGGACCTGACATTCATTCTTGACCTGCGTGCCAAAAGAGCATTGGCGCGCGTTCATGCAAGGCAAAAAAAAAGTTGGCACAAACCCGATCGTTTTGAAAAAGCCAGCCTGAATGTTCAAGAAAACAGGCGACAAGCTTTTCTTAAAATTGCAAAAATGGAACCGAATCGCTGTTTTGTTATTGATGCAACTCGCTCGATTAACATGATTGCTGATGAAATTGCCGATATCAGTGACAGAAAGATCAGCGAGCGGAATATGCAATGATACAACGATTGGTATTTAATCATATTGAAGGCATACCTTTACCATCGCAGAATTTTAATTTTTTTGGTCATGATTCTGTTGTCTCCCTTCTACAACAGATGCGCAGTGAGAGTAAATTGCACCATGCCCTGCTTTTTAAAGGGCGACAGGGAATAGGAAAAGCTACGCTTGCATTTCATCTTGCATGGAATATTCTGGCAGATACCGGACAGAATTTCATGCATCCAGATAGTTCCTCTCCAGTCTGGAGCAAAATCAGACAGAATGCTCATCCCGGGCTGCTATATGTCTTCCGGAGCTATGACATGAAGGCCGAGAAATTCCGCAGTGCTATCACAATTGAAGATATCCGCCGCATTACACGATTCCTCCAACAAACGGCTTCTGGCAATGGCTGGCGAATTGTAATTATCGATCCTGCCGATGATATGAATCGCAATGCAGCAAACGCACTTTTAAAGACGCTAGAAGAACCACCTGCTAAAACACTATTTATCCTTATTTCCCATAATCCTGGTCGGTTGCCGCCAACTATCCGATCACGTTGTCAGCCAGTGGTATTCAAGCCGTTGGAAAATGCTGAAATATACCAAGTGCTATCTTATATCGCTGGTCCGATCGGATTTGACGCAAATAAACCACAGGCAGAGATATTGATAAACTGTTCGGAAGGCAGTGTTCGCCAAGCCATTCTAATCTTGATATCCGATGGGATGAAAATTACCCGTACTGTTGATGACATTCTTAGTGCCTCAGCATTTCCGGTATGTGATACCCACCGTTTAGCATCGGTTGTAAGTGCGCGTGATTCTGCAGTGCAGTTTGATTTTTTTCTTGATTACCTTACGGGCATTATTGCAAAAAGTGCCCGAGAGCAGGCCATTGTCGGAAATCTTGCAGAAGCAGAACAATTTTCTCAATTTTGGCAAGCCTTGCAGCAGGATATGAAGGAAGTTATAGATTATAATCTTGATAAAAAACAGATGGTTATTGTTATACTGCAAAAAGTATATAGTTTTCTGCACAGGATATAGCTTGGTTTTTTCCGTGAAATTATTATGGTAAACTATTATGTGTTTTCTAGAAATTCAAAGAATTTCATGCAATGGAGAACAGATGAGTATTATAACATATTTGAAGTCAGTACAGATGCGTGAAAAATATTATATCACAACTCCGATTTTTTATCCTAATGGCAATCCGCATATCGGGCATGCTTATAATGCCATCGCAACAGATGCAATAGCTCGCTTTCAGCGAGCTGATGGAAAGGATGTCTTCTTTCTTTCCGGTACAGATGAACATGGTTTAAAAATGCAGCAGACCGCGGAAAAGGAAGGAATAACACCGCAGGAATTGGCTGACCGTAATTCAGCAGTATTCCAGCGTATGCTGCAAAAGCTTTATATTTCCAATGATGATTTTATTCGTACAACAGAAAAACGTCATTATAAGGCCTGTCAATCCCTATGGGAGAGAATGAAAAATGCTGGTGATATTTATCTTGATCATTATGCAGGCTGGTATTCTATCCGTCAGGAAACATATTACGATGAGAAAGATACCGAGATTGGAGAAGATGGTATTCGCCGCGAAAAAGAGGTTGGCTCTCCCGTCGAATGGAATGAGGAGGAAAGCTATTTTTTCCGGCTATCCAGATATCAAGAAAAACTACTAGAACATTATGAAAATAACCATGATTTTATTGGCCCCAATGAACGACGCAACGAAATCATCAGCTTTGTGCGCTCGGGGCTGCGAGATCTTTCCATTTCACGGACAACATTCAAATGGGGCGTACCAGTACCTGGTAATCCCAAGCATATAATGTATGTTTGGATTGATGCGCTGACCAATTACCTGACAGCTTTAGGTTTTCCTGATGAAAAGGAGGCACACTGGCTCCACTGGCCAGTTAATATTCATATTATCGGCAAAGATATTATCCGTTTTCATACTATTTATTGGCCAGCATTCCTTATGTCTGCTGGAATTGAACTGCCAAAACGTATTTTTGCCCATGGTTTTCTACTGAAACGCGGAGAAAAAATGTCAAAGTCCGTTGGCAATGTGGTTGATCCATTCCGTATGATTAAGGATTTCGGATTGGATCAGGTACGCTATTTCTTTCTGCGTGAAGTTCCATTTGGACAGGACGGCAGTTATAGCCATGAAGCCATTATCAGCAGGATTAATGCTGATTTAGCAAATGATCTTGGCAATCTAGCACAGCGCTCCCTTTCAATAATTGCCAAAAACTGTAACGGTAAAGTGCCTGTTCCATCCAATTTTGCTCGACAGGATGAAGCATTACTGCAAAAATCCGTTGAAGCATTGCAAATAACGCGGCAAAATATGGAAAAGCAGGCTCCACATCTAGCACTTGCGACGATTTTCAGCGTTATTTCTGATACAAACCGCTATTTTGCAACAGAAGAGCCTTGGGCATTGTACAAAATGGATAAAGCACGTTTTGCAACCGTACTTTATGTAACGGTAGAAATTCTACGCCAGACTGGTATCATGCTGCTGCCTTTCATACCGCAATCAGCATCAAAACTTCTTGACATGCTTTCTATTACGCCTGAAAATCGTATGCTGAAAGATATAATAGGCAATAAACTTGAAGTAGACAGTGTGCTTTTACCACCCCATATAATTTTTCCACGTTATATTATAGATGAAGGTATACCGTGTTAATTGACAGTCATTGCCATCTTGATTTTGACGAATTTAGGCTAGATCTTGATCAGATTATAAAACGTGCTATAGCCAGTGACATCAAATTCATGGTCACGATTTCAACCTGTATTCGCTATTTTGCGCGAGTACAGGCCATTGCTGAAAAATATGAAAATGTATTCTGCTCTGTGGGAACCCATCCGCATAGAGCGCATGAAGAAGTGGATATTACAGCAGAAGAACTTGTAAAGATGACTGAACATCCCAAGGTCGTCGCAATAGGCGAGGTAGGGCTTGATTATCATTACGATTACTCTTCCCCTGAAGTACAGAAGAAAAGTTTTCTGAATCATATCGAATCCTCGCGACAAACCGGATTACCACTTATCATTCACAGTCGCAGTGCAGATGAGGATATAGAAAAGATACTGCGCGATGAGATGAAGAAGGGAGATTTCCCATTTATTCTACATTGCTATTCCTCCGGAAGGAAGTTAGCCCAAGTAGTACTAGAACTTGGTGGCTATCTTTCTTTTTCAGGTATTCTTACCTTCAAGAACGCGCTAGAAATTCGTGAAATCGCAAAAACTATACCACATGACCGTTTATTAATTGAAACAGATGCCCCCTATCTTGCCCCTACACCTTACCGAGGAAGACGCAATGAACCATCTTTTTTAGTCAAAACAGCAGAAGAATTAGCCATAACATTGAGTATAAGCAATGAGCAGGCAGCTAGAATAACAACACAGAATACCTTGCAGCTTTTTAGAAAAATGCGCAAAGCAGCAGAAAGACAGAAAGATGCCTAATCGCCTGCGTTTTACAATTCTTGGCTGTGGCTCTTCACTTGGTGTGCCACGCGCTAACGGGGATTGGGGTGTCTGCAACCAATTCGAGAAAAAAAACAGGCGATCACGGACTTCGCTTCTAGTAGAGCGTATTTCAGCAGACGGAAGAACAATCATTGTTATTGATACAGGGCCTGATTTCCGGACTCAAATGCTCAAAGCCGGCGTTTCCCATATTGATGCTGTCATTTATACACACGGTCATGCTGACCATACAAATGGGATCGATGACCTGAGAACCTTTGTTACCGGCTATCCTAAAAAGCTGATAGATGTATATGCAGATAAAGTGACTTTTCAACGACTTTATCAAGGGTTTAAATATTGTTTTGCAATGCCAGCAGACTCTAATTATCCGCCAATTCTGAAAGCACATGAAATTTTCCCGGAAAGTCAATTTGTCATTTCAGGAAGGGGGGGGGCTATTGCTTTTCAAGCATATACTCAAATTCATGGCAATATTTGTTCTTTAGGATTCCGTATCGGCAATGTTGCTTACTGTAGTGATGTTAACACATTTCCGGATCGCACGGTAGAAAAGCTTTCTGGACTAGATTTATTGATAATTGGTGCTTTGCAGTACAAAGCACATCCAAGCCATTTTTCGCTTGAACAGAGTTTGGATTGGATTAAAAATTTGGCTCCTAAACATGCCATTTTAACCCATATGCATATTCCACTGGATTATAATACGGTTAATGAAGAAACACCCAAAAATGTAGAACCAGCCTATGATGGCATGACTTTTGAATATGCTGCCGAATGAAATTTCCTACAAAAAATCAGATAAGATATATTATGGAACTTTAATTTTATTGAACTGGCGTTTCTTCCTTGCCTTTGAGTTTTCTGCGCTTTGCTTGAAAAATATGCCATCCTAAACGGCTTAGATTAACATTTATTATCACCGTACCATCATCGCGGTTAATCTGATGATGATCACTGCCATGGCAGTAAAGCCAGTCAAGAAGTGATTGTTCATTCAAGCCCAGACAGACATTCACTCTCTTTATTTCACCACCTATCTTATTTTCAATGATTTTGATAAGGATATCAAGGCCCTGCCCATTTACAGCTGATATGGGAATTATTGGTAGAACAGTATTTTTTGCCAACAACCGCAGATGTCGCATGCTATCCTCATCCAGAAGATCAATTTTATTCCACGCTTCAATAATTCTATCAGGATTATCAATATCGACATTAAGTGCTGAAAGAATATCTAAGACATCCTGCCGATGAGCCATATGATCAGAGTCAGATACATCCCGCACATGAATAATCAGATCTGCTTCCACTACCTCTTCCAGAGTTGCGCGAAATGCCGCAACTAGATGGGTCGGAAGGTTAGAAATAAAGCCTACGGTATCAGAAAGGATAATTTTTCCTCCATATGGCAGTTTTATGCAACGCAATATCAAATCAAGTGTAGCAAAAAGCATATCGCCTGCCAGAACATCAGCACCTGTCAAACGATTGAAAAGTGTTGATTTTCCAGCGTTTGTATAACCAACCAATGCCACAACGGGATATAGAGTCTTTTTGCGTTTAGCCCGATGTAGCTGCCGTGTTTTGACAATTGTATCTAGTTCACGCTTTATACGATTTATTTTCTCCTGCAATATGCGCCGGTCAGATTCAATTTGTGTTTCACCGGGACCTCCAAGAAAACCACAGCCGCCGCGTTGTCGCTCGAGATGGGTCCAGCTGCGTACTAATCGGCTCTTCTGATAATTCAGATGGGCAAGCTCAACCTGTAAAATACCTTCCTTCGTGCGCGCCCTTTTCCCAAAAATTTCAAGAATCAATGCCGTCCGATCAATAACTTTGCAATTCCAGACTTTCTCTAGATTGCGCTGCTGTACGGGTGTCAAAGAATGATCGATGATTGCCAGATCAATCATCTCATTGATAATCAGCCAAGAAAGCTCTTTAACTTTTCCTGTTCCAAGTAATGTTGTAATCTTGGGAGATGATACAAGTATCCAAGCAGAATAAATAATATTTAGGTTGATAGCATAGGCAAGCCCACAAATCTCCTCTAGGCGAGCTGTAATAGAACGGATTTGCCCCCTTTTTTGTTTGCATTCTAGTACGGGAACTATTATCATAGCACGTGTCGCACTAGCTTCATGCGTAATAGATTCTCCGCGAACAGAATATATTTTTTTTGTTAAAGTCACCTTAGATTCCACATCACCATATTTTATTTCAGGAGTGCTTTAATCATTAAAATAGTTCTAGAAAAAAAGCACCATTATTTACTGTACAATAAATCAGATACTTTCTCGCTCTATTTTAAATATTTGCACAGGCTGACTTGGTATGAGTATCAATATAGCATGTTTATAAACCAACTATGAATACCTATCTCTGCGTAGAAAAATACAAAAATTACCAAAAATGGTAAGGAGAATTTTCTGCTTGCGTACTGCATTCAAAAAGAGGTCTTCAAAGATATTGTGATCGTTCTGCCATCTTTTATCCTTTATTGCGAGCCACAAAAACTCCTCAACTAACACGCACAATATTTAAAAATTAAGATGTATATTATAACACATTTATATTTTTCAGATTTTATGTACAATCAGCATGGTTATTGGCAGAGATTGCCACCAGACATGAAAATGTCCAAGAGTTCCCGCGCTGGAAACGGAAAATTTCAGCAATCTAGCTTGCCCCGACGATCCGGAGCTTATCAAACCCACGCATGTCATCCGTATTTTACAGCTGGCAGATAAGCCCTATTTAGCAAAAGTAAATGAATTGGCTTTTCCGGCAGCGTATCCCTTCCCGCAAAGGACGTGTTTTAGTTGTCGGACTAGGACCCGGAAAACAAAAATTTAGAACTTTTGCCGCAGAACATGCACTTAAAAATGCTGATGATATTCTAGGCTATAATTTTTATATTGACCTTGCCGGACCTTTTGCCAAACACCAGCTTGTTCATAAAAGTAACAACTGTGAAGAAATGGCACGCGCCCATCATGCCTTGACTCTTGCATCACAAAGGGCGTCATGTTGTGCTTATTTCGTCGGGAGATCCGGGTATTTATGGCATGGCTGCCACTGTTTTTGAAGCATGGGGACAAGCAAACGAAACCTTGTCTGATATTAAAAGACGCCTTAGATCAGCATCAAAAGTGGATATGGTTCTTGCACTTTACAATCCTGTATCTAGGACAAGAAAGAGATAACTAAATAATGCCATAGAAATTCTACATCAAGAGAAACCAGCAAATACAATTATTGCCTTAGCACATGATGTTAATAGAAAGGATAAAACTCTGAAAATAACAACTCTTGAACAATTAAAATACAGGACATTACGAGCCATAAGTATTATCCTTGTCGGTTCAAGCAAAACACGAATGTTCAGAAAAAATAATAAATCTTTTATCTATACACCATAAAACTATACATAAAAATCTAAGTAAACCTTCTCTAATGCTTGCCACAAAATTTCCGAATCGAAATTCTATATTTGAAAAAAATTCATTTATAAGATGGATTTTTGTGCACTGACAACTTTGACAGATACGTTAGCACCCGATAGGTTAGCTATGCTTCCGCAAAAATTAAACTGATCCTTGATCAGAATAGCTAGATAACTTATTTTTCCACCACAGCTTTTCAGTAGGACACTTAATAATCTGTCCATCTTCAAATTCTTCCGCCAAACTAGCAATAGTCTTTCCTTCGAAAATCAGATCAGGGCTGATCTCTGCAAGCGGAATCAGCACAAATGCCCGTCTTCTGACCTCCGGATGTGGCAGAAATAAACGATCTGGCATTGAAATTTTTAGATCTTCATAAAAAAGCAAATCAATATCAAGCGTCCTTGGTCCCCATTTTTCGGAACGTCTGCGCTCCATTTCATTTTCAATATCAAGACCGAACTGCAGCAGAGTCACCGGTTCCATTTCTGTGGACAGCTTGGCACAGGCATTTAGAAACCAAGGTTGGTCCGTTTTCCCCCACGGTGGAGTTTTATAAACAGAAGATACGGTAATATCAGAGCAGTCCGTACGTCTATCAAAGCATTGCAAGGCATAAGCCATAGAATCCATGACATGCCCAAGATTACCGCCAAGACCTACCCATGCATGAAAACGGTCTTTCCCATTCATTTTCCAACCGCTCGAACTGCATCCGCTATTGCAAGCGCCTCTTTGTTGATTGCAACATTATGAACGCGGAATATATCAAAACCCGCCATCCTTAAAATCACAGAAGTGGCGCTTGTTGCAATATCCCGCTCTCCAATTCCTTCCTTTCCAGAAAATGTAGCCACAAACCGTTTTCTCGATGTTCCTGCCAGCAACGGAAAACCAAACTGCTGCAGTTCTTTCGCCCGGTTCATTAACGCAACATTTTCCTCGGGAGTTTTGGCAAAACCAAAACCCGGGTCTAGCACGATCTGTCTGCTCTTAATGCCCGCTTTTCCAGAAAGCGTCAGTGATTTCTTAAAAAACTGCTGTTGGTCGCAAATAACATCAGAATGGGGCTTACGTCCCCGCCCTGTATGCATGATAACAAGTCCAGCACCCGTTTGCGCGGCCACATTAGCAATATCTGACCATTTTTGCAATCCCCAGATGTCATTAATGATATGCGCTCCTGCCGAAATGGCCAATCGGGCAGTTTCAGCCCTGTATGTATCAACAGAGAGACATATGCTGAGTTGACGATGTAAAGCACGAATAACTGGCAGAATACGCGCTTGCTCTGTCGATTCATCAACAGGTTTTGCACCTGGGCGTGTTGATTCTCCGCCAATATCAATAATATGCGCACCCTGCATTTCCATGTTGCGAGCTGCCGCAACAGCATCTTCAACAGAACAATAAGCTCCCCCATCAGAAAAGGAATCCGGAGTTATATTTAATATGCCCATAATGATGGCTTTTTGCGACACTTCAATTGTCCGATTATGGGCCAATTGCCAAATACGCTTCATTCAAAATCCATATTTTACTTTCGATTCAATAGTTGTATTATTCACTCGCCAATATCTTGATGGAGCCTTTTACGATAGGGAGCTTATCTTAAAGGTACCGGAAACGAGAGTCTCGGGGATATCTCATGTCCATTTTGAGCCTGATGTAAAACTCCTAGTTCCCAAGTGAAAAAAAAGAAAATGTCGATATTAAGGCAAAAACCCTCTGCTTCCTAGAAGCAGGGGCGAAAAAACAATCACTAAAACTTGCCCTTATTTAAAGAATTTCAACTTCTTATTACAATTAGATTGGAAAAAATTTATGTTAATTTAAAACAGAATTAAAGATATATGGTCTGAATAATATATAATTTCTATTCTCAAAATTTTATTATTACTTTCCATCAACAGGGCATTTCCTTTACGGTAACATAGACAATCTAAGGCTACCAAACTTTTCATCAATATATATCTGATACATCAACCCGCGAAGATTTATACCCTTCCCTAGGATATTTACTAAGGAGAGCTAATTTTCTATTTAGTTTTCCTTAGAATTTAAGTATAAAAAGCATCGTCGTATTCTATAGCAATTTATTCAATACCGTTCTGAATGGAAAATTTCCATAATAGAACTTGGGAGTTCAGCCTCAATTTCATACTGTTGTCTATCTCGCAAAGTTATAAACAATGATTTTTAACATTAAAAAAACTCTAACCAACTGATATTATTGTTTTTTTTCAACGTTTATCTTTTTATCCTTGAATTATGTATTTTATATGCTCTAAGGACTATTGAGTTTAGGGGAAGAGTTATTCTTTTCTAATTTCTTAAAAAGGATACTGGAAATCATTAATCTGACAGTCTGGTTCTGTTTAGGTTAATTTTGATGACGAGACTGAACATTATGGCACGTAGAACCAAAGCAGAAAAATTCGATATTGAAGTTGAGACAGCGCTTGAAGAAGCACTAGATTTTGATTTTAATAGAGATTCCTTCAATACAAAGCTGAGAGACGCTGTCAATACAGACAGCCTGCATGCCCATGGACAATTTTCTCAAAAACGTCTCTCAGTAAATGACAAGAGAATAGGAACTCTTGATATTGAAAACCTCGAGCAGCAAATTGCTCTAGGAGACACCGCCAATTCTATGTTGAATGGAAAGCTTAGCAATGCCAGTGCAAGGCAGGACGCCAGATTGTTACAGAGGGTAACATTCGTACCAAAACATACTGCAAATACTCCTCCCCAGTCGGAGTTAAATGAAATGATAGAAGCAGATGGCAATGGTTCTTCTGCACAATCGGAAATTTTTGAGAAGCATGAGGATACATGCCAACTTGATAGTAGAAAAATAAAGTTCTATTTTTTTAAAAGCTCGTCATACTGGAGCACTATTGCCCTGAGTGCCTTATGGGCTATTGTGGGCATCACTACTGCTTACAGGTATTCTCTTTCCGAGCCACATGGAATAGGCTCCTTTCTATCAACTGCCCAAGGCATCCTTATCACAGCAGGAACGATTGTACCTATTTTGATGTTTTGGGGCTTTGCACAGCTTGCGCATCGCTCAAAGGAACTACAACAAGTCGTGGACACCATGATAGGTGCGGCCATGCGTTTGCTAGAACCTGAAGCCACCTCAAAAGATCGTGTCAATAGTCTGGGTCAGACAATTCGCCGTGAAGTTGCAGCCATGGGTGAAGGTATTGATCGCACCATGTCACGGGCAAGCGAGCTTGAGGCCCTTCTTCAAAGCGAAATGAATAATCTTGAACAGGCTTACAACGAAAATGAGGCGCGCATCCGTACACTTATCGCCGAACTTGCCAACGAACGTGAGGCCGTTTCAATCCACGCAGACCACGTCAAGACAAAGATTACCGGTGCCAAGAATCAGTTGACACAGGAATTCAATTCAATTGCTGATCATATCAATGCAACAGCTGAATCTTTTAGGGTAACTCTATCAGAGACGCTAAATGTTCGTTGGGGTGAGCTTGCTAATGAATTTAATATGGAAAATCAAAATATTTCCCGGCAATTCTCCAAGAAATTCATTGAGATAGTAAAGAATTTTGATGATGCACGCGGTCGCTTTTTTGAAGAGCTTGATATCCGCTTTGCACAGATAGACCAGCATACAGAAGATTCTAGCAAAGTTATTGCAGAGCAGCTTACCACCAAAATGGATGATTTTGTGAAAATTGTCCATGAACGAACCGAAAATGTTAAACAGCACTTCAATACGCTGAGCAGCCGTCTAGCGAATAGTGGTAAGAAAATCGTTGAATCTGTTGATGAAAGCGTGGCAGAGATTGAAAGACGCTCTGATGATGTTGAGCAGCGTTTACGTTCGGCAGCTAATAAAGTACTGAATGATTTTGATGACAACTTCCAAAAGCTGGATGATGCGATTGCTGATCGTGGGAATCACTCACTCATAGGATTCAACGAACACATAAGCAGGCTTGAAAAGCGGGCTCACGATCTGCCATTAATATTTAATAATGTTGTAGAACAGTTCAATCAGCTTTCGGGTCACCTGAATAAAAATGGCAATGCCATTGCAAAAACAATTTCCAATAGTTTGAAGGAAATTGAAGAGTGTTCCAATAATTTTGATATTCGCCTTGATGCTGCTGCAAATAAGGTTGGCGATATGTTTAAAATTCAATTCAATGAGCTTGATCATATGTTTATCGATCGCAGCAGTCATTCCCTGAATTTATTCAGAGGCCAAATTGTAAAACTGGAACAACAGGCAAAAGATCTGTCTTCTAGCTTTAATTCCGCCACCGGCCTTGCCATTCAGGCTTTTGAGAAACGTTTGGATCAGGTTGATGATTCTCTCAACCAGCGTAGCACATCGCTTATCCATACTTTTATTTCAAGGACTGAAGTTCTTGAAAAAAGTACGGATAAGTTAAATTCAGTACTTGAAACCCACGTTGATCGTATCAATGAAGCCTTTCAGCTACGGACACGTGATATTGTGCAGACCTTCTCCAGTGGACGGAATGATATTTTGTCCGTTATTGATGAAACAAAGGTTCGCCTCTCTTGTGAGATGGAAATTATCGGGACAACAATTGGCAAGTTTGTTGATGAAAGAGCGGGTGGCTTTATCCATCATTTTATTGAAGGACGGGAAAAACTTTCGAATTCACTTGAAACTGAAACCGCGCGCATAGTCGATACTGTTAATGATCAGATAAATACACTTTCCCGACATGTTTCAGATATGGAGGCTATCCTGCTAAAACGCATTACAGCCCTTGATGAACATACTCTTGAGCATATCGATAATCTTAACCGGAAAACTGCAACTTTCGAACAAGCTGTAGTCAAAGGCTTTAATACCACCCAAAAAGCTATTGAAACTCAAGAAAAAAATATTGGTATCCATGCTGATGTTTTGCGTGATTCATTCAGGCAGAGTAGCAAAACACTCGACAAAGTGTTGGTTGAGCTTGAAGGACGGATCGGACATATCCATGAGGCCATTGCCAATAGCAATGTTTCTTTCAGTGATATTCTGGATAAATATACCTTAACCTTTAAGGAAACAATAAATTCTAATGATAAAATTCTGAAAGGCATGTTCATCGAACATCTCAAGAGTCTTGAGGGACAGACAAGCCGACTTAAGAATGTTTTCAGCGGTAATGAGATATCATTATTCCAATCTATCGATAACCGTATCGGTGCGTTTCAGGATTCATTAGCTGGCAGTCAGTTGCTCATTGAAGATGTTCTAGCAAATCATGGATCACTTGTATCCGATCGGGCTTTGGAACTGCAGAAAGATCTGATTCATACATTGTCTGAAGTCAACGATAGATTGGATGAGCAGGGTAAGATTTTGGATAGTCGTGCTTTGAAATTGCGTGATACTGTTGATCAAAACAGCACAGTGCTCGAAAATTCATTCCTTAGGCAGACAGCAGTTATTGATGAGCGTACCAAGACAATGCAAAAGGCTATTGAAATTGGTGTTAATAATGTACGCGGTGTCTTGGAGAACAATGCCCTTACTCTTTCAGAAACACTTCGTGAGCGGATATCGCAGATATCCAGAACAATAAATGATGAAACCCGACTAGCGGAAACAGCACTTTCCACTACTACAGTAAACCTGTTGGATTCTTTTGTTAATGCTGTCAGTGATGCGGATCAAAAGCTTATAGAGCGAACACAGTTTCTCAAAAACAATGTCAACGAAACTGAAATTCGGCTTGATCTGATCCAGAGTCGTGTAGCTGGGGCAGTTGTAAATCTTAATGAAGAAACTCAAAAGGCTGAAGCAATAATTTCTTCTGCCGGTGCTAGACTGACCAATTCTGTTGCAGAAGCTGCCCGGGATATTGAGCAGAATCTTTCTGACCGCTCATTATTCCTAAAAGAGAATATGCATCAGATGGAAGAACTAATTGATACGAGCATTACCTCTATCGGAGGCCATATTTCAGAAATTACACAAAACACTGTGTACCAACTTACGGATAAAACAGAAAGTCTTCATGAACTCACGGAGCAACTGAAAAATGCAGCAACAAAAACCAGTGACTCACTTGGCATGTTGACAAATCACTTCAATAAGCAGCTTAAAGAAGTAACACGTGCAACCGAAGAACGTTTACGCTCTGAGAATGAGGTCTTCATTAGCAACTTTTCCAATCGGGCAGAAGATGTTTTTACTGCTGTTCAATCGGTTAAATCTGATATTGAAGGCAATGTCGTCCAGCTTCTTGAAAGACTCGATATATCTAACGGCTCCATTCAGCAAACGGTAAGTGTACTTCGTGATAATGTCAACGAAGTCGATACCCAGCTTATAAATGTAGCCACCGGATTTAAGGAAAATATGGAACAGTTCTCTGAAAAATTTATATCCTCCAGTAGCGGATTGAATGATAACTTAAAGCTTTTCAATTCTTTATCACAGAATGCTCTTGAAAGGATTGCTGGGTTTTCGGAGCAGTTTGATCAGCATACAAAACTTCTATCAGAGGCGACAAACATTCTTGACAATTCAAGCAATCAGCTGAATGAAAGACTTGGATTTGGCCAAGAATCTCTAAATATGCTGGCAAATGACCTTATCAACAAATCAGATGAAATTGCCAGTGTTATGCACAACTGCAAAGAAATCATAACATCTGTCATGAGACAAACAGAAGAGCGCACTAAATCTTCAACCATACGTCTTCAGGAATCTTTGTCAGAACTTATGGATGAGGCATCAGGAAAATTTGAAGGTGCAACAGAGGAAATTCGGAAATCTACAGAAGATATCCGACTAGAGCTTACCCGTACCAAGGCTGATCTGAAACATAGTATCCGTACACTGCCCTTACAGACCAAGGAATATACTGATTCCATGCGCAAGGCCGTTATCGAACAAATCGAGGCGCTAAAAGATCTATCAGGAATTGTTAAAGAATCAAGACGATTTCTTGATGATAATGCTCAGCCAAATGCAGGCCCATCCTCAATGCTGAAACAGCGTACACAGCAAAAATTCAAAGCAGATCAACAGGTTCAATCGTCCCAGCCTATTTTGACAACCGCATCAGCTATAAATACGACAGCAAAAAAAGAAGAGTCCGAGGTATTAGCGGCTGCTCCACGCCCTATATCATCTGCTGCAAAGGCTGTTCAATCACGCGGTTGGGTTTCTGATTTATTGGCGCGGGCATCAAGAGATGACTTGGATTCTTCTTCAACAGCAGAAAAAAAACCTCAAAAGGTAGAAACCCTTAATTCTATATCTGCAGATATTGTGCAGGCTATTGATCACAATGCGATTATGCAACTTTGGCAACGTTATCGTCGTGGCCAGCGTAATATTGCTTCCAACCGTCTTTATACAATAGAAGGACAACAGATCTTTGAAAAGATAAAGCATAAATATGCATTGGATGGAGAATTCCGCCGGGCTGTCAGCCAATACATCACTGATTTTGAACACCTTCTAGGAGCAGTGACCAAAAATGGAGGTAATAATAATACTATACGTGAGTATCTGACATCTGATACAGGCAAAGTCTATACCATGTTAGCACATGTCAGTGGTCGCATTTCGTGAAATCTTAAAAACGGAAAAAATCGACCTTCATTTTATCTCCGCTAGGGTAATCTGAATATATCGCACAAACAAGATAAAGTCTTTGTTTATTTCAAATCTTGATAGATTCGTCCACTTTGGGGTAATCCGATACCCTTAACGGATATTGCTATCTATAAGTTGAAAGAAAAACGGATCTCATTTGAAAAATCGATACAATTGACTTTACGGATGAAAATAGAGTTTCTGCTAATATAAATTCTGTAAAATTAGCTACTTTGTTATTATAAAGCAATTTCATAAAACTATTATTACTAAGACATCCAAGCAATTCATTACAAAAATAGAGAGGGCTTTTAGCCCTCCCTATCAATAGTTATATAAATAACAGTTTACAAAACTCAGCGCGAATAGAACTCAACAACCAAATGTGGTTCCATCTGCACAGCATAGGGAACATCAGAAAGCTGAGGAACTCGTGTATAGGTTGCTATCATTTTGCCATGATCCGCTTCAATATAATCCGGCACATCACGTTCTACTGAAACGATAGCCTCAAGCACAATAACAAATTTCTTTGATTTTTCACGTACTTCAATCACATCACCCGGTTTGCAACGATAGGACTGAATATTAGTGCGATGGCCATTCACATTGATATGGCCATGATTGACAAATTGACGTGCGGCAAAGATTGTCGGGACAAATTTTGCACGGTAAACAACAGAATCAAGACGGCTTTCAAGCAAACCAACTAAGTTCTCACCCGTATCACCACGGCGGCGAGCAGCTTCTGCATAGGTTTTACGGAATTGTTTTTCTGAAATATCACCGTAAAAGTTCTTCAGTTTCTGTTTCGCACGTAACTGTACGCCAAAATCAGATAATTTCCCTTTACGACGTTGTCCATGCTGGCCAGGGCCATATTCACGACGATTAACAGGAGACTTAGGGCGTCCCCAGATATTTTCACCCATACGGCGATCAATTTTATATTTTGCAGATTCGCGTTTGCTCATCGCATTTCCTTTTACACTAAAATCAAGGCCAGAAATCCGGCTTGTTTTTTAGGAAACGCACCCTCCTCTACCTTCTTTTCCAAAAAGCTGACAGGATGTATGTTTGCTAGATTTCACATAAAGCAAAACACATCCACGGGACACGTCTGTTAATACCGCAGCCACGCGGCAGATGTCCTCTATTAAGCATCAACTGAATAAAAGTCAAGAAAATCATACTAGTCCAGCGCATTTAAAACCAAAACTATGAAACAAACGTCTTACTGTAAAATCCATCTGTGCCACTGTGAAACAAGCTATATCCTCGCCTGGTTCAATTTTATTTCTGCACGGCGGCAGTAATGAACAGGCACGTTGTGCAATAGCTTCTGCCGGATCAAGCCAGTCAACAGGCCAGAGAGCAAGTTTGCGAAAAATATTGATTAAAAACGGATAATGCGTACAAGCAAGCACAATAATATCTGTATATTTTCCATTTTGTTCAACAAAACAAGGTAAAAGTTCCGCTTTGATAACATTCAGATCAACTGTTTGGCCGCGCAAGTAATCTTCAGCATAACCTGCCAGCCTTTCACTGCCGACCAGTTGCACAAAATACTGGCTGGCAAAAGAGGTAATCAGATCCTGTGTATAGGCTCGACGGACTGTTCCTGGCGTTGCTAGCACTGAAATTAGACCGCTTCGGGTATGTTTGGCAGCCATTTTTATAGCAGGCACCGTACCAACAAAAGAATAATCAGGAAAAGCAGTCCGCAAATCACCAAGGACCAACGTCGAAGCCGTATTACAAGCAATAACACATAAAAGCGGTTTGTATTTTTTTAAAATGCGGCCAAAAAGGGTAAGCAAATGTAGGCGCAACTTATCCTCTTTCCATAGGCCATATGGAAAACCCTTATTATCAACGATATAAACAAAGCGACGTTCCGGCATAAGAACTCTTGCCTTACGCAATACGGTAAGACCACCAATGCCGCTATCAAAAAAAAGAATGGGCGAAGAATGATTTACCATGATTCTATATCAAAATTACTTTTCACTCGGATTTCATGAATCAGCTTCGATACCCCTCAGCTTTTCAATCTTTTCGATGTCCCCAAGCCTCGGGGTTTTTGAGAAGAAAAACGATCAAGAGATGATATGACCCCGTGCAAAAGTCTGATTTCCGGATCGCTGAAACCAGCCCGCGTCAACACCGAACGCAGATTATCGATCATAACCTCTCTGCGTTCCTGGGGTCGAAAATAACCACGAACATCAAGCATTTCTTCCAGTTGGGCAAAAAACCCATGAAGTACCTCTTTTCTAGCCCGTAGCACCTCCGGCCCACGGAAAGCAGTTTGTGTCTCCTCCGTCAGACCAGATTTCATCCACTCATAGGACATTAGCAGGACAGCCTGCGCAATATTGAGGGAAGCAAATGCCGGATTGACCGGAAATGTCACCATTTCATCAGTAAAGCTAATCTCCTTGTTGGAAAGGCCGAAACGTTCGCGCCCAAAAAGAATGCCGGTCTTTTCCCCAGACCACTCATGAAACCGCAACATATGCGCTGCTTCAACAGGACTGACTACAGACTTGAAATTATCCCTTGCCCGCGCTGTTGTTGCCAGCACATAATGCATGTCAGCTATAGCATGACGTAAATCATCAAATACAGAAGTATTATCAATCACGTGATCAGCCTTGCTTGCTACAGCATAAGCCTTTTTACAGGGAAACTTTTCACGCGGGCGAACTAACCGCAATTTTTCTAAGCCAAAATTCGCCATAGCACGGGCAACCATACCAATATTTTCCGGCAACTGCGGCTCAATCAGAATAATTACAGGGCCATCTATTATTAGAGTCCGTTTTTTATCTGTTCCTGCCATGAATTAAAATTCCTTACCATTAAATTCTGTACTAGTCAACTATATTATATATTTTAATATATTAATGTTGAAGTACTCTGATTCACAGTAATTTTTTATGAAAATTACTGTGAAATCATCTTTTTATGCTTTAATCTAGGCTTAGTCGCTCGTAAAATGGTCAATCTATGATTTGCGAATTTTAAAAAGATACGAGCATAAACAGCAAAATCAAAATAACAGTTACATCTTTTGCAACGGGGATTTCAGCGATAGTTATGATATACTTAGTGCCAATATGCGAATTGCCGATATTCTTAACCTTTTATACGCTCGAGTTTTCAAGATTTGAATTGCATTTTTCATAAGTCCAGTTTAAAATGTAAACTATGTTTTTTTCTGTTCCTCTTATAAGTGGCAAACTTATCCGCCGCTATAAACGTTTTCTTGCAGATGTTATTCTTGACGATGGCAATAAGATAACAGCATCTGTCCCTAATACTGGTTCCATGCTGGGTCTCACAGAGGCAGGAATGCGCGTATGGCTTTCACAATCGAATTCCCCGACAAGAAAGTATCGCCACCGGCTAGAAATAGTAGAGACACAGAATACTCTTGTCGGTATCAATACCAGTTTGCCAAACCGCATTGGGGAAGAAGCACTCCGTGTCGGTCTGATCCCATCCCTTTGCGGTTATGATTATAATAATGTTCTGCGCGAGCAACGTTACCATAAAAATTCACGCATAGATTTGCTTCTGCCCGGTAAAGATAGCAAGAATGCATTTATCGAAATTAAGAACGTGCATTATGTACGTACTTCCAGATTGGCCGAGTTTCCTGATACAGTTACCGCCCGCGGGGCAAAACATCTTGCTGCACTCAGCCATGTTGTTCAGGAAGGACATCGCGGTATTATGTTGTTTGTTATCCAGCGTAATGATTGTGACCGGCTTGCAATATGTAATGATCTTGATCCGTTTTATGGGCAGCAATTTTCCCTTGCGCGTAAAAGCGGGATCGAGGCTTATGCTATCCGCTGCAAAATCAGCATAGATAGTATTACAGCTGAAAAATCTGTATCAATAATGGGTATTTGATGGTTTCTTACGTAGATTATAAAAAGGTACCTTTAAAATATACAGGGCAGTTTCGTATTTTTGATGAAGCAGCATTTGCAGGTATGCGCAAGGTCTGCGAACTTGCAGCCCGTTCTCTCGATGAACTTATTCACATTGTCAAACCGGGCATAACAACCAATGAAATTGATCATTTTGTTTTTTCCTTTGGCGCAGATCATGGGGCTTTGCCAGCTGATCTTAATTATCGCGGTTATATGCATTCCTGTTGCACTTCCAAAAATCATGTAGTCTGTCATGGGATACCTGATGACAGGCCCTTGCGCGAGGGAGATATTGTCAATATCGATGTCACATATATTCTTGATGGGTGGCATGGTGATTCAAGTCGTATGTATCCGGTTGGGATAATCAAGCGGGCTGCAGAACGTTTGATGGAAGTAACACATGAATCTTTGATGAAGGGGATTGCTGTCGTTAAACCTGGTGTGCATACAGGTGCGATCGGTGCCGCGATCCAGCTCTATGCAGAAGCAGAGCGCTGTTCGGTTGTGCGGGATTTTTGTGGCCATGGCATAGGACAGATTTTTCATGATGCTCCAAATATTCTGCATTATGGTAAATCGAATGATGGTATTGAATTGCGCAAAGGCATGATCTTTACTATTGAACCTATGATCAATCTTGGCAAAGCGGAGGTAAAAACTCTAAAGAACGACTGGACAGCTGTTACGTGTGACCATTCGCTCAGCGCACAATATGAACACACAGTCGGTGTTACGGAAACAGGCTGTGAAATTTTTACTCTTTCGCCGAAGAATATCTTTTTCTATCAAATTTAAAATCTAATCCACTCTGCAGAGATAGAATGAGCATTTTCCTACCTTGTTCTTGGAAGGAATAATATTATTCTAGTTTTTTATAGTATGCAGGGAAAGGCGTCTGATTATCACTATAAAACTATCATTATTCTGGGTACTGCAAATGTTTGCACCACCGTTTTACAAATACCGGCAGCCGAGGATTGGCAGATTATGAATTTCTAAAGCTATTATTGTTCCGCTATATTCCAGAGATAGATATAAAGTTTTTGACAAAAGAATTACCAGCCCGTTTCAGCTCATTTCTTAATAGTTTTAGATTCTGACCCGTAATATTATAGGAAACATCTGAATGCAGCCTGATAGCTGCTCATGGCCTCAAAACTTGTGGCTGCTGCGAGCGGACGTTTAAACTAATTAAACTTTAGAGATCAATGTCAAGAATTGCCATTGAAAAATTATAAGAAAGCTCTCCTTCATCTTCATCACGGTAAATAATTCCCAGAAATTCATCACCAAAATAAAGCTCATACGAATCATTCTTATGGGGACGAGACTTTACTACAAAGGCTGGATTCTGAAATGTACGCTTAAAATAAGCATCCAGTTTTTTAATTTCTTCACGATTCACTCAAATTTCCTACCTTAAAATATTCCCTTTAAACCGGCATTTACCGGTTGGAGAGATAGCATACCTACAAAAAATCTAGAATAATATCCCAAATAAAATCAGATTTGCATTCTAGATCGATAATATTTTATATCATGACTCAAAGCATGCCATGAATAAGCTACAGATACAATAAGCACAATGAGAATATCAAAATACCAATCTACTGCGAATGGCCATTTAGGGCAAAAACGTTATATTGTAAAATATATATTCTCATTAAATTCCATCGCCATATGCAAATGTCTGATCCATATTGCGAGCAGGTTCTTTGCAGCCAGCCATACCAATAATACGGGCAGGAATACCTGCCACAGTTACATTAGCAGGAACATTGGATAATACAACCGATCCAGCAGCCACTTTAGAGCAATATCCTATCTCAATATTACCAAGAATCTTGGCGCCTGCGCCAATCAGAACCCCCTCACTGATTTTTGGATGACGATCCCCACCATATTTACCTGTGCCACCAAGGGTTACACCATGTAAAATTGATACATTATCGTCAATAACAGCTGTTTCTCCTACAACAAGGCCTGTAGCGTGATCAAGAAAAGCGCCTAAACCTATCCGGGCTGCAGGATGAATATCTGTCTGAAAAATACTTGATGAAAGGCTTTGCAGATAATAGGCAAAATCCATACGCCCCGAATCCCAGAAAGCATGAGCAATACGGTGCATCTGAATTGCATGAAAGCCCTTGAAATATAAGAGTGGGTCCATCAGACGGCAGGAAGCGGGATCACGGTCAGCAACAGCATTGATATCTGCATGCAGGATTGCAGACCAATTTTTGATCTTTCCAGCAATTTTCATAAAAGTATACCGTAGCACATCCTTATCGATCTCATGATGATACAGGCGATCCACAAGACGGTTGATTATCGCTTCTTCCAGACTATTATGATCTAGGATGCTAAACTGTAAAAAACTAGCCATAGTACGGTCAGCGTGAACAGCTTCTTCCGCTTCCTCTCTGATCTTCTGCCACAGGGAATCCTGCATACTTTCTGAACGGTTTTTTCTTCTAATTGCTGAAGCTGACATCATACTCCCTTTCCTTATCCCCAATATTTTGTCTAGGTAGTTTCATCGCATAGATTAGCATTCCACTTTATGCATCGAATGGCGTTCAAGAAACTTCAGAACACCTTTTTTATAGATTTTATCTCCAACTGCCAACATGTGGTCACGATCCGGAATTACTAGTATCTCTCCGTTTGGCAATAAAGCGACTAATGGCTGAGGCTCGCCAGCAATTGCGTCTTTTGTACCAACAGCCACAAGAACGGGCTGGATTATGCAATGCACTTCATCAGCTTTCAGTTCTTCTCTGGAGGTTATAATGCAAGCAGCTAATGCCTTGCGATCGCTCTTTGTATTGTCAGCGAATTTACGGAATATCAAACCATATGGGTCAGTAATGGTTGCCGGATCCTCTGCCAGAAGTGCTTTAGCTATGGCTTCCCAGTCGCCTCTCCCCCTCACCATACCAATGCCAAGACCACCGAAAACTAGAGTATGAACCATTTTTGGTGTACGTAGAGCTATAAAAGCAGCAATTTTTGCCCCCATCGAATAGCCCATAATATGCGCCTTCTCTATCCGCAAATAGCGAAGAAGGGCCGCCGCATCATCTGCCATAAGATCTAAAGTATAAGCGGCCGGATTATAGCTTTTGCTCGAATAGCCATGACCGCGGTTATCAATGGCAATAACCCTGTATCCCGCATCAACAAGAGTTTTAAACCAGTTAGAAGCAACCCAATTAACAAGAATAGAAGAAGCAAAACCATGAATAAGCAATATCGGTTCACCTTGGCCATCATCCTGAAAAGCCAGACGAAACCCATCATGGTAAAAAAATTGCATATTATTGCCTGTATGCATCGCTTATTCTCCGCATTTTCTGTTCAGAAAACCATATCAAGCAGCAATGGAGTGTAAAACTTCTCATATGAAGACCATCTGTTTCTGGGAGGATGAGAAGAAAAATTTAATCAACTGGCAAACACGTTATATCACCAGCAAAAGATAATAAAATATTTAAAAGTCAAATAAGATATATCAAAATTCTACGAAGAGAACCCATAGACTAAAATAAAAATCTCTAAAAAGCACCTTCAAGCCCAGCGAAATATCAGCACCTACTAACCGTCTGTAGCAATCTTATATATGCGCTTTAATATTAAAGCGCATATATAAGATTGCTACAGACGAAAATATGCTACCTTATATTTTTCAGAAAAAACCTACCACCATTTCTTTGGTGAGAATGTCCCGCAAGCTTTTTCCATGACATGACCCAACTGAAACAATATTTCTTCACCAAAAGGATACCCAATAAGCTGCAGGCCAAGTGGCAAGCCCTCTGTAGATAGGCCGGCAGGAATAGAAAGTCCCGGCAACCCAGCCATATTGACAGTAACCGTGAAAATATCATTGAGGTACATGGCTACAGGATCTTGTGTCAGGCTTTCATCACCAATCCTGAAAGCTGCAGAAGGTGTTACCGGTGTCAGAATGGCATCAATGCCCTGTTCAAAAACCTGATCAAAATCACGTTTTATTAACGTGCGGACTTTTTGTGCCTTGAGATAATATGCATTATAATAACCGGCTGACAGAACATAAGTACCAATCAGGATACGGCGCTTCACTTCATGGCCAAATCCTAACGAACGTGTATTTTCGTACATTTCAATAATGTCCTTACCGGAAACACGCAGACCGTAACGTACGCCATCATAACGGGCAAGATTCGAAGAAGCCTCAGCAGGGGCAACAATGTAATAGGCAGCAAGAGCATATTTTGTATGTGGCATCGAAATATCAATAATCTGTGCTCCAGCCTCTTTCAAACATTCACTACCTCTGCTCCAGAGTCGAGCAATCTCTTTGGGCATGTCATCAATCTGATATTCCTTAGGGATTCCGATCTTCATGCCTTTGACAGATTTGCCAAGAACAGCTTCGTAATCCGGAACAGGCAAATCTACTGATGTTGAATCCTTTATATCAAAAGAAGCCATGGATTTCAGCAAAATGGCGCAATCACGCACATCGCGGGCAATCGGTCCCGCTTGATCAAGCGAAGAAGCAAAAGCAATAACGCCCCAGCGCGAACACCTGCCATAAGTTGGTTTTATCCCTACCGTACCAGTAAACGCTGCCGGCTGGCGAATAGAACCGCCGGTATCTGTCGCCGTAGCTCCGGCGCATAGATGGGCTGCAACAGCTGCCGCCGAACCTCCTGAAGAACCGCCAGGAACAAGAGCAGTAGCAGAGCCTTTCCTGCGCCAAGGATTAATCACCGGCCCATAAAAAGAAGTTTCATTCGATGAACCCATTGCAAATTCATCCATATTGAGTTTACCGAGCAGCACTGCACCATCTGCCCACAGATTAGCCGTAACTGTTGATTCATAATTTGGCCTGAAACCATCAAGAATACGCGAACAGGCCTGTGTATGCACATCATATGTTGCGAACAGATCCTTAATTCCAAGAGGAATACCCTCAAGTGGTCGTTCCTTACCTTTTGCAAGCAGGACATCACTTTTTGCTGCCATATGACGTGCCTGATCTCCTGTTATAGATACATAGGCGTTTATTTTTGCATTCGCCTTATCAATCTCTGCCAGATAGATATCTGTCAATTCAACAGCAGTGATCTCACGCCGTCTCAGGCGCTCACGTGCTTCGGCAATAGTCAGAGCTGTTACATCATTCATTTCAAATCTCGATTTTACTTATTGGCAAGATTAGAGAGGCTGTTACTCAATAACCTTGGGCACAAGAAAAAATCCTTTTTCCACCACAGGGGCATTAACGACAATATCCTCGGTTCTACTGCCATCAGTTACAACATCTTCCCGCATACGCAATATCATAGGCATAATAGAAGTTATCGGCTCCACGTTTGTTACATCAACCTCATCTAGTTGCTCGACCAGTCCCAATATGGCAGTGAGCTCACCGCTCATGCACTGCGCCTCTTTCTCATTAAGTGCAATACGGGCCAGATGCGCAATATTTTTGATCATAGTCAGATCAACAGACATAAAAGCCTCCTTAAAACGGGGAAGAAATAAACCCTGATAGAATTCCTATTCCGAAAACCCGGTTATTTTATGCCTAACAGACTATAAATAGCCTATTTCTTGCCCTTGTAGCAGCTTCGTACAAAAAACCATCCTTTAAGGAATATAATATGAATGCTCTATACCTTTCCTCGGAAAAAAGCGCAATATTTGGATTCAAAATGTTAGTTTTTCACCAATCTTAGGCGTAGCCACTTCTGTTCCTGAGTCTTGAAGACTCTTGACAAATTTTTCCGGCGTCTGATCAAGAATCGGAAAAGTACCATAATGGCAGGGAATGGCTGTTTGAAGATTAAGATAACGCCTGCAGGCAAGAGCTGCAACTGCACCACCCATTGTAAAAAAATCACCAATGGGCACAATGCCGATTTCAGGTTTGTGCAATTCATCAATCAGCTTCATATCAGAAAATATATCGGTATCTCCCATATGATAAAGCGTTGGAGAATCATCGAAATGAAAGACAAGACCATTTGGATTTCCAAGAGCTATGTACTGGCCATTTTCTGTTATCATAGCTGAGGAATGTATGGCATTGACGAAAGTAATGGTAAAACCACTATGCTTTTGCGTACCACCTGTATTGCCGGGCACGATATTACTCACCCCTTTAGTCTCAAGCCATGCGCTTAGATCCACATTGGCGCTAACAGGCACATTCTTATCTTTTGCAAGGGCTATTGTATCACCAACATGATCGGCATGCCCATGTGTCAAGGCAATATGGGTTATGCCATTGGTCACTCTTTCAATATCAAGTCCTTGCGCCTTGGGATTTCCTGTCAGAAAGGGATCAATCAGAATCACGGAAAAACTAGTTTCAACACGAAATGCGGCATGGCCAAGCCAGATAATATTCATAACTATCCTCCTTAATGGATTGGCTTTATATTTTAGTCTCTTTTATGAACATAATCAGGAAACTTTCCAAGTAAAACTACGATAAACCTGACCAGGAGCTGTTCTGATGCCTGTGATTGATATTACTGAAACAAAATTTTTTCTAAAACCCGGGAACCGTATTACTGGACTAGATATTGGGACAAAAACTATCGGCATCGCCGTATCCGACGCAGGACTTAACCTCGCCAATCCACGAGCTGTTCTAAAACGGGCAAAATTTTCTAAAGATGCCAAATCCCTACTAGATATCTTTCGACAAGAAGAAATTGGCATTGCTATCGTTGGCCTGCCTCTCAATATGGATGGATCAAGTGGGCCGCGCGTACAGGCAACCCACGCTTTTGTACGAAATATGAACTCACTGACAAATATTCCATTTATATTTTGGGATGAACGCCTTTCAACCATTGCCGCTGAACGCAGCCTAATTGAAATGGACGTATCACGTAAACGTCGGGCGCAACGAATTGACTCCGCAGCTGCCGCCTTTATCCTTCAAGGAGCACTTGACCGGCTAATAGCTGAAACTAAAAAGCTCTCTTGTAATTTAAAGGATAAAGTGCATCAAGGATAAAGCTGGCATTGTAATGCGGACCCAATATACCATAGGTTGAACGCCATTGCCCACCAAGTCTGCTTTCAACATAGGCTGTTGCCACAATATCACAATCAAGCGCACGCAGGCCTACGCTGGCAAAAGCATAAATAAGCTGTTCAACAAGCAGAAAGATTGTCCCTTCATCTTTATTAAGTACCATATCAGCCACAACTCGTAAAATCTCAGTCGTACGGGCATCTATGGCACTATTTTCATTGCCAGGCATCGCAATTACAGCTTGAAATAGATCAGGTATCTGTTTTATTGTATTCACAATATCAAGTACCAGATGAAGGGTAGTGCCTTCAAAAGAGAAATTACGGTTTTTCAATTCCTGTGCCCGCGAAAAAATACCGCCGAGAAAGATATTGTAACTTCCAGTTAAGGAAATGGCGTAATCAGTAATCTGCCCCAGAATATGCAGCAGCCAGTAATGAATAGCAGGACGCATAATGGCTGCAAAAGCTGCTTCTTGCAGATTATTTGCCGCAAGGTCCTGCGCCTTGGCTAGACGCAAAACGAGAACAGAAGCCGCCGCCCCATCAAGCGCTGCATCGGCGAGTGCGCGCTCAGCTAAAATCTTGGCAGGCTGCTGATGAGTGTTATAGCGCATATAAGTGACGGTATAGTGCAAAATACTGCGTATCATGCCAGCAATTATTACCGCATGATCAAATTCCAGATCCTGTCTTATCCGTGTAAGCAGTTTATTTCCCATATCAGGAAAGCCAATCATCCAGCCTACACTCTGCTCAAATCGAACATGGCAGTACGGTACGGAAAAATTTTTCTTCTCCTCCCAAGCTGAAACGAGCGAAATACTATTTATCTGCCCTTTTGCCAGCAGGCGTGGCACGAAAAACATTGATAGTTTTCCTTCAAAAGCCGCACTGACAATAAATCCATCCGCAACCGGATTGATCACAGCTAGCTTATAGCCGCTGATCTTGTACAGATCATGCTTTGTCTGCAGGTCGACATACATAAGCTCGGCAAAGCTAACCGGCAATGAAGCAGCATTCATATCATTTTCTTCTAGTGCCAAGGCAAGACTTATACTGTGTCTTTGCTGAAAATGCTTGCATGACGGGCCATGTACTACATCTGTGATCAGGGGGTTCCATTGAGAAAATAGATCGGCATTCTCTTTCAGCACATGAAATCCAGCGCTGCTGCTGCATAGTTCTTCAAGATGCCCGTTTTCAAGTCCAGCCAGAAGAAACAGCCGTACAGCACGAACTTGATGCCGTACATCGCTTTCTTTACCCCCCTCTGTAAAAAGGGAGTTACTAATTCCGGCATGTCGTGAACGGATAAGCAAGCTGTAATAAGCAGGATGAACATCAATATTTTCTGCATGGTTGCCCCATGCATCATAGAAGCATGGCCGTGGCGTCCAGCTCCCGACAAGGCGCGCCTTTTCATGTGCATCATCGCTAGCCGTATAAGCTCCCAAATCAGCCAGTTCTGGCACAAGGGATGCATGAAATGTCGAAGCAATCTGAAACAGAATCGGATCACCGAAAAAACTATTCTTCTCTCGCATATTCAACTTATGTGCACCCAATACCCTCTAACCTCCCTGATATGTCTAAAAATTTCTACTGCAAACAGTTTATATCATCTCTTAAGCGATTCCACCCATACCATAAAATCGCCCATAAATTATTTACCCGCCTTTAATCATGTTTAAAACACCGTTTGCATAGGATAGCTCGCTTGCGATAATATTATGTTAGTTCTACGTTAGAGGCATTTGCGATGATAAAAAAAAGAAATTCTCCTGTTTTTCCCCACCGCCATCTTCTAGGTATTAAGGGACTCAGCCAAACTGATATCAAAAACCTGCTTGAGCGGGCAGATGCCAACGTTGCTATTTCATGTCAGAAAACTAAAAAAGCGACTGTGCTGCGCGGACGGACACAAATCAATCTTTTTTTCGAAGTGTCGACACGAACCCAGTCTTCGTTTGAAATTGCAGGCAAGCGGCTTGGCGCTGATGTTATCAATATGCCAGTTAGCAACTCTTCGGTCAAGAAAGGTGAAACGCTGATTGATACTGCCATGACACTCAATGCCATGCACCCGGATATTTTGGTTATCCGCCATAATTCCGCCGGAGCTGCAGCGCTTCTTGCGCAAAAAGTCAGCTGTTCTGTTATTAATGCAGGTGATGGTGCCCATGAGCATCCAACCCAAGCGCTGCTTGATGCGCTGACAATCCGTCGCGCCAAGGGCACGATTAAAGGGCTCACAGTTGCCATATGCGGTGATGTGCTGCATTCGCGTGTCGCCTGCTCCAATATACTAAGCCTCAATGCATTAGGTGCAAAAGTGCGGGTTGTAGCACCTTCAACGCTTTTGCCAAAGGGGATCGAGGATATGGGCGTAGATGTCTTCCACTCGATGGAAAACGGCATAAAAAACGTTGATGTGGTGATGATGCTGCGTTTGCAACATGAGCGCATGGCAGGTGCCTTCATACCTTCCACACGGGAATATTTCCATTTTTTCGGCCTCGATCAGGAAAAACTCAAAAAAGCAAAACCGGATTGCATCATGATGCATCCCGGGCCTATGAATCGCGGGGTTGAGATATCCTCTGCCGTTGCAGACGGGCCGCAGAGCGTTATCCAGACACAAGTGGAAATGGGAGTTGCCGTACGCATGGCTGTCATGGAAGCCCTAATCGAATATTGCCAGAAAAAACACCCGGAAAAAATGCATGAAGCCAATTGTTCTTGAAAATGCACGCATTGTTGACCCTTCACGCAACCTTGATGAGATGGGCAGCGTGATCATTGCCTCCGGAAAAATCGTTGCGGCCAGTGCGAGTACGCATAACCAAGGTGTTCCAGATATGGCAAATGTAATTGACCTTGAAGGAAAAGCTATTTTCCCCGGGCTAGTTGATGCCCGTGTCTTTGTCGGTGAACCGGGGGCAGAGCATCGTGAAACAATCGCCTCTGCCAGCTATGCGGCGGCGGCAGGTGGCATTACCTCATTCATCATGATGCCTGATACCCATCCCGTTATTGATAACGTAGCGCTGGTTGAATTTATATTACGCACTGCTAAAGAAGTGGCGCTTATCAATATCTATCCTGCTGCTTCATTAACCCGTGGCATGGCGGGACAGGAGATATCCGAATTCGGCCTTTTGACTGAAGGCGGTGCCGTTGCTTTTACTGAAGGCAAAAAAACAATTGCTAATCCTAACGTTATGTATCGGGCAATGACCTATGCACGCGATTTTGGCATACCTATCATGCATGAGACACAGGATGCTAGCCTAACCAGCAATGGTGTCATGAATGCCGGTTTGATGGCCATCTGGCTAGGTCTTGCCGGCATTCCGCGTGAGGCGGAAGTAATTCCGCTAGAAAGAGATTTGCGCCTCGCAGGGCTGACAGGTGTGCGTTACCATGCGTCACAACTCTCTACTGCTATGTCAGCAGAGGCAATATACTACGCCAAGGAACGAATGTTAGGGATTTCAGCTGGTGTATCGATCAATCATCTAAGCCTGAATGAGAATGATATTGGTGAATATCGGACATTTTTCCGGCTTTCCCCTCCACTTCGGGCAGAGGAGGATCGTACGGCCATGATAAAAGCGCTGCGTGATGGTGTTATTGATATTATTGTATCATCTCACGATCCGCAGGATGTCGATACCAAACATCTGCCCTTCGCGGATGCACAACCGGGTTCTATTGGTCTAGAGACCTTGTTAGCTGCTGCATTGCGGCTTTATCATGATGGTTCAATTCCCCTGAAAAGGCTGGTGGAGACACTGTCAACCAGACCGGCACAGCTTTTTGGACTTGATGCGGGAACCCTAAAACCGGGTGCTAGAGCAGACCTTGTTATTGTTGATCTTAACGAACCTTGGATTCTTGAGCTTGACATGCTGCATTCACGCTCAAAAAACAGCACTTTTGAGAAAGCACGATTTCAGGGACGGGTCATAGCCACTATGGTTGCCGGTAAGACTGTCTATTCATCAGGGTTAGTAGATTTTTAGAATATATAAACGTCCAGTAAATAGCCATTTTAACCGGAAAGCAAGAGATAAATATGCTGCCATTATATATTAAAGTGATGAATATTTTCTGTCTGGGAGCAGTCATGGCTGCAGGCTATCTCATCGGTTCTATTCCCTTTGGCTTGATTTTTACCCATCTTGCCGGTTTGGGCGATATACGAACAATCGGTTCAGGCAATACAGGAGCAACGAATGTGCTACGAACAGGAAACCGCAAAATCGCTGCTTTTACACTACTGTGTGATATACTCAAGGGGCTGATAGCTGTGCTTATTTTTTCAGTCTATGGGCCGGTTCTGGGAATTATTGCCGGTCTTTTTGCTTTTCTCGGACATGTTTTCCCGATCTGGCTCGGGTTCAGGGGAGGTAAAGGTGTTGCAACCTATCTAGGAGTTCTGATCGGAGCTATATGGCCGTATGCAATTATCTTCAATCTTATATGGCTTATGACTGCCATTATCACGCGCTATTCTTCTTTTTCTGCAATTCTCGCAACGGTTGTTGTAACGGTTTTTGCATTCCTTTCACTGCCGTCAACAACATCATGGAGCATCATCCTGATGGGCACAATTATAATCGTGAAACATTATACGAATATCCAGAGACTCTGCAAGAGAACAGAAAACAGGATTGGCCAAAAAGCCAAATAAAATAACAATCTTGCAGATGTCAAAAAATGATCGGCACTATATATCAATTTCAAAAAATGACATCAACTGATTAAAAACCGCCTAACATCACAAAAAATTCGGTAATTATTTGTTATTAAAGGTAAAAATAATTTTTATTATCCACATTATTGTTAAGTCAAAAATCCGCTTGAACGGCTAATAGTTTCAGTTATAATATTATGTGTATAGGTGAGGTGGCCGAGTGGTTGAAGGCGCACGCTTGGAACGCGTGTATACGAGAAACCGTATCGTGGGTTCGAATCCCTCCCTCACCGCCAGCAAGATTTTTGATACTATACTTCCTGATGTAGTCGGACAAAAATATCAGAGTAAATCATTTACTGCCATTTTGGTACATAAAGTCGCTGGCAAGATTTAAATAATTCTAAAGGTGTTAAATTGATGGCGGAGGGAGTGGGATTCGAACCCACGGCACAGCATGCTGCACGCCGATTTTCAAGACCGGTGCCTTCAACCACTCGGCCATCCCTCCATTATTCTCAAGGAGAATTGCAAGTCTTCTGCTTTCTGCTAGAAAGCGCTACAGTATCACGCTGCCGAAAATAATCTCTATACCTTATAGAATTCTATTTTGAAATCAATCATCAATTTTTGATATTATGGAAGAGTTTTATGATTAGCAGTTAGCTCTATTTTGTTTTGCGCATATTGGGCAAAATCTCACCAAAGGTTTTATTTCAGTTAATATGGTTTTCTCTTTATGGTGACTGTACACCCATACTGCTGAATACAGTCCACAGCAATAGCGTCGCAAGTACGAATCAAGATGTTTACAAATATATGAAGAATTTATTCCGGCTGCTTGACGAGTAAAATTGCAAGTGCTGAATTCCAATCGATATGACCTATGTCAGCTCCGGATCTATGGAAAAATAGAACTTCAATCATCCATGGTTTGCAACCAACGAGCTTTAGAACGCAAATAGGAACTTTCTAAGAAAAAACACCTCGAACCCAGCCTTGTATGACACACCTGATACATCAGGATAAGTGGCATTTTAGCTGTGGAAAACGATATTGTCAATCTTCCTCCACAAAACCAAATAAAATCACAATTAGCCCAAAATCCTAATCATTCATCAGAAAGCAATATAGATTAATAGTAAAATTGATCAATAGCCTGTCCATAATATAATATCCGAAGTCTATATAAATATGATAAAATTATACATCTAACCCTTTATTCAAAAATTTGCCTGATTTTGGAAATCCTTTAGGGAGCGTCCGTCCAGGTGCTGAACGAATACCTAGCCATTCTGCAAGTTCATGTGATGAGCGCTGAAAAATTCTTCCTGAGGTATCTTGCCAGATTAAACCTTTTTCTAGTGTGAAGATAATACCATCACTAACACCTCCATCACGGTAATGCTGCAGACGCACGCCCCTGCCTTTTATCATCTCTGGTATCTGTTCCAGTGGAAAGATCAGCATCTTCCGGTTTTCGCCGATAATTGCAAAATGATCTCCACTTACTCGTATACACAAACAAACCTTATCAGGTGATTTTACATTTATCACCTGTTTTCCCTTGCGGGTATTTGCAATGGTATCTGTTTGCTTGATGATAAAACCATATCCCAAATATGAAACAAGAAGAAGTTTTCCTTTAGGATCAAGGACAAAAGCCGTCAGAATATTATGATCGTTATCTAGATCGACAATAAGACGGATCGGATCACCATGTCCTCGTCCACCTGGTAACACATTCGCGTTGATAGTATAAAATTTTCCGCCGGTACTGACAAAAAGAATCTTATCAGTTGTCATGGCATGAAAAGCAACCTTGAGCTTGTCTCCTTCCTTGAAAGAGAGAGAACTATAATCAGATAGATGTCCTTTCATGGCACGCAGCCAACCTTTTTCAGAAACCACGATGGTTACCGGCTCTTTTTCAATCATTGCATGTTGAATATCTTCCAAATCATGCGCTGGTGCTGCTTCAAATGTAGTGCGCCGACGTCCTAGCTCACCATTTGGGGGAAATTTCTTCCTAACCTCTTTAATTTCTGCAGCAATGGCTTTCCATTGCCTTACCTCAGAGGAAAGCAGCTTCTCAAGTTTTTCTTGTTCATCATTCAGCGAATTAAACTCCTGACGGATTTTAAATTCCTCCAACTTGCGCAAGGAACGAAGACGCATGTTAAGGATGGATTCAGCTTGCAGGTTAGTAAGCCTAAATATTTTCATCAGGATTGATTTTGGTTCGTCTTCTTCACGGATAATACAAATCACCTTGTCAAGGTTTAGATAAGTTTTGAAACAGCCCTCAAGAATTTCCAAACGGCGGGAAATTTCCTGAAGACGATATCGCAAACGGCGTCCCAATACTTCCTTACGATGTTCAAGCCATTGCTGTAAAATTCCCCGCAAGGAAAGGACATTAGGCACTTTTCCCATTGAAAGAACATTCATATTTAAAGGGATACGTGTCTCAAAATCAGTAAGCTTGAAAAGCGACTCCACTAGCAGGGTCGGATTCACCAAACGGCTTTTTGGTTCCAGCACAATACGAATGTCTTCTGCTGATTCATCATGAATATTATCAAGCAATGGCAGTTTCCGTGCAAAAAGCAGCTCCGCCGTTTTCTCGATAAGGCGAGCTTTTTGTACTTGATAAGGAATTTCCGTTATTACAATAATATAAGTACCGCGACTACCGTCTTCCTTATGCCAGCGGGAACGCAGGCGAAAAGCACCGCGTCCTGTGCGGTAAGATTCAAGAATCTGCTCTGGCGACTCAATGAGAATACCACCCGTTGGAAAATCCGGCCCAGGAATAAATCTAATTAGATCATCACACAGAGCATCCGAATTTTCGATCAGATACAATGCCGCATCACAAAGCTCTGAAACATTATGAGGCGGAATAGATGTAGCCATACCGACAGCAATGCCGGATGCACCATTTGCAAGGAGATTCGGGAAAGCGCCAGGTAAGACAATCGGTTCCTCATCCTCTTCATTATAGGTAGGACGAAAATCAATTGCATCTTCTGAAATTCCCTGAAGAAGAAGCATTGAGACATCAGTCATGCGCGCTTCCGTATAACGCATTGCTGCGGCGCTATCTCCGTCAATATTACCAAAGTTACCTTGGCCATCAATCAATGGGTAACGAACTAAAAAATCCTGCGCAAGCCTTACCAAAGCCTCATAAATCGAGGCATCACCATGAGGGTGAAACTTACCCATGACATCACCAACAATGCGTGCGCACTTAGCATATGCCTGGTCAGGATTAAGCTGCAAAAGCCGCATTGCATGGATGATACGACGATGGACTGGTTTAAGTCCGTCGCGTACATCAGGCAAAGCACGATGCATGATCGTGGAAAGCGCATATGCAAGATAACGTTCTTCCAGAGCAGATTTCAGTTCTATTGTTTCAATATGCCCGGGTGTGGGAATCATCGCATCTGACATGTAATAAAATTAGCAACTGATGGATTCGGGTGCAAGCCATATTAAAGCTAATAACATTCCTACACAGGAAATATATACCCAAGCAACCAGTGCAATCCTTTGCTATGATAATCCGGCACAGCTGGCTAACATTGATCCAGCAATTGTGCGAAGGATATGGAAATAACGGTGCTGTTTATCCTAAAGCAGGCTTGTCCATGATCTCGCCTAGAATGCACTTGTTTCCAAAATTCGGAGAATAATACAGGCAAAACAATGTTTCCGGTGATTTTTTCTGAAGCAGAGTGTGAAAGAAGCAAGCGCATTTCTGGATAATCGTAAATTACAGAATATCCCTTATATATCTTTAAGCACCCAGTTTACGATGTCTTTTATAACAATGGAAAAAGCTTCATCAAGGGCTTTTGCATAATCTTCATTATGTACTCCGAGAACTGGATTTTGGGTAGAAAATACCCGTGTCTGACGGATACTGCGGGTTTTATCATCCATAATCTTAGCCGCAATCTCAACATGGGCAAGCTTGTTGTTTTCCTGAAAATCAATACCGAACAGTCGGATATCAGTGATAATCTGATAATTAATTGCCAGTCCATCACCGGGTTTTCCTACACCGCCAAAACCGTGGGTATTCTCAAAAGCACGTGCAAGGCGCGCTTGCACAATATTTGGCAGACGATCGCCCCACTGAGCATCTTTAAGATAGGAAATGGAACCGTAAAGATCACGCACTACAATATCTTGGCCATCCAATATCTTCAGGGCATCGGGATTTGCAATCAATATCTGTATGCGTTTCTGACTAGCAGTGCGCATGTTATTGACAGATGATACTACAGATTCAACCCCCAGATCAAAGGTCTGCTTTGTCGTACTTATTGCGCATCCTACCAAAAGACTTGTCCCAAACAACATGGTTCTAATTACCCTACGTCTCATGGTATTCTATCTTTTCCTTGTCTAATATCATTACTGCATCCTTCCGTCAAATTGCGGCACGTTGCCAGAACCTCCAAAGATAATACGCTGTGGGTTCTGTTCAAAATCTACTAGAATACGCTCAATACGCTGAATAGATTTGCGACTGTCAGAAGTAAAAGATTCTAAGCTGCGCAAGCCCTTTCCTGAAAATTGCTCAAGATTTTTTGCGATCGGTCTGATATTATGGTTGAGTATTTCTGTTATATGCCGGATTGAAGAGAAGGTTTCTCGCATTTGTACAATAATATTGTCGGGATCATTAGACGAAAATATTCTATCAATATTTTTTGAGGCCCTGTTAAGTCTATCCGTTACATTTCTAATATCTACAATCGCCTTGTTAACATTACTCTTGTTTTCCTTTAATATATCCGTAAATTCCTGCGAATTCTTTACTGTTTGCATCAGTGGTTTGCGGACTTCTTTTATAAATCCCTCAAGCTCCATCAGAGCTGAATTGACATGTGAGAAAACATCCTGTGCTGTCACCATAAGATTGTTAAACGTTGAAGGATCAGCGTTGATCCGTGCCACGGAACTATATTTCGCTGCCTCCTTAAGTAGATTAGGCTCATTTAGATCACCCCCTTTGAGCTCAATGAATGCAAGCCCTGTCAGGCCTTGAAAACCGAGCGTAGCTTCGGTGGAACGCGTGATCAGTGTTGCCCCGTTAACTTCTGTTTTGACAATCACCATATTGGGATTTGTATCATCAAGAATCAAACGGCGTACTTGGCCAATACGGATACCGTTAAAAAGAACTGGGCTGCTTTCGCTCAATCCTGTAACTGATCCTGGAATCCATATATCAAGTGGCTCCAGATTGCGTGCTTCACCTGGTCTTGCAATATAATAAACCAATAAAAAAGAAAAGATAAGGACAATTAGTGTAAAAACACCGATGAGAACATAATTTTCTTTGATTTCCATATCTGTTATCCTGTCCTATCTGCTATTCTGATGGAGAGGTATACTATTGACAACCTACCGTGAGCGTTTGCCACGGAAATATGACTCTATCCATGGATTATTAATGGTAAGCATATCCTTAATGGTCCCCTCAGCTATCACGTGCTTTTTTCCTAAAACTGCAATTCGGTCACAAATAGTAGAGAGACTGTCCAAATCATGGGTCACCATATAAACAGTCAACCCCATCGTGTCACGCAACTCGCTGATGAGAGCATCAAATTCAGCCGCCCCAATAGGATCAAGGCCAGATGTTGGCTCATCAAGAAATACAATCTGAGGGTCAAGAGCCAAAGCTCTGGCAAGGGCAGCACGTTTGATCATTCCCCCTGAAAGTTCAGACGGATATTTTTCTGCTGTATCCGGCTCAAGTCCTGCAAGCTTGAGCTTGACCCGGGCCAGTCCGTCCATGAGCTCAGGCGAAATATAAAGATATTCACGCATCGGCAGCTTAATATTTTCAATCACATTCAATGCAGAAAAAAGCGCACCATGCTGAAATAGAACGCCTATATGCATATCAATATTGATTTTTTCTGTATCGCTAATCCGATCTATATCCTTGCCCAAGACTTTAATTTCACCACTGACCCTTTGATTTAGTCCCAAAATTGTACGCATCAAAATAGATTTACCAGAACCTGAAGGACCGATAAATCCAAGGATTTCACCTCTATGAATATCAAGATCTAGTTTATCCAAAATAACTTTGTTAGCAAATTGAACTGTAATCCCCCGAACCGAAATAACCGGATCAACTATATCAATTGCAGAGCTGGATAGTATATCTTTCATATCTTTTTTGCTTAAAAATTGATTGAAGCGTAGAAAATGGCAAAGAAACCGTCAACAATGATAACAATAAATATCGATTTAACGACAGATGACGTCACATGTGCACTAAGCGATTCTGCATTGCCTCCGACTTTCATAGCTTCCACTGAGGCAATGATGCCAATGATAAATGCCATAAAAGGCGCTTTTACGATCCCTGCAAAATAAGTTGAAAGCCAGACAACACCATTAAGACGAGACAGAAAGGCATCAGTCGGAATATTAGAATAAACATTCGCAACAATAGCCGCGCCGACAAAAGCTGAAATATCCGCTATAATTGTTAGAAAAGGCAAAATGACCGCAAGCGCGACAAGACGCGGAAAAATCAGAACACGAATTGGGTCAAGGCCAATAACCTTGAGCGCATCTATTTCCTCACGCATTTTCATTGAGCCGATTTCCGCTGTGATCGCGCTTCCCGACCGACCTGCAATCATGATTGCAGTTAATAGAACGCCCAATTCACGGAAAACTAGTATTCCAACCAGATCAACGACAAATATTTCTGCACCAAAATAGCGCAGCTGAAATGCACCCTGTTGGGCAATAATGGCACCGATAATAAATGACATCAGAACAATGATCGGGACAGCCCTAACCCCCATCCTATCAATCTGAGTTATCACGGTTCGAAAGTTCAGGCTTCTATGCCGGCCGCTTTTCAGCGAGGTTCCATGAATAATTGAACCAAGAATATTCATGGCCATGATAAAATCTTGGCTAGTCCCAATAACATTACGGCCCACCCGCTCAAAAAACATGGATAATGGTGATCGTTTTACTGAAGCAGCTCCCAGATCAAACCTTTCCATAACATGACTAACAGATTTCAATAGAAAAACCCATTTGGCCTGCGCACCTTTCAGCGAAACGCTGACGCCTTTCTGTACGAAGTGATGCTCCAAACGCTTAATAAGCCAAGCCCCACCAGTATCAAGTGCTGTAACACCGCTAACATCGATAATAACTTTGAAGGCACTAGCAGATTGAAGCTGACGCAGGTCACTATCCACCAGATGGATAGTCTGCGTTTTCCACCGTCCTTTTAAAATAATCATGAGTATACTATCAGTACCAGTTTTTTTTTCTATTACCGGGCTATCAGATAAACTCAAAATAGGCTTTTTCTTTCCTGACATGATAGACTATTAATGCCTTGATGGATTGACTGAATATTACCAAGTTTTTGAATTTCACAATCGATTGCCATAATGGTTAAAACAATATTAATGATCCAGGCTATCTATTAGCCCATTCACCATTCTTTGACAATATCAAGCGATTTTAAGGCTACTACCGATGTTATTTACTGCTTTGTATAATTGAAAAAAATGATAGAATATTCAACTATATATGTTAGTTATGCTATAATGAAATAGCCTGCCAGAGTGTTATATATAGATATTTCGCAGATATTTAAAGTCTGTATACAACTTGAATCGCCTTAAAAAACTGATCAGCTTTGTAATTATATTAAGGCGATATTAAGTTCGCTTAACAGGGGCTTTATCATTTAAAAAACGCGTCAGAAAATATAATTTTGGGATCCGTGATTGCAAGCTTGCTTAGCTACGACCCATACTATTCTTCATAGTACAGAGTATCGTTTTTTAATCTTGATGACTCGCCACTCTTAATACATGATTATGAGCATGGCTGTATCATAATCAATATTATATTTTACGTCCACACAGCGACTAACGAACTGAAAAAGGCGGATCTACAGTCATAATTTCTATTTTTTTCATTTATAGCCGCTTTGATCCAAAAGAAAATCCATTATTGGCACTGGATGCATCTATATTTATAAATGCTTTGAAGGGGGTAACTTATGACAAAATTAAAAGCTGAAAAAAAATTATCTGAACTGGAAAGAGCAGCGCTATTCTATCATCAATACCCAAAACCGGGAAAATTGGAGATCCATTCCACAAAGCCCTTGGACAACCAGCGTGATCTTGCATTAGCTTATTCACCTGGAGTGGCTGCAGCCTGTCTTGCCATTTATGAAGATCCTAATCTAGCTGCGCAATACACAACGCGCAGCAACCTAGTGGCTGTTATATCGAATGGTAGCGCTGTACTTGGCCTTGGCAACATCGGACCACTTGCCTCCAAACCAGTTATGGAAGGTAAGGCCCTTCTGTTCAAGAAATTTGCTAATATTGATGTGTTCGATATCGAGATCAATGCGCCTGATATCCCATCCCTAGTGAATACTATTGCAACTTTTGAGCCAACATTTGGCGGAATTAACCTCGAAGATATTAAGGCACCAGAGTGTTTTGAGATTGAAACACAACTACGTCAGCGGATGAAAATTCCCATTTTTCATGATGATCAGCATGGTACAGCCATAATTGTTGCCGCAGCAGTTTTAAACGGGTTAGAACTGGCAGGAAAGCGTATCGAGGATGCAAAAATCGTTACATCTGGCGCGGGAGCAGCTGCTCTTGCCTGTCTCAATCTTCTAGTAAAACTCGGTGCATGCCAAGAAAACATCTGGATAACAGATATTGATGGCGTTGTTTATCAAGGCCGCATTGAACAGATGGATAAATGGAAAAGTGTTTATGCTCAAAATACAAAAGCGCGCAAACTTAGCGAAGTCATTCCCGAAGCAGATATTTTTTTGGGACTTTCAGTTGGTGGTGTCCTCAAACCGGGTATGCTAAAAAAAATGGCGGAAAATCCGCTTGTCATGGCTCTGGCCAATCCTGATCCTGAAATCATGCCTGATGTAGCGCGCCAGATAAGGCCGGATGCCATGATCTGTACGGGACGGTCTGATTTCTCCAATCAGGTCAACAATGTCCTCTGCTTTCCCTATATCTTTCGTGGTGCCTTGGATGTTGGTGCAATCGCTATCAATGAAGAAATGAAAATGGCTGCTGTCCATGCTATTGCCAAGCTTGCCCAAGAAGAGCCTTCAGATTTTGCAGTAAAAGCCTATTCAGGTGAGACTATGAAATTTAGCCCTACATACCTCATCCCCTCACCTTTTGACCAGCGTCTAATATTGAGGATTGCGCCTGCTGTTGCACAAGCAGCTGAGAAAACCGGCGTAGCATTGCGTCCTATTAAGGATATGGATCATTATATTGATCAACTGAACCGATTTGTTTTCCGCTCTGGGCTGATTATGAAACCGGTATTCAATGCTGCAAAGGCGACCACATGCAAGCGCGTTATTTATGCAGATGGTGAAGATGAGCGCGTATTGCGTGCCACGCAAGTTGTGATTGAAGAAAAAATAGCAATACCAATCTTGGTCGGCCGCCCTCATATTATTCAGATACATTTGCAACGTTTGGGACTGAAGATACAGTTGGGCATAGATTTTGAACTGATCAATCCTGAGGATGACCCGCGTTATCGCGATTATGTTAACCTGTTCCTACAATTTACGGGAAGACTTGGCGTCACATCCGAGGTTGCCAAAACGATTGTCCGTACATCAACAACCGCCATAGCTGCCCTCGCCGTTATACGGGATGAAGCTGATGCGATGATCTGCGGCCTCGGTGGCAGGTTTGGAGGTAATTTGCAGCTGGTTGAGCAAATTATAGGTCTTGAAAAAAACATCAGCCGATTTTCGGCACTCAGTCTGCTTATTTCACAGCGTAATCCTCTCTTCCTAACCGATACCTATGTCAATGAGGATCCTTCTGCAGACGAACTGGTAGAAATGGCATGGCTGGCTGCGCAGGAAGTACAGGGATTTGGCCTAGAACCCAAAGTGGCTTTTGTATCCCATTCAAATTTTGGGTCGAAGGATACTATAAGTGCACAGAAAATGCGCAAGGCTACCGAAATTTTCAACGAGCGTTATCCAGATATTGAAGCTGATGGTGAAATGCATGGGGATGCAGCACTTTCACAGGAACTGCGCGATCGTTTGCTGCCCGGATCATATCTGAAAGGTGAAGCTAATCTTCTGGTATTTCCCACCCTTGATGCGGCAAATATCACGCTCAATGTCTTAAAAAAAATGACCGATGCGCTGCATGTTGGTCCTATTCTAGTTGGCACTGCCCGTCCTGCCCATATCCTGACTCCATCAGTTACATCCCGCGGTGTAGTGAATATAACGGCTCTAGCAGTCATTGAAGCAAACCGCAAAAATAATTTCCGCAAACATCTTTAAACTAAAAACCTTCCAAACCTCTATGCTGCAAGCTGGATATTTTTTGGGCTGTTCTCTACAAATCGTGCTACCTGTTAATAGATGATTCTATTCAAACAGGGCTTACATGGATATGTCTCCAAATATATTTCCAAAATCCTAATGATAGTATTAATGTCGATCATGTATATCGTGGTTTACTGTTTTGTTTCTAAATTTAGGTATATGATTGAAGGGCACCTGAATTAGGTTCAAGATCACCTATCTCACACCGTTTGTCCGTTGGTTCAAGGGCGTGAATTGCCAACGCAGTGAACTGCTTTCCCATACTTTACATTTCCAACATCAGTGGTTCGATTGAGGCAACCCTGACTGCTTGCTCATTTATGACTTACAATAGCAGTCAATGTCCAGATGAATTAAACTAATATTTTATATTTATAATATTTTTTCAGATTATAGGAAATACCATTTCGGTCATGATAATAACAAAAAAACTGACTTTTAAAATCTGCGTGCTAAGTTTGATGAATTAATCGTAAACAAGAGTATGCTATTTGACAATCCTAGACTTAAATCGGTAGAAACCATTCTTATTCAGTTTGCGGATTAGAACTCAGCACTGCGGTTATCCAGCTTGCAAAAATGGGTTGGTTGTACAGTGATTAACACCGTAGGTTCTGATGATAAGATAAAGAGCTAAAGCTCTGGATCCAATTATATTATCAACTACTGTGAAGACAGATTTTAAGGGTTGTACACAAAACTAATGAAAAAAAGAGTTGATGTCATATTCGAACATATCGAAATAAATAAATGGGCAGATTCTATGCTTTGTCTAAAGCGCACAGGATTTTATGCAGTTCCTCAGTAGCAGCTCAAAATATTTAGCTTATTCGAGCACTATCTATAAAATATGGCTAAATACCATGCTGAAAATAGCTTAGGGGATCGTCAGATCTGTATTGATACAAACTGTTAATTTTGATGGAATTGACAAAGTATTGGAACAAATGGAAAGCTACAATATTTTCCAAAAGATCATACTTGAGATTGATTGAGCAATTTAATGTCAAAATTACGTATCAAACTGTTTTTATACTGCACTAAGATAAAGCTCAAAAATTTATGGGGCTGGCTATGGGCCCATTTGATTGCAGCTGTTCTGACCGGGTTGAAATACCTACCGGCAAAAGCCGGCATTAATATGTTTGCGCGGATAGCCTATGTTCTTGGCCCGCTTATGCACCGTCATCAAGTGGCACTTGCCAATTTACGAACCGCTTATCCTAAAAAAAGCGAAAAAGAGATTCGCGAAATTGCCTATGAAATGTGGGAAAATATGGGGCGGCTTTTTGCAGAATATGTTTTTCTTGACAAGATTTTTGATTTTGATCCTCAGCAGAAAAAACTAGGTCTTGTCGAGGTTTCTGGCATTGAGTTGTTTGAAAAGATTCGCGGTGAAAAAAAACCGCACATTTTTTTCACCGCCCATATCGGTAACTTTGAACTACTGCCCATTTGTGCTGCTGTATTTGGCCTTGATGTGACAACTCTCTTCCGCCCACCTAACAACCCTTATATTGCTAAACGTGTTTTACGAGCGCGGCGAACCAGTATGGGGCATCTTGTCCCATCAAAAACCGGTGCTGCATGGATTCTTGCTGGAAAATTAAATAAGGGTGGTAATATTGGCATGCTTGTTGATCAGAAATTTCATCGTGGCATAAAGGGAACATTTTTCGATCTTCCAGTCAAAACCAACGTACTTTTGGCCAAGCTTGCCCGTCAGTTCAACTGCGATGTTTACCCTGCCCGCTGTATACGCCTACCAAAAGGGCGCTACCGTCTTGAATTTTATCCGCAAATGGAACTACCCCGTTTAGAAGATGGCGTTATCGATATTGAAGCGACTACACAGAAGCTCAATGATATTGTTGAATCTTGGGTACGGGAATACCCGGGGCAATGGATGTGGTTCCATAAACGATGGGCTAATGCACAGGATTAAAACCTTATATTTGATTTATTGAACTTCTGATATCCTTCAGACTTTTTTATCTGAAATTGCTACATATCTTTCACATCTGGTGCAGACTATACTTGACTTCCCAGCCCAGTTCTTTTTTACCATTTCAGGATCTTCAAAAATTCTGCAATATGACAAAAGCGATGCGGATCGATGACATAATTGTACAGAATGGTTTGAGATACCCTCAAATTCGTGAATTAGATCAAGAACACTATATCCCTTACCGAACCAAGGTTGAATATATAATAACGGGTTTTCCATACTCTTTAACGCTGTTACATAACTATCAGCTAGATCAGTTACATGGATGTAATCCTGCACACCGGTGCCATCTTTTATGTTATAATACATTGTCCCATATAGTTAGAATTCTCGCGCTGACCAGATGCAACTTGAGCGATAATCGGCATTAAGATTATTGGGAATGCTTTTTATTTATAGGGTAGATATAGGAAAGCCCATAAACTGTTGTTGATGAAAATCAGTTTCTTTATACTAATGGGCTTTCAAACCGGCCGGATGAATAACAGCCGTACATTTATGAGGCTCAAGCAGCTGCTCAACACTGTTACAGTCTCATGGATATCCCTGGTTCACTGATAGACATGCTCTTGGTTATTTTTAATCCAGCGCAAAACCTCAGGGTAGCTTTTATTAAAATTATCAACAGCAGTAACATTATATTCCTTAATTCAGAAAGGATATATATGAGGATCCCATATAGCCTGAACCGTCTGTATTATAAAGTTTTGTTTGAAATATATGTGATTATTATTATGGGATAAATCATATTTGAAAATAAGCACCTCATAAAAACAGATGGAAAATGAATTGTGATGTAACTCTTAAGAAAAATATCAGTAGCCTTATTGAAAATCTATAGAGCATTCCTGTATCGAGAATTGCTGAAATCGGAAACAATCAGTAAAGATTATCATGCCCGGAAATTTTATCTTGATGACATTTCCTCTCTACTTATCTGAAAACATTGACCAATCAGAAATTTCGCAATTTTTCCTATATAGAGCTGAAATTCAGGAAAAACAGCAGCATCTTGAGAAGACAGTCCTTCTTATTAAAGCCAAGGCAAATAAATTAGGAACATGACACTCTTAGACGAGTTTCTATTTTTTCTTCAGCATATCCAATGAAGCCGGTATAATGTCAACTGATTGGCCGCATCCGCAAGCTGACGTTTGATTGGGATTTTTAAATACAAAGCCTGTCCGCAATGTTGTTATTTCAAAATCCATCAAAGTGCCAAGTAAAAACAGAACAGCTTCTCGTGCAATAAAAACACGAGCATCATCTTTCTCAACAATATCCAAACCTGACAATTCTTCTACTACCAGATCAACAGTATACTCCATACCGGCGCAGCCACCCTTTTTCACGCCGACAAGAATGCCACGGGCATGATTGATCCGCATGATTTCCTTCACACGTACAACCGCTTCATCGGTCAAGCTCAATACAGAAAAACGGCTCATGAGTTCTTCTTCAATTCAGCTTTCATCTGGAAATATTCCTATTATTCTTTAGCTTTTAAGGCATTTTTTCTGTAACATAGAAATTATCCTTATTACACGATATAATTTAGCGATCAAATCCATAAACCTAGAAGAGAAATTTATTATGATTATTGCTATCCTGCTGCTAGCCATCTTGTTCCCAGATCCAGCCTATGCAGATAATGCAGAAAATGGCCATCGCATCTTTCATCGCTGTATTGCCTGCCATTATGCTGACCGCAAGGGTAACAGAATTGGCCCTTCATTAAAAAATATTATGCAACGTCGCGCAGCTACAGAGCCAGGCTACAGATTTTCTTCAGCTATGGTCAAAGCGAGTAAAAAGGGTCTTATATGGAACAAGAGAACACTGACAGAATATTTACATAACCCGCAGGCAATGGTTCCGGGAACACGTATGGCATCGGTTAAAATAACTTCAAAAAAAGATATTGATGATCTGATTGCCTATTTGAAAAAGGTATCACAGCAATAAAACATCATTTCGCCGGAAATTTAAGTAGCTGGAGTACAAAACTACAATCGATTATTATACTCTTCATCAATAATAATATTTACGTTTTTAAAACGTGATTTATATTTTTCCATTGCTATGAGTTATGAATTTACCTCCCACTATAAGGCATTGTCTTCCAGTTGCTCTATAAATTAGCGATCTAGAAATCCGGAATACAAAAACAATTAGGGAGCAGAAAGACAGATAGAAGATAAAAAAGAAGAGCATGCTCCTGCCCGGAGATTTGTAAATAATTAATTTGCCTTGGCAGAAAGCGTTAGCTGGATATGAAGATCATGTAGCTGCACTTGTGTTACTTCCGAAGGAGCTCCCATCAAAAGATCATAGGCTTGCTGGTTCATTGGGAATAATGAAATTTCCCGCAGATTTTTGGCACCTGTCAACAACATGACAATTCTGTCAACACCGGCTGCCATGCCACCATGCGGTGGTGCACCGTAATGGAATGCATGGTACAGGCCGCCAAAACGCTCTTCAATTATCTGCTGTGATAAGCCTGCAATCTCAAAGGCCTTTACCATGGTTTCAGGCAAATGGTTACGGATACCACCTGAGGCGATCTCAAAACCATTGCAGACAATATCATATTGAAAAGCCTTAATAGTCAATGGATCCTGCTTTTCTAAAGCAGTCATGCCGCCTTGCGGCATAGAGAACGGGTTATGCGAAAACTCAATCCTTTTTTCTTCTTCATTCCACCCATAAAAAGGAAAATCAATAATCCAAGCTAGTTCAAACCGCTCACGATCAATAAGATTCAGCTCTTCACCTGCTCTTGTCCTAGCTGCACCGGCAAAGGTTGCAAATTTTTCCGGCTCTCCAGAAATAAAAAAACAGGCATCATTATCTCCAAGCCCAAGTTGCGTACGAATTGCCTCCGTATGCTCAGGCCCGATATTTTTGGCAATAGGGCCTGCACCTTCTACGATTTCGCCTTCCTTGCGCCAGAAAATATAACCAAGGCCAGGCTGCCCTTGTTTCTGGGCCCAAGCATTCATTCTGTCACAGAAAGCACGAGTGCCTCCTGTTTTTGCAGGGATGGCCCAGACTTCAGCCTTAATATTCGCTGCAAGAATATTGGAAAAAAGTTTGAACCCTGAATTACGGAAATGTTCTGAAACATCTTCCATAACAATTGGATTGCGCAGATCAGGCTTGTCTGAGCCATACTTGCGCATTGCCTTATCATAGGAAATCCTTGGAAAGGTTTTTGTAACCGATCTACCTTCAGAAAATTCTTCAAAAATGCTGCGGATAATAGGCTCCATCACAGAAAAAATATCTTCTTGTTCCACAAAGCTCATTTCCATATCAAGCTGATAAAATTCCCCCGGAAGACGGTCAACCCGTGGGTCCTCATCGCGAAAACACGGTGCAATCTGGAAATAACGATCAAAACCAGACATCATCAACAACTGTTTGTATTGCTGCGGTGCTTGAGGTAATGCGTAAAATTTTCCGGCGTGCAGACGACTAGGAACAAGAAAATCACGGGCCCCTTCCGGCGAGGAAACAGTTAGAATTGGCGTTGAAAACTCCGTAAAATCCTCTTCTGCCATCCGCCTGCGTATGAAAGCAATGACTTCTGTGCGGCGCATAATATTTTTATGAAGCGTCTCCCGACGCAAATCAAGAAAACGGTATTTCAGACGGATATCCTCAGGATAATCCGGTTCTCCAAAAACCGGTAGTGGCAATTCTTCTGATCGGGAGAGAATTTCCACGCTTTGGGCAAAAATTTCAATTTCTCCTGTTGATAAAGAGAGATTGAGCGTATCCTGCGTACGCGCTCGGACAATGCCATCCACGCGAATAACCCATTCGCCACGAACAACTGTCATTTCTCTAAAAGCAGGTGAATCCGGACCGGAAACAATCTGAGTCACGCCATAATGATCACGCAGATCAATAAACAAAATCCCCCCATGGTCGCGCACACGGTGAACCCACCCAGAAAGACGCACCTCCAAGCCCACATCAGACTTGCGGAGAATACCGCAAGTATGGCTACGATAACGATGCATATAATATCTGCCTTTTGCAAAAACTGAGAAAATAATAACATAATATCTAAATGTATCAGTAAAGTGCATCTTATTCTGCATTTGTCAAGAATTTCGATGATATAAATTTTTATATATATCTACAACATTGGGATAGATTTAGTTCTATTATTTATTTACAGTACCGATCATGAACCTAATTACTGATACTGATTCTCTAAAAAACGCCATTAACCTTCTATCACAATCTGATTTTGTAACTGTTGATACAGAATTTCACCGAGAAACAACTTTTTGGCCAGAACTCTGCCTTATCCAAATTGCTTCACTAGAAACAACGGCTCTTATTGATCCTCTGGCTAGGAATATGGATCTTAGGCCATTTTTCGAACTGATGGCAAATAAACAAATTCTCAAGATTTTTCACGCTGCACGCCAAGATATTGAGATTATCTTTCAGATTGGGCAGCTTATCCCCCAGCCATTATTTGATACACAGATCGCTGCCATGGTTTGCGGCTATGGCGATTCTATCTCTTATGACATACTTGTATCAAAGATAACTGGCCATCATATTGATAAATCAACACGGTTTACTGACTGGAGTAAACGTCCGCTGACTGAGAAGCAGTTGCGTTATGCATTAGCAGATGTTACTTATTTGCGTGACGTTTATCTCTCTTTACACAATAAGCTCCAGAAAGCTGGTCGTTCTAGTTGGATGAATGAGGAGACGAGTGTACTCACAGCAGAGGAAACCTATATTCTTCTGCCTGAAGTTGCATGGAAAAGAGTCAAGGGGCGTGTACGCAAACCCCGCGAATACGTTATTTTACAGAAAATTGCTGCTTGGCGGGAACAAGAAGCTCGGCAGCGTAATCTTCCGCGCAGGCGTATTCTCAAGGATGAGACACTCATTGAAATTGCCATCCAACAGCCAAAAGACAGAGCTTCCCTTGCAAATTTGCGCACCCTACCAAAGGGATATGAACGTTCGAGCAGCGTCGACAAACTTTTAAAATCCGTTGAAGAAGGGCTTTCTATCCCTCAGGAATCTTTGCCAAAATTAGAGGTGCATATTCCACAAAATGAAACAAACAAAAGCGAAGTAGATATTTTGAAGCTTCTTCTTAAACTTGTTACAGAAGAAAATAATGTTGCAGGAAAGATTGTCGCGACAGCCGACGATATCACAAAAATCGTACTGCAAAAGGAAAAAGCGGATATCCCGGCTATGCATGGTTGGCGTTTTGATATGTTTGGCAAAAAGGCCTTGAATATGCTCAAGGGCCGGATCGGCATTAAATTTGACCATGGCAAAATAAGGCTCTTTGAGATAAGAGACTGAGCAGAGCTATTAGAAATAGCTCAGAATGATATATTCAGAAGGATATTATGCAAAATACTGTAACACTGACATTCAATCCGACTGTTGATTCGGCAAGTAAGGTGGATGCTGTTCATCCCACTCACAAAATACGTATAAGGGAGGAAAGTTTTCATCCCGGCGGCGGCGGTATCAATGTTGCCCGTGTTATTAGCCGTTTAGGCAGCAATATTACTGCTGTTTATGCCCGCGGTGGCATTATGGGTACGGTACTGGATCATTTGCTGGAGAGGTGTAAAATCAATAGAAAAACTATCACAATTCACGGGAATACACGTATAAATAATATCATTCATGAAAATTCTACCGGGCGGGAATATCGGTTTATTGCTGAAGGACCAATCCTCAGCGATTCTGAGTGGCAAGCCTGTGTGAAAACCTGCAAAGATCTTGAGTGGGATTGGCTTGTGGTCAGTGGCAGCCTCCCCCGCGGTGTTCCGGTGGAGGTTTATGACAACCTAATTGAACTTGCTCACCAACGCAAGGCCTCAGTTGTTGTGGATACTTCAGGTACAGCGCTGAAACATGTCATAGCTCATGGCGGTGTTACACTCATCAAACCAAGCCAAGGCGAATTTGAAGCCTCAACACAGCGCAGTTATACATCCTTTTCTGAAATTGCTGATATGGCGCAAACGCTTGTCAACAGAGGGGTAAGCAAAATTATCACCGTTACGCTTGGGCACCATGGTGCGATTCTGGCAACAAGGGAACAGAAACTTTACCTGCCTGCACCGCCAATCAAAGTGTTTAGCGCTTCTGGTGCCGGCGATAGCTTCATCGGCGGGGTGGTGCATGCGCTTGCCAATGGCACTAATATAAACGATGCTTTTAAGCTGGGGATAGCCTGCGGCTCTGCTGCAGTTATGGAAAAAGGCACTGATCTATGTCTTCTGCAGCATATCAAACAACTCTACCAAGATCTATCACCAACTGAAGCAAGCATGAACATAATTCCATCTAAATCTGAATAAAAACAATATCTTATTTTATGTTTACCTTAAGCCTCTTATCTGGAATCTGATTGAAATATCGACGAGTTGGGATAAGTTTTTTAAACGTCGTTCCAGACGGTCAGCAATAAGATCGCAATACTGAGCAGAAATATCAAGCATGACACTGTTTTTATCTTTCTCCTGCTGTTCTGGGAAGAATACTAGCGGTTGCTAGCAAAAATCAGATTGCTGATCCACATGCTTGCTCCAAGCAGCCGTGCGCGGATTATAATATCCGGAGTTGCAAATTTGATGATATCAGGGGCTTGCGAATCGCCAACCAAGCCTTCACTGCGGAAAAAATCGTAAGGGCAACAAAGATCCAGCCCAGATGATCAATTGCCGAATAACTACCGTAGGCAATCTGGTTAGCAGCTTGTATGCTGCGATATTCGGTGCTAATATGTCACAATTGATATCAGACAGCAGACAACTTGCTTCACGATAGCGCTTTTCACTTTTCGTTTCTTTTATATCCAGCGCGCCAAATACCTATTTTGTCTAGTTTTGACAAAAGCGGATAAACATACCCTTCCCATATTACCATAGCCGGAAAATATGATTTTTCCGGTTTCATGATATGCATGAGCTCAAACAGGATAACCGCTCCATAAGGCAGCAGCTGACGGCGACGTTTTTAAACAGCAGGAATACTACAAAATTCGTCAATTTCGCCTTTTAATACCTGGTATAAAAATTTTTTGCCTTATGCATTTCAATCTCATAAGCGTGCATAACTGGCAAAGGCTAATACTTTAGCTTCATATGAAGCCTAGCTAAATTAGGCCAAGTTCCGCCTACTGCGTAAAAACTCTGCCTACAGTCAGCGTTGAATAATTTCGTCTTGTGCAGTAGTACCGCATAATTGTCACTGCTTTCGAGAGGCTTTTATCTGACATATCCTATAGCCGCAGTCCACCAAGCGGTAGAGTAACTCTATCACCTACAATTCCATCCGGTTTATAAACAGAACACGAAAACATTTTAATGTCCTAAGTAGCTATATCAACTGAATCGCTTTTCAGCCACCTGGTTTTTGCCAATCCTCTGCCATGTTCGCGTACCTGTTCGGGGAAATGCGGTATATAAAATGTAAATTAAGATCAGGCCGAGGCAGATCAGCAGTTTCCGAAACCATCGATAAAGCAGGCAGACCATCAAGGATAATGACACAGTTATCTGGACAGAAAATTCTGAGACAACAAATACTCTGAGGTTTTTCGGTATCTCGGCATCAAATTTAATACAGATAAACTCACCACGCCGCCACTTTTTCAACGCCGTTTCAAACAGGTGCACTAAATCTTCTGGTTTTTCTTCAAGTTCAAGATCACTGTCACGGATAATGCGGAATGTGCTTGCTTCCTGCACTTTATAACTGAGAAAAGGCAGTTAATAAAAACTGATCGTAACCTCAATAATAATAAAACGGGTGCAGCAATGCTATCATCTGTTGCCTATACTATGCGCTATACCAGTTGCAGGACAATTGAAAATCCAAAATTTGGAATAAAAGGAAAAGGATGTGCTGAACCAATGCACACAAACATGTTAAAACGGGAAAAATCGTATTCATAAAATAGTTTTCAATTCCTTTTTCTGGCTTTCTTGAATCTGCGCAACTTTAGCGAGGATGAGATCAAGCTGCCCCTGCGCTGCGCGTCATGACACTGGCACGCACCTGCCCAGAAAGCCCAGCAATACACACCATCATAAATTCATCAAGATTTGATGCGAAAATCAATAGAAATCGCAACCGCTCCAACAAGGGATTCTTGGTATTTTCTGTTTCCATTAAAACACTACAGTTAAAATGTAGCCAAGAAAACTTATGGTTGATAAAGCGATCTACTCTATCCAGAGAAAATCATGAATCTGCGCTGCGCAAGACCCTGCAGCCTTACCTTTTCCAAAATACATCTCTCTTTTCTTAATCATACTGCCGATATCACGCACAATACTCTTTGGAAGATTTTGTGCCTACAATGCTAATGTTAATCTGCGGTAATTAGTATAGAGGTGGTTTTTCCGAAAAATTATTCGGCAAATTTTCTTGCATTATAATTGCTTTTGGACCAGACTGTCAGATGAAGTGAGAACAAATGTAGGTTCGACCTGTAAAAGGGAGTACTTGTAATGGCTAATCGTGCTATTCCTTATTTTCAGAATGATAAAGGTTATAAGCGTATAGAGATTAGTGTTAAGAAATTTGTTTGTATCGGTGCCAACCCACCTTTTGATCATCCGCATATCTCTCTTGAGATGGGAACTAAAAAAGAAATAGTTTGCCCCTATTGTTCCACACTTTACGTTTTTAATTCCAAGCTAGATGAAACAAAAAGCAATCCTTCGGATTGCCATTATGTTTTCTAGCTAGTTTCTAAAAGCCTACCAAGTGACTTACTAAGGATAGGAACCTACTAATGCCTATTCAGGAGCGGATTTGTGTTTCAGGAGCTGGTATAGCAGGCATGAGTGTAGCTATTGCCCTAGCTGCAAAAGGTATAAATGTTACCCTTTTTGAAAAAAGTTCGAGCCTCCGTGAGGTTGGAGTTGGATTACAATTAACCCCCAATGTTACTTCCATCCTACGGGAATGGGGATTACTTGATAATTTGTATAAACATGCTGTTGAATTTGACAGGCTTGACCTAAAAAACGGCATAGACGGCAAGACGCTTGTGCATATAGACGTACAGACCATATCACAGAAACACTGGAAAGCGCCTTATATCAGCATTCACCGAGCAGATCTACAAACTGTTCTAAAAGCGGAAATTGATAAAAATCCCTTAATCGAATTCAAAGCCGATCATGAGGTTATTTCTTACGAAGGTTCTTGGGATTTAGGTTTTGCAACAAAAATCCTGCATAACAGAACCACAAAGATAATTTTAGGTCAGATTCTCATAGGCTGTGACGGAGTTTGGTCGCCGATGCGAGCAAGCTTTTCAGAGCGGGCAAACTTCAGCGGTTATATCGCTTGGCGAACTACCATGGCAGCAGAAAAACTGTCAGCAGATTTTACTCAACTTAATGGCCCTCGAATCATTACCATTTGGATGGGAAAGAACGGCCATTTTATTTCTTATCCATTGAAAAATGGAGGACTTTTCAATTTTGTGGCTATTACCCGCGACAAAAACCTTGGCTCAGCATGTTCAGAAAACGGCGATAGAAGCAAACTACTCGGTTTCTATAAGGATTGGCATTCAGCTATAACAAATGTTATCAGACAAGCACCTCAATGGACCTTCTGGCCGCTTTTCAAAATGCCATTTCCGCGTTTTTTAGGACCATCAGGTGAAATTTTTTTGGGTGATGCCTCACACGCGATAACACCTTTTGCGGCACAGGGAGCTGCCATGGCAATAGAGGATGCTGCTGCCCTTGCCTCAGTTTTTTCAATAAATGCTATGCCAACATCACAGACTTTTTTCCTTTTTGACCGTGAACGCCGCAAGCGGCTCAAAGCCGTCGCAAAACGTGGGGATTTCAACCGGTTTATCTATCATGCTTCCGGTCCTTTTGCCTTTGCCCGCAATATGGTGATGAAAATCCGCCCTGCGGAAAAATTCCTTACAGACCTAGACTGGCTCTATAGCTATAATGCCACCAACTTTTCACATGAAATGTGCTGAATACACAAAGCAGTTGCGTGCACATAGTGTGGTTATCGCATCTTGTTAGTGCTTTGTGCGTGCGATCTGGATGAGCTTTAGTGGAAACAAAGATACATCATTTAAGCGCCTGGGCGACATGTGCATATTGCTCTTTGTCAATCAATTCACACAACTTGGACGGATAACAAACGTCTCCTTGACTTAAATCAAAGCATAACTACATCAGAAAATCAGAAAGTTTAGCCTCAACATAATAAAAAAAGCCTCAATTTTTTAAAAGCTATAACAATATATTATAATTCCAGAGATCTTTTATAGAAACTATAAATTTTCAGGGTTGTTTCATCCACTGACAAATATTCTCCAGATTCCTCAATACAAGTCAGGCTACCTTAAAATTATTTCCCCATGAGTTAATCTCCTACGCCCTTCGCTAATTGCAATTGCTATTCCACTGATATGTTATATTCATAATGTGTTAGTCTTTTAAAAAAGCAAAGGATAATGCAAAAATGACTGTCATACAAATATCGAAAAATTGGTATTTTGTAAAAAAACAGTTAGCAAGACTACTCAGTGCATTTTTGACCTTCCTGCTTACCTTTCAGGTATTTGCATATGGTAGCCAAACAAAGGATGCTACAATAGCCTTAGTCCGCGATGCAGAAATCGAAGCACTTGTTGCTGATTATGCAAAGCCTCTGTTGCAATCTGCAGGCTTACATTCCAATATTAATGTTAATCTGGTTAATGATCAAAACTTCAACGCTTTTATTGATGGGCAGCGTATCTTCATCAATATCGGTACCTTGCTACAAGCAGAAACGCCGAACGAGGTGATCGGTGTCATCGCCCACGAAACAGGGCATCTGGCCAGTGGACATCAGTACCGCCTGCGTGAACAGATTAAGCATGCACAGACACTTTCTGTTATCGGTATGCTTGTCGGACTTGGTGCGGGTATTGTCGGAAGCTCAGGAAGCAATAGCGATGTTGCAGCAGCAGGCGTTGGGCTTGCTGCTGCAAGCGGAGAAATAGCGCTACGCACACTGATGAGCTATCAACGCAGTGAAGAAGTTGCAGCTGACCATTTAGCTATTACATATCTGAACAAAACTGGCCAATCAGCTAAAGGCATGCTGAAAACATTCGAACGTTTTTCAAACCTTCTTTCTCTTTCTAGTACACGGATTGACCCTTACCGCATCAGCCATCCTCTACCACGTGAACGTATCACCGCTCTGGAAAAACTTGCCAAAGAAAGCGTCTATTTCAATAAGAAAGATTCAGCTGAGCTGCAGCTGCGTCATAATATGGCTAGGGCAAAAATTGCAGGCAATATGGGCAATTTTACAATGATGCGCCGTATGTTTGCCTCTAATCCACAAGGATTGCCTGCTCGCTATGGTGAAGCGATCCTAGCACTTGAAAACGCAACTCCACAGGTAGCTCTTACTAAGATCCGCGCACTAGTGAATGAACAGCCTGAAAGACCTTATTTCCATGAATTGCTAGGAGATGCGTTTATCCGGACAAACAATCCTTCAGCTGCAGCTGAAGCCTATAAGAAAGCGGTAATGCTTGACCCGCACAAATCGAGCCAGATACGCTTTACTTATGGCAGGGCTCTGCTCCTAACCAATAATGCTAGTGATATCAGACTGGCCATCAATGAAATCAAGAGCAGTATAAAAAGTGACCCTACATATACTCCTGCCTATAGTTTTCTTGCTATAGCTTATGCACGGCAAGGAAAAATTGGGCTTGCCAATCTTGCAACAGCAGACATGCATTATTATAATGGGAATTATCCTCAAGCTCGCATTTTTGCAGCGCGTGCCCAGAGGAAACTACAGAAAAGTTCTGCTGAGTGGCTACGAGCTCAAGATATCCTGAGCATAACAGGAAGTGAGGCTAGCTGAACATCTTCAGAAATTGCTGAAAATAAAAAGGACACAAGATAATTTATGAGGCTTTATTATAACAATAGATTTTCCTAAATTGGTAGGCATTGGCTGTTTTTATTACAGCAGTCTTGCCTTGTCTTACTCCGGGAACCCCTGAAACTTCTACAATAAAACCGACAAAAATAATCCTTTGTTCTTAAATCAGTTGAGGATATTATCTTGGAAAATTTTATGAGGGATGCATCAATTTATGACTACGCAAAAACTGACCAAAATTGATCCCCCAATATGGTTCGTGATGAAGGACTGACTATCGGATTTTAAGGGATGGATTCTTAATCAGGCCCATCTTGTAGCTTGAGCATTTTAAAACATGATTCTACAAAAATATATGTTATTTAACGGAATAACTAATCACATATAATGGACGTTCAACAATGCAATGGAAATAAGCTGCGTACGATAAAATGCAAGATAAGAAATCTTCGGGGACTACTGATCAACAATACTGAAATTACTTAATTTATAATACACTCCTTCCTACAGCGTTGGTTCCCGTAATGCTATCTTGGCACTCTGGATATTGGTGTGTTTGCTGCAGTTGTCAGGGAAGAACGTAAAAAAGCAAAATAATAGGAGAGTGGAATTTACCGTTTTCCCAATTTTTGCTTGAAAGAGCCCCTTTTAAAGATCAAGGAAATCATAGCAGGTTACTCCATCAGGTTTAACGTTGCAGACAAAGGAATATCTAGGATTGAGGAGTTAGATATAAATGACGGTTAAAAATGCGGGTAAAAACAGTGCTATCAATACGAGTCTCATTCGAGATTTGGCTGAAATCCTGAATGATACTAATCTTTCTGATATCGAGATTGAACAGAATGATCTGCGAATCCGTGTTTCACGAAATTTCAGTCTGGGCGCATCCGTCCAAACTGTTTATGCTCCTCAAATAGAATCCGCCCCAATTACTAACGATCCTACAAAGTCTTCAGTCAAAGCTGAAGACAATATAAAAAATGCTGTTACTTCACCAATGGTTGGTACGGTATATCTAGCACCTGCACCAGAAGCCCGTGTTTTTGTTGAGATTGGACAAAGAGTAAGTGAAGGTCAAACTCTTCTTATTGTTGAGGCGATGAAAACTATGAACCAAATTCCCTCACCGCGCTCAGGCGTTGTCAAAGCTATTCTGGTTGAAGATGCTCAGCCAGTTGAATTCGGCGAACCTCTCATCATCGTAGAATAAAATGGCGAACATACCAATGATTCAGAAAATTCTTATTGCCAATCGTGGAGAAATTGCCCTTCGCGTCTTACGTGCATGCAAAGAGCTTGGGATAAAAACCGTTGCAGTTCATTCAACTAGTGATGCAGATGCTATGCATGTACGCCTTGCAGATGAAAGTGTCTGTATTGGTCCTTCCCCTTCGCGTGACAGTTATCTAAATATGCATCAGATTGTTGCAGCCTGTGAAATTGCAGGAGCGGATGCTATTCATCCTGGATATGGTTTTCTTTCAGAAAACGCTAAGTTTGCAGAAATCCTAGAATCGCATGGAATTACCTTTATCGGCCCGACTTCAACCCATATCCGCATTATGGGCGACAAGATTGAAGCAAAAAAAACCGCAATACAGCTCGGTATACCAGTTGTTCCCGGCTCAGAAGGACCGGTAACGGATGATACTGAAGCCAAAAAAATTGTGAATAAGATTGATTATCCGATTATTATCAAAGCTTCGGCCGGTGGAGGCGGACGTGGCATGAAAATTGTCCGCAGGGCAGAGGAACTGTCGGTTTCTCTTTCTGCAGCCCGTTCAGAAGCTAGAGCCGCCTTTGGCAATGATTGTATTTATATTGAGAAATATCTTGAAAAACCGCGCCATATCGAAGTGCAGATTATAGGTGACGGTGCAGGTAAGGCCATTCACCTCGGTGAGCGAGACTGTTCATTACAGCGTCGCCATCAAAAAGTATGGGAAGAGGCAAATTCTCCAGCTCTGAATGCAGAAAAACGCAAGGAAATTGGCGAGATTGTTGCCAATGCCTGCGCCCAACTTGGGTATCGGGGTGCCGGCACAATTGAATTTCTTTACGAAGATGGTGAATTTTACTTCATCGAAATGAATACCCGTCTGCAGGTGGAACACCCAGTAACAGAAGCAATTACCGGCGTTGACCTTGTGCATGAGCAAATTCGGATTGCCTCAGGTGGCGGCCTTTCCATCAGCCAAGATAAGGTCTGTTTTTCCGGCCATGCAATTGAATGCCGGATCAATGCCGAAGATCCAGTAAATTTTGTACCCTCACCCGGGCTGATCACCCATTTTCATACGCCGGGAGGCCTTGGTGTCCGTGTTGATTCTGCTGTTTATTCGGGTTATCGCATTCCACCCTATTATGACAGTCTTATCGGCAAGCTGATTGTGCATGGGCGTAATCGAATAGAATGCATGATGCGCCTGCGCCGAGCACTTGATGAATTTGTAGTTGATGGTATCAAAACAACACTGCCGCTCTTTCAACGCCTGATTGAAAGTGCAGATATTGCCAATGGTGATTATAATATTCATTGGCTTGAAAACTATCTTGCCGAAAAAACAAAAAACAGATCATAAAATATAATTTCGAACAGAAATTTCATAAATCTGGCATGTTTATACTCAACTTGTCCCAATATATATCTTTAAATTGCAGATGATGGGTGGGATCTGAAGGTATTCTGAATCCGCTCAAAAAGGTGTGGTCTCTAAAAATTATCTGCTAGAATTGCCCCAGCCTGTAATATTCTGAGGCCTCTGGCACCTGCAAGCGCTGCACTTGTCTCTGGATTATTGGTAAAATTTGCTGATATGAACTGTAAATACCTCACCATAGAAAAGCGAATCTCTCGGAGAGATTGATATTTCAATACCACAATCTATTAGGCATATTGAAGCCTTGCTATCTGGTCATTCGTAGGTAATCGGCTGCTATGTGATATTGTTCTCCCAGTTTAAATGAGACTGACGGACAAGCGGAGTAGCTGATTTCAGTCCTTATTAGACTAAAACAGGATTGTCTTTATTTTTATCAAAAATATCTTGCATATCTGATTTGATGGTTATATGGGGGGGACCCCGCATACGTATGGACGAAAATGCATGATTATAAGCTTGCCCATAAACCATATCTCAACCACATAATGAAAGGCATGTGTCGATCAGATTGTTTTTTTCAGAATTTTTCGGCCTTATTGAAATAGTTTGACCACCCATAATTTCACTTGTGACGTCATCGGTAATATTAGGTGTAATCAAGTGAACTCCCGGCCAGATGCAGTCGCAACAGTTATGAAGGCGAACAAATATTCTTTTGTTGAAAGCCATTTTTCTTCTATAATTTATGAAAGTAAGGGCTATCAAACTCCCTTTAATGCCTTTAATGCGTTGATTTGAAGAATAGCTTGGCCGCTCTGGCTTGATGATATCTGATAACGGCACTACCCATACCGACCTATTACCTTCACGGTTCAGGATGAACTATAAAGCTTTTGCGCTTTCTTGTTCCAGGGTGTTTTTGCGCCCATGGCAGATTTTAACCAATTGGTGCCGCATGCCGGATTTGAACCAGCGACCTCATCATTACGAATGACGTGCTCTACCAACTGAGCTAATGCGGCCCGGCAGACAGGCCTCGATCTAGCCATAAATACCGTTGAGGCGGGTGATAACCAAAACATAAGCTGAAAGCAAGTGAACATTTGCAGCCTTCAGCATAAAACAGCGTCTTTTAGTAGTACCAAAGATCTTGATAGATTTTCACTATTTTATATGATAAAATAGTCAACATTTCGATCTTTCTGCTACAACTTACGGGGTTCACATCGCAAAAGATTGCAATAACTCATACGCCATACCTTTAATAAAATTGGAATGCCAGACGCAATAATACGTAAAAAGGTTTATGAAACCGTATGGAATGTCCATGAAAATCAATGGCGTCTGCCACCTCTAAACAAAATATAAAAGACAAAAAACGCCAGAAATTAACCTGCCTGATAAGAACAACTGAAGCGGAATAATTATAGATCTAAAAAATTTAACGATCAGCTTCATACAGTTTTACCCAGAATGGAGCATACCAATAATTTTGCATCTAGAATTGGCCTTGAAAAGGAAATATCTGCTTTTCTGTGGACTCCCACCATGGCATAAATGAGCACCTGAGATATGAACACAAACGCTCTTGGCTAAGAGCCAATGCTTTTATCTGTCAAACTACTTGCCATAATATTTTTGTTATCTGGTCTTTGCCGAAACAGCCTAACAAGGAAGGATACGGCTATAAGCCTAAATGTCACTTTGACAATTGCGCGGTTACGGGAAGATGCGATTTTAAGATGTCGCCAACTCTTAGTAACCTGCTATTTAACATTGATATTTCCCAAACTATAATGGCCCGGCAAAACTTCATCTTAACAGAAAAAATCATGAAGTTAATATTTTCTTTATGCTAATAAATACAGAAAACTGATAGGAAAAACACTATGGAAAAACGTATTATAGAACTTGAGATCCATATTACAGAACAGGAAAACACAATCGAAGATTTATCTTCCATAGTCATAAAACAATGGAAAAAAATTGATTTTCTCCAGAAAAAGCTCGATGCGTTGATGGAACGTTTTCTTGTGCTTGAAAAACAATCAAAGGCTCATGTTCCCGTCACGCGACCGCCCCATTGGTGAGCCCGGCCGCGCCGTTATGAGGATTCCGTACAATCTGTCAAAATATTATCTTTGCTCATATTTATTAGCGTTTCAGTGTTTATCAAAAATGGGACAAGTCTTTTATAAAAAAAGGTTCATGATTTGCGAAAATATTAGTACCATTTTCCCATCTTAAAGATGCCATTATACGGAAGTAGAAGATATAATCTTCTACTTATAACCCGCCTGCTATTAAGATAACAAATACCTGTTTTCTGACTTATTCATTAGCAGATTACTGCAACATCACACACTTTATCATACCCCCCCCTGCCTTATTAAAGGCAACTATACTCGTAATTCTAAAAATGTTATCAGCACTTGATCAAATCATTTTTGTTATTTATCTGAATAACGTGCGTATTTCCTAAAAATATCAACAACTTTTCTGAAAGAAAACAGGCCTGAATAAAAAAGCGAACTTGTGATCTTGGAAAAGCAAGAAGAAGTCATCCGTATTCATATTCATCTTGACAGACAAAATTGATAAGAGCAAATTTATTAGAATTTTAGGAATAAGAAATGAATGTCGTTGTTGTAGAATCGCCAACCAAAGCCAAAACAATCAATAAATATCTTGGCTCCAATTATAAGGTTTTTGCATCATCTGGCCATGTACGTGATCTATCGGCCAAAGGTGGCTCTGTTCTCCCAGATGATGATTTTGCAATGAAATGGGATATTGATAATGCTTCAGAAGAACGCCTGTCAAAAATTGCAAAAGCAGTTAAGGAAAGTGACAGCCTGATTCTTGCAACAGATCCTGACCGTGAGGGAGAGGCTATTTCTTGGCATGTTTTGGATGTCCTGCAGAAGAAAAAGATACTTAAGGGCAAAAAGATCAAACGTGTTGTTTTTAATGCCATTACTAAAAAAGCCGTTCTTGATGCCATGCTCAATCCGCGCGAAATTGATACTGACCTTGTTGATGCCTATCTTGCCCGCCGGGCGCTGGATTATCTTGTCGGTTTTACACTATCACCGATCTTGTGGCACAAATTGCCGGGCGCTCGTTCCGCTGGGCGTGTTCAGTCTGTAGCACTACGCCTTATCTGTAACCGCGAGTCAGAAATTGAACGTTTTGTCCGTGAGGACTACTGGTCAGTTTCAGTGGATCTCAAAACACCACGTGATAATATTTTTACAGCGCGTCTTATCAGCTTTGAAGGCAGGAGATTTGGCAAGCTTGATATCAAGACCGAAGAAGAAGCACAGGAAATCAGCGCCATGCTTGAGAGGGCTGTTTTCCGTATACAGAGTATTGAATCCAAACCAATTAAGCGTAACCCTGCACCGCCTTTTACCACTTCAACCCTGCAGCAGGCGGCTTCCTCGCGTCTTAACTTTTCTGCTTCGCACACCATGGAGATTGCACAGCGCCTTTATGAAGGTGTTGATCTTGGCGGAGAAACAATCGGTCTTATCACCTATATGCGTACTGACGGTGTACAGATGACATCAGAAGCTATAGACAGTACACGCAAGGCAATAGCCCGTACCTTTGGCAACAATTATCTTCCAGAAAAGCCGCGTTTTCATCTAACAAAGGCAAAAAACGCACAAGAAGCACATGAAGCAATCCGTCCTACAGATTTCAGTTGCACACCCGATAATGTGCGCCGTTTCCTTGATTCTGATCAGTTCCGTCTTTATGAATTGATCTGGAAACAGACGATAGCAAGCCAGATGCAGCCTGCTAACATTGAACGGACGACCATAAAGATCCACGCTCAAAACAATGGTGCGATTGCCTGCTTATATGCAACTGGTTCGGTTATACGCTTTGATGGTTTTCTTGCAGTTTATATTGATACATGCAAAGACGGTGCCATAGAAGATGAGGAAAATTCCCGACTGCCAGAAATGCATGTCAATGAAGACCTCAGACAGAATAAGATCACGGTTTCCAAACACACGACTGAGCCGCTGCCACGCTATTCGGAAGCCACGCTTATCAAAAAACTTGAAGAACTGGGGATTGGACGTCCTTCAACTTATACTTCGATACTTTCTACCCTGCGTGACCGTAAATATGTCAGCATTGAAAAACGCAGGCTCACTCCGGAGCCAGAGGGGCGAGTTGTCACAGCTTTTCTTGAAAATTTCTTCAACCGTTATGTTGAATATGATTTCACGGCCGATCTTGAAAAAAAACTTGATCTTATCTCAGATGGAAAACTGGCATGGAAAGATGTACTTCGTGATTTCTGGCAGCATTTTTCTGCTTCTGTGACTGATATCAATCATCTGCGCATTACCAACGTTCTCGATATGTTGAACGAGGTTCTGGCACCCATTGTTTTCCCGGCACGGGGAGATAATAGTGATCCTCGCTTATGTCCACTTTGCCATATCGGCAAGCTATCACTCAAGCTTAGCCGATATGGTGCTTTTGTTGGCTGTTCCAATTATCCAGAATGCAAATATATCCACCAGCTGGGCAATAATAAGGAGGAACAGGCAGATAAACCTACCATTTTGGGGCAGAATCCCCAAACTGGGGAAGATATAATTATACTTACAGGCCGGTTCGGTCATTATGTGCAATGCGGAAAAAACAAGGAAGCTAGGCGCGCCAGCATTCCCAAAAGTTGGAAGATTGCCGATATAGATTTACAAAAAGCATTGGCACTACTATCCTTGCCCCGGGAAATCGGCATTCATTCTGAAACCGGTAAAGTAATAACAAGCAGCATAGGCCGGTATGGGCCATATTTGAATCATAACGGCCAGTATGCTAACCTTGAAAGTATCGATGAAGTCTTTACTGTCGGTATCAATCGGGCTATTATGTTACTAGGAGAAAAACAGAAAAAGGGCAATAGACGCAGTACATCAGCGGCTGTAACTCTCGCAAAATTAGGAGAACATCCTAAAGGAGGCAAGGTCAGTGTACAGGATGGTAGATATGGTCCATATGTCAAATGGAATAAGATCAATGCAACGCTACCAAAGTATAAAGACCCTACATCTGTTACCTTGGAAGAAGCTCTTGCACTGATTAAAGCAAAAGCCGATAAGATAGGAACAACCAAAACTGCCGCTAAAAAAACAGCAACCGAAAAGAAAGCAAGTTAGGTTTTGACATACCTGCTCTAGGAAAACGTTCTTCCTCTGCCAGAAAAATACCGACTATCGTCTTCTCCTCCTTAGAGTGAGAGCATATTTTTATACCGGACCGGTAAACCTTAAAAAGGAAGTGCTTAACTGCAGAAATTTTGATTCATTTTCCCGACAAGATTATATCAATTCCGCTGAAGCAGATTTTAAACAATCTGTGCTTTACTTAAGTAAAAAGGAGAACAGGGCTGCTCCCGTTGATATAATAGGATTATAAGCTGTTCCATAATTTTCATCGTATCATGATGTACTCTACCAAGTTAAACGTTGAACTATGAATAGGTAATCTGATGGAGAAAACACCCTCCCTTCTTGATTTTCCCGAGAAAAATTGTTCTGGACAGCTACGATTTCAGCCAAAGAATGGCGCGTTATGGTGGCAGAAGATGATATGATTGACTGGATTATAGTTTAGGCGAACAGAACACTTTATTGTATTTCAGAAAATGTTACTGACGAATGACCTTTTGAGCCATTAATACCACAGTACTGCAATACATGTGCTTCATATGGCTAAAATACTACTAGAATAAGGAAATCAGCAGTACGCTAAGAGTAAAAGCTGATGCTTGCAAGATATCTGTACAACTAATGCGGTGCAGGATGTTGAAGATACTGCTTGTTAGCTGGCTTGTGGTGCAGACGGCGGGACTTGAACCCGCATGGTCAATGACCGAAGCATTTTAAGTGCTTTGCGTATACCGATTTCGCCACGTCTGCAGCTAAAGCATCTGATTTCAATTAATCAGCATCAGATATTTATCTGATTATATGATCGATGCCCTTGAGATTCCGTTAATTGCTTCAAAAACAAATCGCAATAGGGAATAGAATTTTTACAATATAACTTTGCCGGTTTTGAAATTAGGAAGATATATTCTCGAGCGTGTGAGCTTGTCATACCTTATATGATAATAAAAACGCAAAGCTTTTTAATACGACCGTTTTAAAATGGAATTGTCTGTTGTAGAAATAATCTGATTTAAAGTTTTTGCCTATGATCATATGGAAATACCGGTTCAATGACAAAATTTATTGTTGATGTTGCCCAAGCAGTCAGTACGTTGCGGAATATATTTCCTGAAACGCCTCTTCAAAAAAATGAGTTTCTTTCTCAAAAGTATTTTTCAGAAATTTATTTTAAAAGAGAGGATCTTACGCCTGTACGTTCTTATAAAATCCGTGGTGCTTTCAATTTTGTTTCCAACATGCTTGATAGAATTGAGCCACAGACGGCTTTTGTATGTGCTTCGGCCGGTAATCATGCACAGGGGTTGGCCTTCGTATGCTGCCACTTCCAGCGCCGGGCTGTCATTTTCATGCCTGTTACAACACCCCAGCAAAAAATCGATAAAACTCGTTCTTTTGGCAAGGATTATGTAGAAATACGTCTGACAGGTGATACATTCGATCAGTGCTATGCTGCAGCGCAGGATTTTGTTGTGCAAGGCGGTGGCATCATGTCTCCTCCCTTTGATGATATGCGGATCATTACCGGGCAGGCTAGCGTAATATATGAAATCGCTGCCCAGTGGAATGAGCTGCAGGAGCCTGATTTAATTATTGCACCTGTAGGTGGTGGGGGTCTTGCCAGCGGCATAAGCCTCTTCTTACAGGAAAAAGGCTGGAATACGATCCTCCTTTTTGCCGAACCGAAAGGAGCACCCAGTCTTTATAGTAGCCTTAAGGAACGACGACGTGTAAAATTAGAGAAAATGGATACTTTTGTGGATGGTGCTGCTGTTGCGGAAATCGGTGCTATTAATTTTGATCTTCTGCAACAATATGCACCGGAGGATGTTATCCTTATCCCTGAAAACAGATTATGTGCAACCATGACACAAATGCTCAATATTGAGGGTATTGTAGTTGAACCGGCAGGTGCATTGGCAATTGATGCGTTAAAGTCATTGGATAGGGAATACGTCAGAAATAAGCGGATTCTTCTTATCATATCCGGAGGAAACTTTGATTTTGAGCGTTTACCGGAAGTCAAAGAACGAGCTCTGCGTTTTGATGGGCTAAAAAAATATTATATTTTCCGTTTTCCGCAGAGACCGGGGGCTTTGCGTTCTTTCCTCGACATGCTTGGACCGGAAGATGATGTTGCCCGTTTTGAATATCTAAAAAAATCTGCCCGCAACTTTGGTTCGGTTCTGATTGCCATAGAGACAAAGCATGCCAATAATTTTATACAGTTGCATGAGCGCTTTATAGAAGCGGGTTGGATTTATAAAGATATTACAGATGATCAGATTTTATCTGATTTTATTATCTGAAAAACCATGGGAATCCATACAATCTTTTACTCTTAGGCAAAGTAAAGAACAGTTTAATATCAACTGATTTTCAGAACATTATTTCAATATTGAGATTTGCTGTCAGTATGAGTCTGGTACGCCAAGTTTTGTATGTCGAGAAAAGAGAGCTTGTCGATGATCTGAATAAGGCAATCCAGCACAAGAGAGTATAAGTCTTAGATTGTCAGCAATTATAACTGCCCATTATAGATAATGGCAATACGTATGCATAATACCAAAGTAGATTTGCGAGATATCTATAAGGATACCTCAAGCCCAGTTCAGCTGGCTTGCTAAGGGTAGCGACAGACTAGATGCAACTAGCATCCAGTATACTGAAGCAAAAAATGGCGCATTTATGTTATGTGCTTGTGCCATTCTGGATTGAATCGATAAAAATATTAAAGTGACAGTACGGCATGAAATATACGATCTCCACTTGACTTTTTAGCATGTAAACGGCCATAATAAGCCCACGCCTATTTTATATGCGAAACGGAATAGAAATTCCAGTTGAAGTTGAATATGTATAACAGTTTTCTGGATCTTGACGGCTTTTAAAAAATGTCTGTTCTATAACTGTTGTTATTATCCTCTATGAAATGCAGAAAATGCAGCACAAATCACCTCTATTGTGGGGATGTATTTGTGTTTTTTGAAAGAAAATAGATTGAATAGTTCATTATCTTCTCTTTTTACGCAACTAGGTTTGCCTGGTTCCTTGGTGAAAAATCTCACCGCTGCAGGTATGACTGAGCCAAAGCCGATACAGAAACAGGCGATCCCCTCCATGCTTGCGGGGCGGGATATTCTTGGTATTGCCCAGACAGGTTCTGGCAAGACGCTTGCTTTTACTTTGCCTATTCTTGCGCGCATCATTGCTGCTGGCAGCAAACGTAAGCCAAAAGTAGCTCGGGCGCTTATCCTTGTTCCAACAAGGGAGCTTGCTGTTCAGATTGATGAAAGTGTGCGTCTTATGGCAAGGAATATGTATCTTTCCGTCGCGCTCGTTCTGGGGGGGGTTTCGCGTTTCACACAGATTAGGCATATGGCATCTGGTGTTGATATTCTGATTGCGACGCCCGGTCGTCTTATGGATCATGTCAGGGAAAAGAATATTTCTCTTTCTGAGACATGCTTTTTTGTGCTGGATGAGGCTGATCGCATGCTGGATATGGGTTTTATCCGTGATGTTCAGCAGATTGCTAGGCTTATTGCTCCTGAACGGCAGACAGCACTTTTTTCAGCAACTATGCCAAAAGAAATTTCACATCTGGCAGAAAGTCTTTTGAATAGGCCTTTAATGCTTGAAATGGCGCCACAAGGTACAACTGCGGTTGGAATTGTCCAGAAGCTCTATTGCGTACCGCTGCGTGATAAAAAGAAAGTTCTCGCTGGTTTGCTTGCGTTGCCTGATTTCCGTTCTGTTATTGTTTTTACCCGCACAAAGCATGGTGCAGATGCAGTAACACGTTATCTGGAAAAAGCAGGTTATCCGGTTGGCGTTATTCATGGCAATAAAACGCAGAATGCGCGCCAGCGTGCACTTAAAGGCTTTCGTAATGGTAATCTTCAGGTGCTGGTGGCAACAGATATCGCTGCACGTGGCATTGATGTGCCGGGTATAAGTCATGTTATTAATTATGAATTGCCCGATGAAGCCGAAAGTTATGTGCACCGCATTGGTCGGACGGGTCGTAATGGTGCTTCAGGTGATGCCATTACTCTTTATGATAAGAGTTTTGAAGAGACTCGTTTGCGTGCAGTCGAAAAAGTTATCCGTAAAAGGCTTGAGTTGCAGGTTATGCCTAATTTACCTGAGATTGTCTTTTCTACTAAAGCTGTCGAACAGAATTCAGAAAAAAGTAATCCCCTAAAACCTTTGCAGTACCCGAAAATCAATAGTCTTTCGTCAAAAGATCCGAGAAAGAGGCCAGCTAGAAGGTTAGATCAGGGAAAACTTTCCAGAATACGTAATGTAGGTAAAAATGGTAGAAAAATATCACGGTTTGCAAAAGCCGGATGAATTATATAAGGATAATGCTCATATCATATTTTATTGGCATTTGTCAGAAGATTTTTTTCGAGTATTTTTATGATGACGGCGGGCGAAAGTTCGCTGATTCTATTTGGAGAACTCTTTCTGAAGTATTTAATATGCCGAAGTATAATTGTTTTATTATATCTTCTGGTTGACTTGAAAAAATGTTTTTGGTGAATCGGGCTTTGTTGTTCTTGATGCATCATGGTATCTGCCCGATGCAGGAGGAGGTACAAGCAGGCACGTGTTTCCAACACAATCTTCTTTGATCAGAATGCTATATCTAACCGGAATAGTTCTTTTCCCATATTATTGTTGACAGCCGGAGAATTTGCACACTAAGACGATGCAATGGGTGTCAGGCGCGATAATACGATTATTGTCTTGATGAAAATAGTTTTTTACTCCGCAGGTGTATTCCGTATTGTGACTGCAAAAAGGTTTATCTGCTGAATAGTGATTTCAGAGGTTGGAAAAAGAAGGCTATCCTATTACTAAAAAATAATAGCTCATTTCTACGGTTTTAATATCGATTTGATAAAAATGCTTTGCTGATATTTGATGAAATATGCACTCTTGTGAATGGAGAGGATAGGCAGATTGTTGATGTATCTCGAAGAGCATGCTTTATAAGCGAGGCGTCGAAACTACTTTAAAGGATGGCTGTTTAAAAACTTGTAAATGAAATACAGATCTGTTCCTGTCTCTACAGGAGTTGATCCTCTCAGGTATTACGGCAGGGATTTTAATCCTTACACACCTATTGAAAAGGGTGAAGCAATGTGATCGAGTGCAAAACTACAAAATCTCTAGCTGCGAACGATACTCAATGTATCCGAAGCAATTTTGCGCAGCTCTGCCATTGCTGTGGGTTCAGGATTGTCTTTACTTATTGCTATCCTAGAGGTTATCCATACCGGATGGCCTTATATTCGACTAATGAGGTACTGTCCAACTTCAGGGAATATAAGTTAATGCAAACCAGGCTGATGTGCAAAAAATTTAGAACTAAAAGGATTTTGATAATTTTGTCAGTATGGTATTTAAGGAGTATTATGAATGCTCGTACTTATAGGGGAGTTGCCTCATGATTTTGAACTTAGTGATGTTTTTAACAAACTTGAGATCTTGAACAATCTCGGAAGGTTTTGCGGGAAGTCACAGAATTAGATTTTTACGCAGGGAAAGAGTACTTTCGTCTTCATTTTTATGACTGGAAAATGCAATCCAGCCATTTGTCAGAATTTAATGCAGAAAAAAGCAGAATGGTTACAAGCCGAATCTCATTTCCAACTAGTATTATATTTCCTGCTGTGAGTTCCATTCTAATGGATATTTTATAGCACCTTATAATCTTCATATTTTTTATGGAAGTCAGAGGCTTATAGGTTTTAAAATTTCGATTTGTTGATTGAGCTTCAAAATACTTCCCGAAAGAGTAACATTTTTTTTGAAAACATTCTGAATACCTCCGATGGTATTCCTCTGCACGCTTCCAAATTTTCGGCTTGGGTTATAGTTTCTGTTCGGATATCCGCGTAGGAAAACTTACATAGATCGAGCATATTAAATGTTTCTTTGATACTATCACCAAGCTGTGTTCCACAATTTTATTATTTTCTAGAATCAGATGTCATTGACAATGCGATTAAATTTTTTAGTTTAGTTTACTCTAAATATAACATATACTTTAATTAGAACTATGAATAAACATTCATCATTTTTAAAAAAGAGTTTATTAGCTTCATAAATAAAAAATTTCTATTTTTGCATTTTTATGAAGTAGGGTTATGTATAAGGAGTGCGAAATATGGTTTCGCCTCATCTCAGGGCATATTCACTAATATGATAGATTCATAACAGGAAATAGAAAAAACAGAATCGTTCTTTCATTTTATTTTATTGTTATAGGCGGTTGGCTTTACGTATTTCTTTAATTTCTAGATAAAATTTTTTGTCTGAATAAAGTTATGTAACTGTTTTAAAATTACCAAAAATCTTTTTCTTTAAAATCTAATCTGATGTTGGAAATATTTTAAAATCGGGTATAGGCAGATAGCCTTTACGAATATTAGTATATCCTCTTTAGAATTTTAAAGGTATTTCCTATGAAGGATACTCATTTTCTTCGAAATAGAGGATGTTAGAAAGGTTGTGGTATGTAAGTAAGATAATGCTGATTATTGAGAATAAGTTAGATAATACAGATTGTTTATATATAAAGGGCGTTCTTTACAATAGAGGATATTGGGAAGTTATGAGTATAAATAAATGGCGCCAACGTTTGGCTAACAGTTTAGAAAAAAATGGAAAATCTAAGCGTTCTGTATCTCTTGCAGCAGGTATGGGGGCAGGTTATTTACATTCAATCTTAGTGGAAGAAAAAGATCCCACTATTGAATCCCTTGTTAAAATCTGTAAGGAAATTCAAGTAAGTATTGCCTATATTATTTATGGATATAATGTAACTCCTATTCAGGAGGAGTTCCTTCGGCTTTTTGAGCTTGCATCTCCTGCTGATCGTCAAGCAATACTAACTCTTTTACGTTCACGAAATGGCGAATAAAAGAAATAATTTCTTTAAATTTTTCTTCCGTCTGGCAAGAGCAGAGTTTTATTAACTCAATATCTGATATGATCTTCTTCGTTTTATTATTATATATTTCTTTCATAAAGCCCCCCAAGCTTACACTCGTGCTTCTATCGATTAGGATATAATCATTGACTATAACAATAGGAAAGGAAAAGTAAAACGTATTGATTGTGGATAACTATGAGAATAATTATTTCAAAATAAAGTTTTTTCAATATGAATTTGAAATTGAATGAAAATTCAATAACTTATATTTATTTATTAATAAATATCATATATTTGAATCTTCTAGGAAGAAATTCATTTTGGGTGAGATTTTTTCTGCCTTTTTGCCCTCTAAGAAGAATATATTATTGACTCCTCTCCTAAAGAGGATATCATTTATTGGGTAAGGTACTGAAGAGGCCAAAATTCAGGGCTAATCTACTAGATTATAGGAAATTGCCAGAATTGGATGATTGATCCTGAGAAATCGGATTGTCGAAAAGGCCTCTAACAAGTGCAAGCCGTGATAATTGTGTCTTCGGTTTTGGTTTGAACAAGCTGACGTAACAATTGTGCAACAAAGTATGATGGGAAGTTCCCCAAAAGCTGCAAAAGTTATTTTTGCAATTATAAAAACCAGATTTGGTTAACTTACCGGTTTCCGTATCATGGGAGAAGAATTTCGAACCTCTTATAAGGATTAAGAACATGTGATATGTATTGCGATGATCAGAAGGAGGTGGAATGAACATGCTCTTTAGGATTTTGTGCGTTTGTTTCAATCGTTGGATTTGTAGCTATTATTTACATCTGGCAGTCAGAAATTACTGACATGATCATCACAGAGAGGGTGATTCTATGAATATTTCTGAAGCAAAGCAGGTGCTTTCAAGGTTTTCCGAAGATGATGAAGATAAAAAAATGACCGTAATCTCCAAAATTTCTAAAGAAAAGAAAAATGATATGAAAATAGGTGCAATCGTTCGTGAGAAGAGATTAGCCCTTAATATATCTCAGGATACTTTGGCACGTAACCTCGGCATTACCCGCCATCAATTATACAAGCATGAAACTGGTAAAAACCGAATAAGCGCTGGCCGCTTGGCAGTTATTGCCAAAATTTTCAACATGCCGATTTCTACATTTTATGCAATAGAAACAAAGTCAGAAAATGAAAAATTTATTAATCTCAAAAAGGCGCAGGAAGCAGCCGGGGATATCAGCCAATGCCTTGCTTATCTTATTCCTCAGGAAAAATTAAAATCCTTAGGGCAGTTGCCAATCAATGAAAATGAAAGTCTGCAGTTTTTGTGGAGCCGTTTAGAGGATTTGCGCTTTCATTTTAAAGCAGCTTTTCCAGAAGGGGAAAATAATGATGGACTATAAAATTGCAGGGAGCACATAATGTCTGGCTACCTTAATAAGTGTGAATTTATTGGCAGGCTTGGCACTGATCCTGAATACAGAGATACTCAAAAAGGAGGTTATATTGTTATTTTTCGTCTGGTTTTGTTGGAAAGCTGGAAAGATAAGAAAACAGGTGAATGCAAAGAACGAAAAGAATGGATTCCTGTTGTTATATGGAATCAAGTTATTGCCCATACTGCCTGTAGTTTGCTGAAAAAAGGCAGTTATGTTTACATATCCGGTCGTATGCAAACCCGCCGATGGCAAGATAAGAGTGGAAATAATTGTTATACGACAGAAATTGTATTGCAGCAGTTTGACGGCAATTTACAGATTCTGGATATTGAAGACAAAATAAAATAATGGGCAACTTAGCCAGAAAGGGGAAGTGATGGCTGTATTTCAGCACCGGAAAAAAACTTTCGATTGTTATTAATAATTACGTGGGAATAATAGAAATTAATGAAAAATAAATTCTATTATAAACGTCTTAATTATATAAGATAAAATCTTTCTTGAAAAAAAATTTTATGGTTATTGCAATCGAATTACTGATATATTTAAAAACAAATAATGTGGCTGAAGTCGTTATAAGCTAAGATCATTGCTGCCTATCATAAATATATGATAGGCAGCTGTTTTTGCGGATAATTTAAGACAGAGGCCATAAGTTGCGGATGTGATTTATTCCGAAAGAATGAAAGGCATTTGGAAAGCCTTGGGCAAGGGCAAGAGTAAAGCAGGGTTGAGCATCTGACCGAAAATCCTATCTGCCATGAAAAGCAGCAATATTACTCATGGAAAGGAGAAATTGGAGGCCTCGCCCGGAATCGAACCGGGATATAAGGATTTGCAGTCCTCTGCGTAACCATTCCGCCACGAGGCCTTTTTCAACAATGAACGGAAGACATTATAAATCTACCGCAACCTGGTTAAGTGAAGATAGAGACAACGTCAAGTGACTCAAAGGTACTAACTCTTGATTTTTTATCTGAGGCTAAAATAAACTAAAATTTTTTTGATGAAAATATGGTCTATACCCTTTGCAAATCAGTTTTTCATTGCTATAGGCGCTGATGCTTTCTTTAATTGAGCAATCTTCCCCGGTAGCTCAGCGGTAGAGCAACCGGCTGTTAACCGGTTGGTCGCTGGTTCGAATCCGGCCCGGGGAGCCATTTTTGTTCTGATAAATAATCCTGTTATCTTTAAATTTTAACAAAGGCTTGATTGACCTGTTTTTTATGAATTTCACTTGAAATTTATGAGTTGATCTGATTTGAGGGTTTTTATTATGCTGTGCACAAACAGCTTTTATTGCTTCGTAAGCGATTATGGAGAGGTCTTTTGAAGATGGAGGACGGTTTTATCTGTGCAAAGCAGGAAAGAGTGGAAATTGAGTATTGATTTTGCCGAATTTCGTCAGAGGATGGTTGATAACCAGATCAGGACTGTTGATGTTACTAAGCTTTCTGTGCTATCAGCGTTTCTAGCTGTAGCACGTGAAGAATTTGTTCCACAGGATGTCAGAGAATTTGCTTATATCGATGAGGATATTATTATTTCTCCGGCAAAAGGTAATGAGCCTGCGCGTTATGTGATGGCACCTACATCGCTTGCTAAGCTTGTGCAGCTTGCAGATATTGGTAAGGATGATTTTGTACTGGATGTCGGTGCCGGCACGGGATATGGCTCTGCCATTCTTTCCCATCTTGCCGGTTCCGTAATTGCTCTAGAAAGTAATCGGGATTTGGCACAGGCCGCTACGCGGGCCTTTGCTGCAACGGATTGTAACAATGTTGTCATTGTCACCGGCGTTTTAGAAAAAGGCTATAAAGCGCAGGCACCTTATAATGTTATCTTCATTGAAGGGGCGGTGGATTTTGTCCCTGAGGTCCTTTTCAAGCAGCTATCTGAAGGCGGAAGGCTTGTGGTTGTCGAAGGGCATGGAAATGCTGGCAGGGGCTGTCTTTATCTTCGCAAAAATGATGTTATCTCTAGGTGGTATGATTTTAATCTTGCCATAAAGTCTTTGCCGGGCTTTCTTAAAAAAGCAGGATTCATCTTTTAGCCATTAATTTAGGATTATTAATTCATTTACCTGTGAGGCTAATGTGTGGTTTTAGTCTCATAATCGGATCATATTTCTTTGTCGAAATTATATCGTTTGCCTATGAATTATTATTTCGCTGATACTTAAAGGGATAAACCTGATATTCAGATTGGATCAAGAATAAGTCGGTGGGCTATTTATTGCGTCCTTCTTGACTCTGTTGAGTAAATTGGATTGTAGAACATATGAAAAAAATATTACTATCAGTTCTGTTTATATCCGGTACAGTTTTTGCTTATAGCGGATCCGTATTTGCAGAAACACTGATGGGTGCTTTGGCGAAGGCATATAATAATAGCAGTGCTTTGAGTTCTGATCGTGCAACAGTTCGCATCTATGATGAGGATATTGCTATTGCCAAATCAGGCTATCGTCCTGTGATCAATGGTTTTGGCACTTATTCGCGCAGTCGCCGTCTACTGTCGACGTTTTCTGATAACATGACAGTTGGTAATGTTGGTATTGAGCTTGACCAGAAGGTTTTTGATGGTTTTGTAACTAGAAATTCAGTTGCAAGAGCGGAAATGCAATCGCAGGCACAGCGCGAATCTTTACGCAATAGTGAACAGAATCTGCTTCTGAGGGCAATTCAAGCCTATACCGATGTATATACTGCACGGCGCATTGCGGTTTTTCGCCGGCAAAATCTAGCGGCCTTGGAAGAGCAGGTGCGTGCTGACCGTGTACGACTTGAAGTTGGTGAAGGAACGCGTACTGATCTTGCACAGTCTAAGGCACAGCGTTCGCAGGCGATATCGCAGCTGCATCAGGCTAATGCTGAGGTAAAATCAAAGGAAGCAGTTTATTTACATATTGTCGGTGATGTCCCAGGGCCGCTTATAACACCGCCTGAAGCTCGCAATATTCCCTCGAATATGGACGTAGGGATTCAGATCGCTTTGTCTGAACATCCGGCCATACTTTCTTCAAGATATGCTGTCGATGCTGTTTCTTATACGGTGAAAGCTAAGGAAGGGGCATTTTTGCCGCAGGTTAATATTGTAGCGAGCACCTCCCATGAGGATGTTTTCAAAGGTTTGGGTAAGGACACTCAGGTTCATTCCATTGGAATACAGCTGAGCGTGCCTATTTACCAGGGCGGCTTTACCTCTGCCCAAGTGCGCCAATCAAAAGAGCAGCTCGGACAGGCGCAGATACAGCTGGATTCAATGCGAGATCAAGTACGTGAACAGTTGGTTTCGGCGTGGTCACAGTTTGAAGGCGCAAAAGCTGCTGTTGTTGCTTATCGCGATGGTGTTCGCGCCAGTCAGATCGCGCTTGATGGAAGGATTCAGGAAAACCATGTGGGTCAAGCAACAACACTTGATGTGTTGATTTCACGCACAATGATGATTGATTCGCAAATCAGCTTAGTATTGGCTGAACGTGATGTTATTGTTGCTGGCTATGCGGTTAAGGTGGCTCTTGGCAGTTTGAATGCTGCCAATCTTGGTTTGCAGGTCATCCAGTATGACCCTTTTAAGCATTACAATGCTGTCAAAAACAAATGGATTGGTATTCGTACACCTTAGGATAGTCGCTGAGGTTATAATAATTTTAAAGATGCTATTCATAGCGGTATTTTTTTAATATCCTTTTAGAAGGTTATAGATTTTTTCTGATTCGAAGAGCGCATTCTTGGAATGCTGGGAGTCAGTTAGTATCGAAGTTATAACTTTCTTGTAATGATACTTCAGCGTATTATACTTGGCACTGTTAAGATTAGGTAGGTTCGATGTCACAGAGTCAGAATGTAATACAAGAGCCTAGCATCGATGAGCTTTTGGCATCTATTCGAGAGATAATTGAAGAAAATGGCGATACACCTCCTTCTGATAGCGGGAGACAAGCTATTGAAACTGAAACGCTCGCTGGGCCGGATCAAGTAAATAATAATTTCAGATATTCTGCAGATAGGCAGGATTTTTACTCCGCAGCTAAAGACAATAATGCTGTCCCAGTGTTCGTGCAAGATGCGATGAATGCTCTTGCCGAACGTATTGGTTTGCGTAAACCTCCTATTGATAATAAGCTGGAGGCGATGATTCCAAAACCTACAATGGCGGCAGCGCCGATACAACCGCAATGTGCTGCTGTCAAGGAAAATAAATCTGAGGAACCACGAGTTGCAATAAGATTGCCGCCACAGAAGAAGAAGGGTTCTATTGAAATGAAGCAAGAAGTGCATGAATCTGAAAAAGCATTTCAGGCAGATGTTGAGCGCTCTGCCGAGCTTTTGCTTCGTCCCTATATTGTGCAGTGGCTTAATGAGCATTTTCGTCAGCTTTTTGAGAGGGTTCTTCGCGAAGAGATTCAGCGTTTTATTCAGGTATTACGGCGTTGATTTTCCTTTTACAGAGTTGTTGTTCCAGGCCGTAAATCTAGCCCACTTATACAGGCTTTCATTTTTTTAGAATGCCATGTATTCAGAGGTCTAGCACAGAAATCTCTATATTAGATAATTCAAGCTTTTATTTTTCAGAAGAAAATAGTCTGAAATTTCATGGGTTTTTGATTAGCTGGCGTGCTAAAAGCTGTGAGGCAGTTTAAAGATTGGATAACTGGAAATGCTTGATAAAACATACGATGCAAAAGCGAGCGAATCCCGTATTGCTGCAGCATGGGAAGAAACAGGTGCTTTTCGTGCTGGGGTAGGGATAAAACCTGGAGCAGAAGCTTTTTCCATTGTTATCCCTCCGCCCAATGTGACCGGTTCTCTGCATATGGGACATGCACTGAACAATACGATACAGGATATTCTGGTACGGTTTGAGCGAATGCGTGGCAGAAATGTCTTGTGGCAGCCTGGGATGGATCATGCCGGCATCGCAACCCAAATGGTGGTAGAACGTCAGCTTGCCGAACGCAAAGAGCCCACCCGCCAAGAAATGGGACGAGAGAAATTTGTTGAGCGTATCTGGCAGTGGTGTGATGAATCGGGCGGTATGATTGCCAATCAGTTGCGACGTCTTGGAGCCTCATGTGATTGGTCCCGTGAGCGGTTTTCGATGGATGAAGGGCTTTCAAGAGCAGTTCTTGAGGTTTTTGTCACACTTTATAAACAGGGGTTGATTTATAAGGATAAACGACTTGTTAATTGGGATCCTAAGCTTTTGACAGCAATCTCTGATCTTGAGGTGGAACAGAGAGAGATCAGGGGGAGTCTTTGCTATTTCCGTTATCCTTTGGAAGGTAGGGTTTTTGATCCTAACGATGCTTCGACGTTTATTGTTGTTGCCACAACGCGACCTGAAACCATGCTAGGTGATACGGCTGTTGCTGTTAATCCGGATGACAAGCGTTACAGAAAACTTATTGGTAGTCATCTTATTCTGCCAGTGGTTGGGCGCAGATTGCTGATTGTCGGAGATGATTATGCTGATCCAGAAACCGGCAGTGGTGCTGTAAAGATTACACCGGCGCATGATTTCAATGATTTTGAGGTTGGACGTCGTCATGATTTACGAATTATCAGCATTCTGAATCAGAAGGCTGCAATTACACTAATGGGAGATAGTGGTTTTCTGGAGGGATTGGAAAGATCTTCTGCCCTTGATATCCTAATTGACCGACTAGATGGAATGGATCGATTTGCAGCACGCAGGCAGATTATCGCAATGATGAAAAATAATGACTATCTGCATCGGATTGAAGTACATAGTCACATGGTGCCTCATGGTGATCGCAGCGGTGTGCCTATCGAGCCGATGTTGACCGATCAATGGTATGTGAATGCCGCTGAACTTGCAAAACCAGCGATTGCGGCTGTTCGTGACGGGCATACAGTTTTTGTTCCGCAAAGGTGGGAAAAGACTTATTATAGCTGGATGGAAAATATTGAGCCGTGGTGTATTTCTCGGCAATTATGGTGGGGGCATCAGATACCAGCATGGTATGGGCCAGATGGGATGGTTTTTGTTGAAAAGAGTGCAGAGGCAGCCGATTCAGCAGCTGAGGCTCATTATGGAAGGAGAACAGTTCTTGTTCGTGACAACGATGTGCTCGATACGTGGTTTTCCTCTGCATTATGGCCGTTTTCAACGCTTGGTTGGCCAGATAAAACACCAGAACTTGCCACTTATTATCCGACAAATGTTCTTGTAACTGGTTTTGATATTATCTTCTTTTGGGTTGCCAGAATGATGATGATGGGCCTTCATTTCATGAACCAAGGTCCGTTCCATATGGTTTATGTACATGCTCTTGTACGCGACAAGCATGGGGCAAAAATGTCAAAATCCAAGGGCAATGTTGTTGATCCTCTGGAGCTTATTGATAAATATGGCGCTGATGCGCTTCGTTTTACACTTGCCATCATGGCTGCGCAGGGTCGTGATGTGAAGCTTGATCCGGCTCGTATTGCTGGTTTCCGTAATTTTAGTACCAAACTGTGGAATGCAGCCCGTTTTGGTGAGATGAATGGTATGGTTCATGATCCTAATTTTACGCCGGAAAAAACAAAATTGGCTGTAAATCGTTGGATTTTGACAGAACTGACCCGTACTGCCGGAGATGTTACGGAGAATATTTCTGTTTATCGTTTTAATGATGCAGCTGCCATACTTTACCATTTTATTTGGAATTCTTTCTGTGATTGGTATCTTGAGCTGATCAAGCCAGTATTTCAGGGTAATGATCCTGATATGCTCAGCGAAGTTCGGGGATGTATTGCTTGGTGTCTGGATGAAATTTACAAGTTGTTGCACCCATTTATGCCTTTTATAACAGAAGAGCTTTGGGCAAGGACGGCAGGAGAGAATGAGAAACGTGCGACCATGCTTGCGGTGACAGCGTGGCCTGATCTCCATTTTCGTGATGAGATGGCAGCATCGGATATCAACTGGCTGATTGATCTTATTAGCGGCCTGCGTTCATTACGGGCTGAGATGAATCTTCCAGCCGGAGTGCAGATACCTCTGGTTGTTTTGGAAGCCAATGAGATAACACGAGGACGCCTTGCCCGCTATGAGGTTGTTATCAAGCGACTTGCCCGCCTTGAAACAATCACTTCTGCTAGGAATGCTCCCGCCATGTCAGTTCAGATGGTTTTGGGAGATATTACATTTTGCCTACTGCTTGGTGTATTGATTAATACTGATGCTGAAAAAGCGAGATTGAACAAAGAACTTGTTAAAGTTGCACAGGATATTGAGAAAATCATGCGAAAGCTTGCCAATGAAAAATTTGTCGTCAAGGCCAAGCCAAGTGTTGTTGAGATAGAACGGAAAAGGCTTGATGAGTGTAAGAGGTTAAAGAAAAAAATAGAAAGAGTCCTTGCAAGTCTTTCTGTGAATTGAGCTTTATATGAAAATAAAAATCTGTACAGTACTTGTTGTAGGTATTCATGCTAGTAATATGCTTTTATCAGTAGCTTTATTTTCTATCATGTAATATTAGAATTCTAACATTTATATATACAATAACTCAGAAGACAGTCATTTATGTTATAAGGTAGAAGATTAAATTGTAGACTGTCAATTGCTGCAGATTATATCATTATGACTTAACAAGCTGGATAGCCGTAGTCCGTATAAAATTTGGACCCTTTCATAGATAAAGTAAAATCCAATATTATTCTTTAATTTTATACATAATCAAGAGGTTGTTTTGCGATAATCTGGCGGAGGCTTAAGTAATTATTTGACCGAAAAACATCAGGATCGGCTAATTTAGAGTCACCCATCGCAAAAACATCTGTACAAGCCTGATTTAGAGACAGGATCAAATATCAAGCTCAATCCATACGGGAACATGATCAGATGCTTTTTCCCATCCCCGCATCTTTTTTTGGACAAAAGCTTGTATGAGTCTGTCTGAAGCCTCTGGCGAGAGCAGCAGGTGGTCGATGCGGATTCCGTTATTTTTTGACCAAGCACCTGCCTGATAACTCCAGAAAGTATATTGTGCTTCGGGGTTAACAGCACGGATGGCATCCGTGAAACCAAGATTGATAAGTTCCTGAAAAGCTTTTCGTGCAGAGAGAAAGAAAAGGGCGTCTTCCATCCATTCAGTAGGATTCTTTGCATCTATTTTGGTTGGTATAATATTATAATCTCCGGCGAGAATGAAAGGCTCTTCAAGACATAGTCTATCAGCAGCGAAATCGCGCAATCGCCGTATCCAAGAAAGCTTGTAAGGATATTTGTCGCTTACAATAGGATTGCCGTTGGGTAGATAGAGAGAAGCAACACGGATAACAGCCTTCTCTATTGAATATACGCCTTCAATGAAGCGCGCTTGTTCATCAGAAATATCTCCTGGTAGCCGGCGATTTATTTCATCCGGGGTGACACGGGATAGAAGAGCAACGCCGTTGAAGCTTTTCTGTCCATGGGTTTCGACATGATATCCCAGAGTTTCAATCGATGAATAAGGAAATTGTTCATCACACGATTTGATTTCCTGTAGGCAGACAATATCCGGCTGATTCTGTTCAAGCCAAACAACCAGATTATTTAACCGTGCTTTTATGCCATTTATATTCCAAGTTGCGATCTTCATGATTATCCATTCTGGCCTTTAGCTAAATTCTCTGTTTAAGTGGCTTTAATCTATCAGACAAGATTAAGGTGTGTTTAGAAGGTTTTGCTATATGCAGGCTTTAAGTTGCTTTAAATAGGCTTTTTCCTGACCTAGGTCTTGACGAACGCGACTCTAAACGGTATGGGATGAGCATATAGCCCGATGTGAGGCAGGCTGGTGTTAGTATTACATTTTCTAAAGTTCGCTTCAAATGGGGTTCCTTTTATAATTTTGTATGAGCACATGCCGGTTGCATGAAATCTCTTAAGGGTTTCTTCTGTTTTGGTTGAGCAAGTCGCGGATAAAGCGGTTATGCTCGGTTTGTGCATATATTGTGAAATGGCCCGATGGGGCGCTGAAATATTTTATTTGATAGGGGAAGCTTAAATGCCTACCGTAAACCAATTAATCCGCAAGCCGCGTATAGCACCGATGAGGCGTAATAAGGTTCCTGCTTTGCAGGAAAATCCCCAGAAGCGTGGTGTTTGTACTCGTGTTTATACTACAACACCCAAAAAGCCAAATTCGGCTTTGCGTAAGGTTGCAAAGGTTCGTCTGACTAATGGATTTGAGGTGATTGGTTATATCCCAGGTGAGGGGCATAATCTTCAGGAGCACTCTGTCGTGATGATCCGTGGTGGCCGTGTGAAAGATTTGCCAGGTGTCCGTTATCATATCGTTCGTGGCGTGCTCGATACACAAGGTGTCAAGAATCGTAAGCAACGCCGCTCCAAATATGGTGCTAAGCGTCCCAAATAAGTGAGAGACTTAAAAAATATGTCCCGTCGCCATAGAGCTGAAAAGCGTGAAATTAATCCGGATCCGAAGTTTGGTGATCTAGTTATTACAAAATTCATGAATGCCATCATGCTTGATGGTAAAAAATCAGTTGCTGAGCGTATCGTTTATGGTGCGCTTGATGCTATTAAAGGCAAGACAAAGACCGAGCCGGTTGCTCTGTTTCATCAAGCACTTGAGAATGTTTCACCACATATTGAGGTTCGTTCTCGTCGTGTTGGTGGTGCTACTTACCAAGTTCCAGTTGATGTCCGCTCTGACCGCCGTCAGGTTTTAGCGATCCGCTGGCTTATCAATGCTGCGCGTGGTCGAAATGAGACGACAATGGTTGCGCGTCTTTCAGGTGAATTGATGGATGCAGCCAATAATCGTGGCTCTGCAGTCAAAAAGCGTGAAGACACCCATCGTATGGCTGAAGCAAATCGTGCATTTTCGCATTATCGCTGGTAAGCGTTGATTGTTAATCAGAGGTAAGCAAGATGGTCCGCGAATATAAAATTGAAGATTACCGTAATTTTGGTATCATGGCGCATATTGATGCCGGTAAGACAACAATGACAGAGCGCATTTTGTTTTACACAGGTAAGAACCATAAAATTGGTGAGACTCATGATGGTGCTTCCACAATGGATTGGATGGAGCAGGAGCAGGAGCGCGGTATCACTATTACCTCTGCTGCAACAACTACTTTCTGGCAGGGTCGTGATGGGAAGAAGCACCGTTTCAATATTATTGATACGCCAGGGCATGTTGACTTTACTATTGAAGTTGAGCGCTCTTTGCGTGTTCTTGATGGGGCGATTGCGCTCCTTGATGCCAATGCCGGTGTTGAACCACAAACAGAAACTGTTTGGCGTCAGGCTGAAAAATATCGTGTTCCTCGCATGGTCTTTGTAAATAAGATGGATAAGATCGGTGCGGATTTTTATCGCAGCGTAGAAATGCTTGATTCACGTCTCGGCGCGAAGGGATTAGTTGTACAGTTGCCGATTGGTGCGGAAAATGATTTTGTTGGCGTTGTTGATCTTGTGGAGATGAAGGCACTGATATGGGATGGTAATATTGGTTCATCTGTCCAAATTGGTGAAATTCCTCTGGATATGCAGGAAAAGGCTGTTGAATACCGCGAAAAGCTGATTGAAATGGCTGTTGAGGTTGATGAAATAGCTATGGAGGCATATCTTGAAGGCCAAGAACTGACAAATGCTCAGTTGCGTGCCTTGATTCGCAAGGGGACTATTAATGTTGAATTTCATCCTGTTTTTTGTGGTACTGCTTTCAAAAACAAAGGTGTCCAACCATTGCTGGATGCCGTGATTGATTATTTGCCTGCTCCAATTGATGTACCTGCTATTAACGGTATAGATGTCAAGACAGGTGAAGGAACGGTTTGTGAATCTTCTGATAATGCCTCGTTATCTATGCTTGCATTCAAGATTATGAATGATCCGTTTGTTGGTTCGTTGACGTTTTGCCGTATTTATTCTGGAAAGTTAAAAAAGGGTATGTCCTTGCAGAATACGGTTAAGGGAAGGCATGAGCGTATCGGTCGTATGTTGCAGATGCATTCGAATACCCGTGAGGATATTGAAGAAGCGTTTTCTGGTGATATTGTTGCACTTGCAGGCCTAAAAGAAACTACAACTGGTGACACACTATGCGATTCGCTGAAGCCTGTTATTTTAGAGCGCATGGAATTTCCGGAGCCGGTTATCGAGATTGCGATTGAGCCAAAAACTAAGGCTGATCAGGAGAAAATGGGGGTTGCCCTTAATCGTCTTGCAGCTGAAGACCCATCTTTTCGTGTGGGATCGAATAGGGAATCAGGTCAAACAGTCATTGCTGGCATGGGTGAGTTGCATCTTGATATTATTGTTGACCGTATGCGTCGTGAGTTCAAGGTTGAAGCTAATATCGGCCAACCTCAGGTTGCTTATCGTGAAACTATAACTAGGGCTGCTGAAATTGATTATACACATAAGAAACAGTCTGGTGGTTCCGGCCAGTTTGCTCGTGTCAAAATTATTTTTGAACCACATGAAGGTGATGATTTTATTTTTGAATCGAAAATCGTTGGTGGTGCCGTTCCGAAGGAATATATTCCTGGCGTTCAGAAGGGTATCGAAAGTGTTATGAATGCAGGTCCATTGGCCAGTTTTCCGATGCTCGGTGTCAAGGCAACTCTGATTGATGGTGCTTATCACGATGTTGACTCATCTGCTTTGGCCTTTGAAATTGCTGCCCGTGCTGCTTTTCGTGAAGGAGCCCAGAAGGCCGGTGTCCAGTTGCTGGAGCCGATCATGAAGGTTGAGGTGGTAACGCCTGAAGACTATATGGGGGATGTCATTGGTGATCTGAATTCCCGACGTGGTCAGATCTCTGGTACAGAGACACGAGGTATTGCCGCTGTCGTCAATGCTATGGTGCCATTAGCGAACATGTTTGGTTATGTGAATACATTACGTTCAATGAGTCAAGGTCGTGCCCAGTATACAATGCAGTTTGATCATTACGAGTCTGTGCCGATAGCATTTGCGCAGGAAATTCAGAAGAAATACGCGTAATCGGCTGATTGCGTTAAGGTTTAAACATTGCCCACAGGGTATTTTATGGAGAGCTCATATGGCGAAGAGCAAATTTGAACGTACTAAGCCGCATGTTAATATTGGCACGATTGGTCATGTTGACCATGGGAAGACGACGCTTACCGCGGCGATGACGAAGTATTTTGGGGAATTTCGTGCGTATGACCAGATTGATGCAGCCCCTGAAGAAAAGGCTCGCGGTATCACGATTTCTACGGCGCATGTTGAATATGAAACAGAGAACCGTCACTATGCGCACGTTGACTGTCCGGGGCATGCTGATTATGTAAAGAATATGATCACGGGGGCAGCGCAGATGGATGGTGCAGTTTTGGTTTGCTCTGCGGCAGATGGCCCAATGCCTCAGACTCGCGAACACATTCTTCTTGCACGCCAGGTTGGTGTTCCTGCCATTGTTGTTTTTCTCAACAAGGTTGATCAGGTTGATGATGAGGAGCTTCTTGAGCTTGTAGAGCTCGAGGTTCGAGAACTTTTATCGAAGTATGATTTTCCTGGTGATGATATTCCGATTGTCAAAGGTTCAGCGCTTGCTGCACTTGAAGGTCGTGACAATGCGATTGGTGAAGATGCAATCCGTCTTTTGATGGATAAGGTTGATTCTTATATTCCGACTCCTGAGCGTCCTATTGACCAGCCATTTTTGATGCCGATTGAGGATGTTTTCTCGATTTCGGGTCGTGGCACTGTTGTAACGGGTCGTGTTGAGCGTGGTATTATCAAGGTTGGCGAGGAAGTTGAGATTATTGGTATCCGTGCGACGAGCAAGACTACGGTTACGGGTGTTGAGATGTTCCGCAAACTTCTTGATCAGGGTCAGGCCGGGGATAATATCGGTGCGTTGCTCCGTGGTATTGACCGTGAGGGTGTTGAGCGTGGGCAGGTGCTAGCAAAGACGGGTACTGTTACCCCACATACAAAATTTAAGGCAGAGGCTTATATTCTGACGAAAGAAGAGGGAGGACGTCATACGCCGTTCTTTACGAACTATCGTCCGCAGTTTTACTTCCGGACCACGGATGTTACGGGTATCGTCACCCTTCCAGATGGTGTTGAGATGGTTATGCCTGGTGATAATATTACGATGGATGTTTCGCTGATTGTGCCTATTGCAATGGAAGAGAAACTTCGCTTCGCTATCCGTGAGGGTGGGCGTACTGTTGGTGCTGGTATCGTTTCTAAAATTATCGAGTGATGTATGAAGTCGTCGGCAGGATTTTTAATTTTTGCTGCTATTTATATTTTTATGACGTGGAAATGCCAAAGATAGTTTAGGGGTATAGCTCAGTTGGTAGAGCGGCGGTCTCCAAAACCGCAGGTCGCAGGTTCGAATCCTGCTGCCCCTGCCAAGTTACCTTCGGATTTCAGGCTTTTGTATGTGGACTCTCAAGGGCGCGGTCATGTATAAGTTTTTATGCAGGCAGGAGTGATAAATCTTCTGATAATTTTATTGTGGGGTAGAGCTTGTATTTTTTCTGCAATCGGCTATAGTTATGTCTTTGACAGGTGTGCAAGGCTGCATAAAGTAGTTTTCGCGTTCTTTGATTTAGGTGTGTTTAATGTTAATGTTCGTGGGTCGATTTTTATCATCAGTACAATCAAAAAGTTAGGGCAGCTTATGGTTTCGAAGGGCAATCCGATTATATTTTTTCGGCAAGTGCGTGCTGAAGTGGCAAAGGTAACTTGGCCTGTGCATCGTGAAACTGGAATTTCTACTGTTATGGTTCTGATTATGGTGGTTTTGGCTGCGACCTTTTTTTTCTTGACGGATTGGATTATGTCTTTCGGTATCGGTGCTGGAATTGGTTTTTTAAACGACTTCTTCCGGTAACCGTTGTAAAGGGAAAATAGTTGTGGCAGTTCGTTGGTATATCGTTCAAGCTTATTCAAATTTTGAGAAAAGGGTGGCTGAGGCGATTGAGAAAGAGGCTCAACAAAAAGGGTTGAGTCAATTTTTTGAGAAAATTCTTGTACCGACTGAGAAAATTGTTGAGGTCCGCCGTGGGCGTAGGGTTGGTACCGAACGCAAATTTTTCCCAGGTTATATTCTTGTTCGTGCGCTGCTGACAGATGATGTTTACCATCTGATCAAAAATACGCCAAAGGTGACGGGTTTTCTTGGCTCAGATACTAAGCCTGTCCCAATTTCTGATGTTGAGGTAGAGCAGATTTTAGCACAGGTTCAAGAAGGCGTCGAGCGTCCGAAGTCGTCTGTATCCTTTGAAGTTGGTGAACAGATACGTGTTGCTGATGGACCGTTTGCTTCTTTTAATGGTATTGTACAGGAAGTTGAGGAAGATCGCTCGCGTTTGAAAGTTGAGGTGTCGATTTTTGGACGAGCAACACCGGTTGATCTCGAATTTGATCAGGTTGAAAAGCTTTGATCCTGATGGTTGTACAGTTTTGAGGCTGTATAACCTTAATCGGGGTATTACCACCTCGGCTGCAACGCTGGTTATCCAGCTCAAGATGAAACGCCGTTAATCGGCATATTGTTGAAAGCAGGTCAATTTATGGCTAAGAAAATTGCAGGTCAGCTGAAGCTGCAGGTACCGGCAGGTGCGGCAAATCCTTCGCCGCCTATCGGTTCTGCATTGGGTCAGCGGGGCATTAATATCATGGAGTTCTGTAAAGCGTTTAATGCTGCTTCTCAGGAGATGGAAAAAGGATCTCCGATCCCGGTTCTGATTACCTATTATCAGGATAAATCATTTACTTTTGTAATGAAAACGCCGCCTGTCAGTTATTTCTTAAAAAAGGAGGCCAAGCTGAAATCGGGCTCAAAAGAACCGGGGAAAATTGCTATTGGTACGATTGACCGTGATAAAATTCGCATCATTGCAGAAGCTAAAATGAAAGATCTCAATGTCAATGATATTGATGCAGCAATCCGAATGATTAAAGGGTCAGCCCGTTCAATGGGACTGGAAGTAGTGGACTAAAGTATCATGGCGAAAATTGCAAAAAGATTTCAGAAAATCTGTGAAGGAATTGACCGGAACAAGCTTTATCAATTGGACGAGGCTGTTAGTTTGGTCAAACAGTGGGCCATTGCTAAGTTTGATGAGACAATTGAGGTTTCGATAAACCTTGGTGTTGATGCCCGTCATGCTGATCAGATGGTGCGGGGTGTTGTTAACCTGCCCAATGGTACAGGACGCCTTGTGCGCATTGCTGTGTTTGCCCGTGCTGATAAGGCTGAAGAGGCAAGGGCTGCCGGTGCTGATGTCGTTGGTGCGGAAGATCTGTTTGAGATTGTTAATGGCGGTACGATTGAATTTGACCGTTGCGTTGCAACGCCGGATATGATGCCGCTTGTCGGCCGTTTAGGCAAGATTCTTGGGCCTCGCGGTATGATGCCGAATCCGAAGATCGGTACGGTTACACCAGCTGTTGCCAATGCAGTTAAGGCCATCAAAGGTGGAGCTGTTGAATTCCGTGTCGAAAAAGCAGGTATTGTTCATGCCGGTGTTGGCAAGGCTTCATTTGAAGAAGAAAAAATTGTTGAAAATATTCGTGTATTTGCTGATGCTGTCATCAAGGCCAAGCCTGTAGCTGCCAAGGGTGAATATATGAAGCGCATTGCTATTTCGTCAACGATGGGTATTGGTATCAAGGTTGATATTCCTTCGGTGCGCTTTATTTAAACAATGATAGAGAATTTAACAGATTTGGCTATCTGTTATCTAACAGGGTTAGAGTTTCCGGATTTTTTAGATCCGGAATAAGTCGGCAAAATCCGACAGTCCTGTCCGAGATTGCGGGTGATACGTTTTTCGTATCTTAATTTGCATCCTGCATGAGACTGGGTGATAAAGCGATATGTTATACCTTATCAGGTATTGACATGAAGTTTTGAACCAAGAGTTGCCTTTGTAAATGCGTTTTTGGCGTATGATAAAAGGGGACAGGATCCTCAAGTAGCCGTACGAACGGTTTGTGCGGTTTTAAAGGCAACCAGGCAGATTTCATGATCAACAAGATGAAGCTGCCAAATGGAGAGAGACAGTGGATAAAGCGGAAAAGCGGGAATTTGTCACGTGGCTCAATGGGGCTTTTAAGGAGTCCGGTTCTGTTGTTGTGGCCCACTATTCTGGTCTCACCGTTATGCAGATGAACGATCTTCGTTCAAAAATGCGTGCAGCCGGTGGTTCTGTAAAGGTCGCGAAGAACCGCCTTGCCAAAATCGCTCTTCAGGGCACCGAAGCAGAGGCAATGGCTGCTCTGTTCGAAGGACAGACGTTGATTGCTTATTCCTCTAATCCGATTGCAGCGCCGAAAGTCGCTGTTGATTTTGCCAAGGTCAATGACAAGCTTGTCATCCTTGGTGGTGCGATGGGTGCAGTCAGCCTTAATACGACAGCTGTAAAGTCTTTGGCTTCCATGCCGTCTCTTGAAGAGTTGTATGCAAGGATTGTGGGTATAATTTCCACACCTGCAACCCGTATTGCACAGGTTATTACTGCTCCTGCTAGTCAATTGGCCCGGGTTTTGAACGCATATTCCCGGAAGAACGAGGCGGTATAAGGCCGTTTCTCGCTGTCAATGTTCCAAACCTTTATGTTAATATTAAGGAAGATAAAAAATGGCTGATCTCGAAAAGATCGTTGAAACCCTTTCCAGTTTGACAGTTCTGGAATCTGCTGAACTTTCCAAAATGCTGGAAAAAAAATGGGGTGTTTCTGCAGCAGCTCCTGTCGCTGCTATAACTGTTGCAAACGGCACTTCTGCTGGTAGTGTTCTGGCTGAAGAAAAGACTGAGTTTGATGTCATCCTCACGGAGAGTGGTGCTCAGAAAATCAATGTCATTAAGGAAGTTCGTGCAGTTACGGGTCTTGGTCTCAAGGAAGCCAAGGATCTGGTTGAAAGTGTACCGAAGCCTATCAAGGAAGGCATTGCTAAGGATGAAGCTGAAAAAATTAAGGCATTGCTTGAAGGAGCAGGTGCTAAGGTTGAACTCAAGTGATTCAACTCAAAATCCGGCGGGTCTTGCGCCCACCGGTTTTCAGTCTTATCCAGTTGAAAAATTAGCTGGATTAAATCTTTTTCTTGACAAAGATTTGGTCGTTATCAGGAAATAGGTTTGGCTAGTTCAAGGGCCGGGTGGAGCCAAGCGATGGAATTTTTGGTTTCCGGGCGTTGGAAAATCAGGGCATCTTTTGGTCGTCAAGATCGTGTCGGATGTCAATGGAAGCAGGTTCCTGCAGCATATAGCTACTAGGAACATAGATCGAGGAGCAATGATGGCTCAGACCCTTTCATTCAACGGTCGTAAGCGTGTGCGCAAGTTTTTTGGTAAGATATCTGAGGTAGCAGAGATGCCGAACCTTATCGAGGTTCAGAAAGCATCTTATGAACAGTTCCTTATGGTTGAGGAACCTAGTGGTGGACGTCCTGACGAAGGCTTGCAGTCAGTTTTCAAATCAGTATTTCCGATTACAGATTTTTCGGGTGTTTCGATGCTCGAATTTGTGCGTTATGAATTTGATCTACCAAAGTTTGATGTTGAAGAATGCCGTCAGCGTGATTTAACCTATTCAGTTCCGTTGAAGGTGACACTGCGTCTGATCGTGTTTGATGTTGATGAGGATACCGGCTCCAAATCTATCAAAGATATTAAGGAGCAGGATGTCTACATGGGGGATATGCCGCTCATGACCGATAATGGCACCTTTATCATTAATGGTACAGAGCGTGTCATTGTTTCTCAGATGCACCGCTCACCGGGCGTATTCTTTGATCACGACAAGGGTAAATCCCATTCCTCCGGAAAGCTGCTGTTTGCGGCGCGTATTATCCCCTACCGTGGTTCTTGGCTTGATATCGAATTTGATGCCAAGGATATTATTTATGCCCGTATTGACCGGCGCCGCAAAATTCCGGTAACAAGTCTTCTGATGGCGCTTGGTATGGATAACCAAGAGATATTATCGACCTATTACAATACGCTAGCTTATGTAAGAGATGGAGAAAATTGGCGTATTCCCTACTCAGTGGAACGTTTCAAGGATTTAAAATTAGTTTCAGATCTCGTAGATGCTGATTCTGGTGAGATTGTGGCGGAAGCAGGCAGTAAACTTACTGTACGGGCTGCTAGGCAGCTTGCTGAAAAAGGTCTGAAAGCAGTCAAGGCATCGGAAGATAATCTTTATGGTTCTTATCTAGCAGAAGATGTCGTTAATTTTGAAAATGGTGAAATTTATCTTGAGGCTGGTGATGAAATTGATGAGAAAACGCTAAAATTGCTGCTTGATATCGATGTTCATGAAATCAACGTGCTGGATATCGACCATGTGAATATAGGTGCCTATATCCGCAACACACTCGCTGTTGATAAGAGCGAAAGCTATCAGGATGCTCTGTTTGATATTTATCGTGTTATGCGTCCGGGTGAGCCACCGATTGTAGAAACAGCCGAGACAGTCTTCCGGTCATTATTTTTTGATTCGGAGCGTTATGATCTTTCGGCTGTTGGCCGCGTGAAAATGAACATGCGTCTTGGCCTTGATTGCCCGGATACAATTCGTGTCCTGCGCAAAGAAGATATTATTGCTATCATCAGAATGCTTGTTGAACTACGTGACGGCCGAGGTGAAATCGATGATATTGATAATCTTGGTAACCGACGTGTGCGTTCTGTTGGCGAATTGATGGAAAATCAGTACCGCGTAGGTCTTCTGCGTATGGAGCGTGCTATCAAAGAACGTATGTCTTCGGTTGAAATTGATACTGTCATGCCTCAGGATCTGATCAATGCCAAGCCTGCCGCTGCCGCAGTGCGCGAATTTTTTGGTTCATCGCAGCTATCGCAGTTTATGGATCAAACTAATCCTCTTTCAGAAATCACGCATAAGCGCCGTCTTTCGGCTCTTGGGCCAGGCGGTTTGACGCGTGAGCGTGCCGGTTTTGAGGTGCGTGACGTGCATCCAACCCATTATGGTCGTATCTGTCCAATTGAAACGCCGGAAGGACCAAATATTGGTTTGATCAATTCGCTGGCAACTTTTGCCCGCGTCAACAAGTATGGCTTTATTGAAAGCCCATATCGCAAAATTGTTGATGGCAGGGTGACAGCAGAAGTAATTTATCTTTCTGCAATGGAAGAATCGAAGCACTATGTTGCACAGGCAACTGCTTCCCTTGATAGTAAGAGCCATTTTACGGAAGAGTTTGTTATTTGCCGTCATGCCGGTGAAGTTCTGATGGCGCCGCGTGATCATATAGATTTGATGGATGTTTCGCCAAAGCAGCTTGTTTCTGTTGCGGCCGCGCTTATTCCATTTCTTGAAAATGATGATGCCAATCGCGCACTGATGGGGTCTAATATGCAGCGTCAAGCTGTACCGCTAATGCGTGCAGAGGCTCCGTTTGTGGGTACCGGTATGGAATCGATTGTTGCGCGTGATTCCGGGGCTGCTATTGCTGCAAAGCGTGGTGGTGTTGTGGATCAAGTGGATGCAACGCGTATTGTTATCCGTGCCACAGAGGATATTGATCCTTCAAGATCAGGTGTTGATATCTATCGCTTGCAGAAATTCCAGCGTTCAAATCAGTCAACCTGTATTAACCAACGTCCGCTGGTGCATGTCGGTGATCGAATTGAAAAAGGTGATATCATTGCCGATGGTCCGTCAACAGATCTTGGCGATCTTGCTCTCGGTCGTAATGTCTTGGTTGCTTTTATGCCTTGGAATGGTTATAATTATGAAGATTCCATTCTGCTTTCTGAGCGGATTGTAGCTGATGATGTCTTCACTTCAATTCATATTGAAGAATTTGAGATTGCCGCCCGCGACACCAAGCTTGGACCTGAGGAAATTACTCGTGATATCCCAAATGTTTCGGAAGAAACTTTAAAAAACCTTGATGAAGCCGGCATTGTCTATATTGGTGCGGAGGTTCAGCCGGGTGATATTTTGGTTGGTAAGATCACACCGAAGGGTGAAAGCCCGATGACACCGGAAGAAAAACTTCTGCGTGCCATTTTTGGTGAAAAGGCGTCGGATGTTCGTGATACTTCCATGCGTATGCCACCCGGTACCTTTGGAACGGTTGTTGAAGTGCGCGTCTTTAACCGGCATGGCGTAGAAAAAGATGAACGTGCTATGGCAATCGAGCGTGAGGAAATCGAGCGTCTTGCAAAAGACCGTGATGACGAGCAGTCGATCCTTGATCGCAACGTCTATAGCCGTCTTGTCGATATGCTTAAAGGCAAGCTTGCTGTTGCCGGTCCGAAAGGTTTCAAAAAAGGAACCGCTCTTGATGAAGCTGTAATAGATGAATATCCGCGTTCGCAATGGTGGCTTTTCGCCGTTGAGGATGAAAAGTTTCAGGGGAAGATTGAAGCACTCCGCAACCAGTATGATGAATCCAAGAAGCTGCTTGAACAGCGTTTCATGGATAAGGTCGAAAAGGTGCAGCGTGGTGATGAGATGCCTCCTGGTGTTATGAAGATGGTCAAGGTTTTTGTTGCTGTGAAGCGTAAGATTCAGCCTGGTGATAAAATGGCTGGTCGCCATGGTAACAAGGGTGTTGTTTCTCGCATCCTTCCGGTTGAAGATATGCCCTTTCTAGAAGATGGAACCCATGTTGATGTCGTGCTTAATCCACTTGGTGTGCCAAGTCGTATGAATGTAGGCCAGATTCTGGAGACCCATCTGGGTTGGGCCTGTGCCGGCATGGGCAAGCAGATCGGTGATCTGCTCGAGGTATATAACCAAGAAGGCACCATTAAGCCGTTGCGTGAAAAGATTAGCGAGATCATCCCTGATAATGACCGTAATGAACCTGTGCGTTCTTATGATAACGATAGCATTGTGCGGCTTGCAAGCCAGATGCAGCGCGGTGTGTCGATTGCCACTCCGGTTTTCGATGGTGCACATGAGGTAGATATCAATGTCGCGCTTGCGGAGGCAGGTCTGTCAACATCAGGTCAAGTAACGCTATATGATGGGCGTACCGGTGATTCATTCGATCGCCAAGTGACAGTGGGTTACATCTACATACTAAAACTACATCATTTGGTTGATGACAAGATCCATGCTCGCTCGATTGGACCGTATTCACTTGTTACTCAGCAGCCGCTGGGTGGAAAGGCGCAATTTGGTGGTCAGCGTTTTGGCGAAATGGAAGTTTGGGCGCTTGAGGCTTATGGCGCAGCCTACACACTTCAGGAAATGCTTACTGTCAAATCTGATGATGTAGCAGGCCGCACCAAGGTGTATGAAGCGATCGTGCGTGGCGATGATACCTTTGAAGCTGGAATTCCCGAAAGCTTCAATGTTCTTGTCAAGGAAATGCGTTCTCTTGGTCTTGATATTGAGTTGGATGATACGCGGGAGTTGGTGCTCCGACACGGATCATCACCGGATATTGCGGGATAAGCTGGAAAAATGAATAGAATGCTGCTTTATCAGAGGGATAGGGCAAAACGGGCAGATATTTTGGAAAGAGTCGTCTTTGCTTGAACTGAAAGAGCTGAATAGGTTGTTGTATGTACTGCCAGCTTTACTAAAGACGGATTTTATTTGAGATGGCTTCAAGGATTAAAGTCATCGCAACAGGCTTAAATGAAGCCTTAAGGAGAACGGCATGAACCAAGAGGTCATGAATTTTTTCAACCCTCAGGCACCTGCGCAAACGTTTGATTCCATCCGGATTTCTATTGCTAGTCCGGCCAAGATCCTGTCTTGGTCCTACGGCGAAATCAAGAAGCCTGAGACCATTAACTATCGTACGTTTAAGCCAGAACGCGAGGGCCTTTTCTGTGCCCGTATTTTTGGCCCGATCAAGGATTATGAATGTCTTTGCGGCAAATACAAGCGCATGAAATACAAGGGCATTATCTGCGAGAAATGTGGTGTTGAAGTTACTCTTTCACGTGTGCGCCGCGAGCGTATGGGCCACATCGAGCTTGCTGCGCCGGTTGCGCATATTTGGTTTCTGAAATCATTGCCGAGCCGTATTGGTACGCTTCTTGATATGGCGCTTAAGGATATTGAGCGTGTTCTATATTTCGAAAACTATATTGTGACCGAGTCGGGGCTTACATCGCTCAAGATGTATCAATTGCTTTCAGAAGAAGAATATCTGATGGCAGTTGATGAATTTGGCGAAGATCAGTTCACAGTTCTCATAGGTGCAGAAGCGATTTATGAGCTTCTAGCTTCGATGGAGCTTGAAAAAATCGCAGCCGATTTACGGCTCGAGCTTGCTGAGACCGTATCCGAGCTCAAACAGAAAAAGCTGATGAAGCGGCTCAAGATTGTTGAGAACTTTATTGATTCAGGCAATAGGCCTGAGTGGATGATCATGAAGGTTATTCCTGTTATCCCACCAGATCTGCGTCCTCTGGTGCCTCTGGATGGAGGCCGTTTTGCTACCTCTGACCTCAATGATCTTTACCGCCGGGTTATCAATCGTAACAATCGTTTGAAACGCCTGGTTGAACTGCGTGCTCCGGGCATCATTATCCGCAATGAAAAACGGATGCTACAGGAATCTGTTGATGCACTGTTTGATAATGGCCGTCGTGGCCGTGTTATCACCGGTGCCAATAAACGTCCGTTAAAGTCACTTTCGGATATGCTTAAGGGAAAGCAGGGTCGTTTCCGCCAGAATCTGCTTGGCAAACGCGTTGATTATTCGGGCCGTTCGGTTATCGTGACTGGGCCGGAACTAAAATTGCATCAATGTGGTTTGCCGAAGAAAATGGCATTTGAATTGTTTAAACCGTTCATTTATGCGCGACTTGACGCCAAGGGTTATTCTTCGACCGTCAAGCAGGCAAAGAAGCTGGTAGAAAAAGAACGTCCCGAAGTGTGGGATATTCTTGATGAGGTGATTCGAGAACATCCAGTGTTATTGAATCGTGCGCCGACGCTTCATCGTCTTGGTATTCAAGCATTTGAACCGGTACTGGTTGAGGGAAAGGCTATACAGTTGCATCCGCTCGTCTGTACAGCATTCAATGCTGATTTTGACGGTGATCAGATGGCGGTGCATGTGCCCTTATCGCTTGAAGCGCAACTTGAAGCCCGTGTTCTGATGATGTCAACCAACAATATCCTTCATCCGGCCAATGGTGCGCCGATTATCGTGCCTTCGCAGGATATGGTTCTTGGTCTTTACTATCTTTCAATTATTGCAGAAAAAGAACTAGGCGAGGGCATGATTTTTGCCGATATAGGCGAATTACATCATGCACTTGAAAATGGCATTGTAACATTGCATACTAAAATTAAGGGCCGTTATCTGACCGTTGATGTGGAGGGCAATCCAGTTTCCGGTATCTTCGATACGACGCCGGGCCGTATGATTATTGGTGAACTGCTACCAAAGAATGTCAATGTTCCATTTGATTTAGTCAATCAGGAAATGACAAAGAAAAACATTTCCAGAATGATTGACCATGTCTATCGCCATTGCGGCCAGAAAGAGACGGTTATTTTCTGTGATCAGATCATGCAGCTTGGTTTTTCTTATGCCTGTCGTGCTGGTATTTCCTTCGGTAAGGATGACATGCTCATTCCGGAAACTAAGGCGAATCTTGTTGCTGAAACTGAGGTACTCGCGAAGGAATACGATCAGCAGTACAATGACGGTCTTATTACCCAAGGTGAGAAGTACAACAAGGTTGTTGATGCTTGGGGAAAGTGTACCGACCGTGTTGCCGAAGAGATGATGAAGCGTATTCAGGCGGTTGAGTTTGATCCGGAAACAGGCCGTCAGAAACAGATGAATTCGATCTACATGATGTCACATTCGGGTGCGCGTGGTTCGGCCAATCAGATGAAACAGCTCGCTGGTATGCGTGGCTTAATGGCTAAACCATCGGGTGAAATCATCGAAACGCCGATCATTTCAAACTTCAAGGAAGGTCTGACTGTGAACGAATACTTCAACTCGACACACGGTGCGCGTAAGGGACTTGCGGATACGGCACTCAAAACAGCTAACTCAGGTTATCTGACTCGTCGTTTGGTGGATGTAGCACAGGATGCCATCATTTCTGAAGTGGATTGCGGCACCATCAAAGGCCTTACCATGCACGCTATTGTGGATGCGGGCCAGATTGTGGCTTCGCTTGGTCAGCGTATCCTTGGTCGTACAGCACTGTTTGATATCCTTGATCCTGTGACAGGTGAGCTGCTTCTTGAGGGTGGCCGTATGATCGAAGAAACTGATGTTGCTAAAATCGAGAAGGCTGGTATCCAGTCAATTCAGATTCGTTCAGCTCTGACATGTGAGACTCGTATTGGCGTTTGTGCTAGATGTTATGGGCGTGACCTTGCCCGTGGTACTCCTGTCAACCAAGGAGAAGCGGTTGGTGTTATTGCTGCTCAGTCTATTGGTGAACCCGGTACCCAGCTCACCATGCGTACTTTCCACCTTGGTGGTACGGCACAAGTAGTGGATTCTTCCTATCTAGAGGCTTCCTATGGGGGCAGGGTTGAGCTCATAAACCGTAATATCATGCGTGATTCCGAGGGTTATCTCGTGGTTATGGGCCGTAACATGGCTGTTATCATCAAGGATGAAACTGGCAAGGAATGTGCGTCTCATCGTATTACCTATGGTGCACGTCTATTTCTAGATGATGGTGACATTGTCAAACGCGGTCAGCGGATTGCCGAGTGGGATCCGTATACTCGTCCAATCATGACAGAGGTTGATGGTTATATTAACTTTGAGGATATGGCTGATGGTCTTTCTGTTTCGGAAATGGCTGATGAGTCAACCGGTATTACCAAGCGCCAAGTTATTGATTGGCGGGCAAACCCGCGGGGTGTTGGTTTGAAGCCAGCTATCATCATCACAGATAAGAAAGGTAAGATCGCCAAATTGTCTAAGGGTGGTGAAGCACGCTATATGATGTCGGTGGAGACCATTCTTTTGCTTGAGAAAGGCACTCATGTTAAAGCAGGTGATGTCATTGCCCGGCTGCCAATGGAAAGCACAAAGACGAAGGATATCACTGGTGGTTTGCCGCGTGTTGCTGAGCTTTTCGAAGCTCGTCGCCCAAAGGATCATGCGATTATCGCGGATGTCAGCGGCACCGTCCGTTGTGGCCGCGATTACAAAAACAAGCGTCGTATCATTATTGAGCCGAGTAATAACACGGTTGAGCCAGTTGAGTATTTAATTCCGAAAGGCAAACCATTCCATCTACAAGATGGTGACCAGATTGAAAAGGGTGATTATATCCTTGATGGTAATCCGGCACCCCATGATATTCTTGCGATCAAGGGTGTTGAGGCGCTGGCTTCCTATCTTGTCAATGAGATTCAGGAAGTTTATCGTTTGCAGGGTGTTTTGATTAACGATAAGCATATTGAAGTGATTGTGCGCCAAATGCTGCAAAAGGTTGAGATCATTGATCCTGGCGATTCCAGTTATATTCTAGGCGATCATGTGGATCGTATTGAGCTTGAGGAAATTAATGAGCGCCTTGTTGAGGAAGGCAAGAAGCCGGCAGTTGGCAATCCAGTGCTGCTTGGTATTACTAAGGCGTCATTGCAGACACCGTCATTTATTTCTGCCGCCTCCTTCCAAGAGACCACGCGTGTACTTACTGAAGCAGCTGTAGCAGGCAAAATTGATACCCTGCAGGGGCTCAAGGAAAATGTTATTGTCGGCCGTCTCATTCCAGCTGGTACCGGTGGTACGATTGCGCAAATCCGCCGTATTGCAACAACGCGTGATGATCTGATTATTGATGAACGCCGCAAGGCAAGTGGTGCAGAAACCGCTAATGCTATGCTAGAAGATATGACATTGACGTAGGCTTCTGAATAAGCTGCTGTCAGCATATGAAAATGAGAACTGCCGCAATTTGCGGCGGTTTTTTATAAAAAACCTTTAGTTATTGAAAAAATAGGATAAAATATTATGTGATTTTTGGTCGCTTGATTGAAAATTATAGATAACATAATGTCTGGTCAAATAAATCGGGAAAAGGGTATATGTAGGGGCTATCAAAACTGCATTTTTCTTGGACACTTGTTTTAAAGTGGCAGATTGTCTCTCAATTTCTGATTAATTTGGTTTCTTCCAGCTCTATTTTTCGTGTACGGATTGCATGTTAATAGACAGAAATTGTCCAGCATTATAGAAATGAAACAGGTGACAATGACAAAGATGAGAGAACAGCTCTCTATATTATTTTTACCTTCTCATACCGCCTGTATCAAAAAAACAGCCGAGATTTCTAATTTTTTAAAATTTCTTGATCTATTTTTATTCATTCTGGAATCTGCGCATTATTATCATGAGGTAGTACGCTTGTTAGCTGATGCAACAGGCTAAATGGCAGTCAGATGCTGCTTTATCTTTGTTTCTCTGAACAATGAACTGTAATTATAGATTTTATCCAAAGATGTTTTTAATCATTTAGAGTATGGATTCAGCAAAGAATCCCGACTCTTGCAACCAAAATTATCAGAAGCTACTTATGCTTTGGCATCAAAAGCGCTGATTTATAACGCAATTGCCTTAAGCAGTATATCCATGTGGCTGAAATTTATAGCATTCAAGTATATTACAGCCTTAGTGATATTGTCGCCAACCATAACAATTTCTGATTTTTGCTGCTTGCTTTTCCAACTTGCTGGGAAGCCGTAATAATGGATCCAGCCTTATATTGTTTAGCGTATTGAGCAAGAATTTTGGCAGATACTCATATTTTTGGTACAGGCGGTAAACCGATAACCTGTCTGCTCCAAGACATTCACTGCAGTTGCTATTCCATTGAAATAGTAGCTTTTCTAGGTGTATTCTTAACTATGCAGAAATATCCATCAACCTATCAACATCTGTGGTTGGAGTATGATATTTGAGCTGGTTGATGCATTTTTGATTATAATACAGCTGCTTTTCCGGATCAACCGACGATATTGCTGTAAATACCTCTGCATCAAAGCAAATAGTTAGGGCTGTCAAGTACTAGTCAGCAAGATTAAAAACAACAATCGGCTTCTCGCTTATCGTCTTGCAAATGATCCAAAACGCTTATTATCAAGTACTTGCTTCTAGCTAGGGTCTTTTCCTTGCTGTTTAGGCATTTACCTCTAAGATTTAGAATGTCTTCAAGCAATGGCAACTGATTCCACATAGCCTTCACAGTTGGTGGTTTGTTCTGCAAAGCATAGACGTGAGAATGTCTTGAGCCTGATTTCTATTAAGTTAGCTGCTTGTGAATTGAGATAAACGTTACAGTGCATGCCGCCCAGAGGGGTAAATTGGGAGATCCTCAAGCTTGGAATTATGCACAACATCCGGCGCTTTAGCACAGCATAGGGCTTTTGTATCGCTTATGCGGACAGAGCGAAAGAGGTTTAAAATAATCGATTACGCATCCGTTTTTGGGTGCAGGCAAATTTTCATGCAAGAAAACATCTGCACTGGCTCTGGAGGCAATCGAAGCTTTAGAGAAACTTGGGGTAATTCTACATAAAAACGATTATATTGATTAAGGTATCCTGTATGAAAGAATGGGAAAAATGTAGTATCGCTAGAAGATGTTAGTTATTGAAGTGAGTTCAAAAGGTAAATCCTTCTTTTCACATGGGATTGGTGACAGATTTCGATTTTTTTCTTTGAATAAAAAATAGAATGATATAGAAAGCGAGTTTATGAGAGCCTAGTGCTTTTCAGAGGTACTTTGTGTTTGCAGATAGGTAAAAATGCTTTCTATTTCCCATAATTTTGGGTGGAATATGTCTGTGGATATTAAGGAGCGGATGTGGCGAAATTGGTAGACGCACCAGATTTAGGTTCTGGCGGAAGACCGTGGGGGTTCGAGTCCCTCCATCCGCACCATATTACCTAAATACAAGTAGAGTTTTCTAGAATATTCGATAAAAAGCCATTTTAATACGCATCTACATGGTGCAATTAGGTTTTAAATTAACAGGGCCAACTAGTATCTGATCACAGGTCGGAAAAGTGAAGGTTATTCAATGCAAGTAATCGAGATGCTTAATGAAGGATTGAAGCGTGAAATTAAGGTCCTTGTTCCTGCTGAGGATCTGGAAGCCAGACTGACAGATCGGCTCGTCGATGCCAAGAACAAGGTTAAGCTCAAGGGCTTTCGTCTTGGCAAGGTGCCGGCGTCGCATTTGCGTAAGATCTATGGTAAATCCTTCATGGTAGAAATCATTAATGAAATATTGGACGAGACTCCACATTCTATTTTAGCTGAGCGGGGGGAGCGTTTCGCTACCCAACCGAAGATTAAGATGAGTGGATATGAAAGAGAAGTTGAAAAAATTTTTAATGGCAAAGCTGATTTTGTTTTTTCTCTTAATTATGAAATTTTACCTAAAATTGAACTCAAGGATGTTTCTGCTATTGAGGTGACACGAGAAGTTATCGAGATTTCCAAAAAGCAAGTTAATGAGCAAATTAAGCGTATCCTGTCCTCGACCCGCACCTATACGGAAAAAAAGAGTAATGCCGAAGATGGAGACCAAATAACCATTGATTATCTTGGTAGACTTGGTGATGAGTCATTTGAAGGTGGCACCGGTAGTGATGCCCAGCTTATTTTGGGGGACAAGATATTTATTCCGGGCTTTGAGGAACAGCTGGTTGGTACAAAGGTCGGTGATGAGATCCAGATCGAGGTGGTCTTCCCAGAAGATTATGAGAAAACTCATCTTGCTGGTAAGGAAGCGACTTTTGATATTAAGGTAAAAAGAGTCGCCAAGCCTAATGAATTGAAAATTGATGATGAGGCAGCTAAGAAGATTGGTTTAGAATCTCTTGCCCGTTTGCGTGAAGTTGTGCGTGAACAGCTTAAGAAGCAATATGATTCTGTCACACGTCAGAAAATAAAACGGCAGATTCTTGATGCGCTTGATAAGGATTATCAGTTCGATATACCAGAGCAGCTTGTTGAGGTTGAGTTCAACAATATTTGGAGCCAAATTAATGTAGAGCTCAAGCAGGCAGGCCGTACCTTTGAAGATGAAAAAATGACACAGGAAGATGCCCGCGAAGAATATCGCAGTCTGGCTGAACGTCGTGTCCGTCTTGGTCTTGTTCTTTGCAAAATTGGTGAAGAATTTGGCGTGACTGTCAGTGATGAAGAATTGCAGCGTGCGATTTATACGCAGGTCCGCCAGTATCCAAGACAGGAAAAAGAAATTTTTGAATTTTTCCGTCGTACGCCGGAAGCTGTAGCTAATCTGCGTGTATCGATTTTCGAAGAGAAAGTTATCGATGACCTTCTTGGAAAGGTCAAGCTTTCCGATAAGCAAGTTACTCTTCAAGAACTGATGGCTAAAGACAAGGAAGACATTGCTGTAGCAAAGAAATAAGAAGATATAGTCTCATGAAGGCAGTCTGGCTTTAAGTCAGTTCTATATTTCCCGGAATTATTTATTCCTATGACTTAATTTTAGTCTGGTTTTTTGCTGAACCAAGGTAAAATAAAACACTATCAGCATCAATCACAGAGCAGCAAACTTTAACTGTATCTTGATATGAAGCTTTCACGGGTGATTCTTAACTAGTTATCACAGCCTACTTCGCAGAGGTCTATCGTTTTTTTGATAAAAAATTGCATATTGCTTTTTAATATGCCGCATAAACTTTTGAACTAATTTTGTGAAAGCAGCTCGCTATCTAAGCAATTGTCATATCAAAACTCAACAAAAAACTGATTTACATAACCCGCTAAGCAGAATTGAATATTCTGCATGATATAAGAAAAGAGCTACAAATTTAAAATTTCCTACCTCCTTATAAGGACAGATATCTACTTAATCTTGGCTTCGCGAAATTCGACATGCTTCTTCACGACCGGATCATATTTGCGTTTTACCATCTTATCAGTCATTGTACGGCTATTTTTCTTTGTAACATAGAAAAAACCAGTGTTTGCCGCTGACAAAAGCTTGATTTTAATTGTTGCAGCTTTAGCCATAATCCTAATATCCCGCTCTTATCTATTAATGAGACCCTAATGACCGAAATCTACCAGCCGATTAATGGAGATTAATCTCTATATTAAAGATTATGGACAAAAAGTCAAGAGCAGAATGTTTTTAAAATAAGCTGCGATGCAACCAAAATAATATACTAATCTAAAAAAGTTACTATTGAGGAGGAAAATCCTAGAACGAGAAAGGAATTCATTGTTTGTCCTACCATGATAGGACAAACAAGTATGTCAATGCCGTAAGAAAAGATAAAAGTTGAATTGGCTGCGCTCAGGCCATGCTTCTTGAGATGTGAACTAGGCTGTGCAGATGCTATATATGAAACTCTCCGACTGACTGAGATAACAGCGAAGATGAAAGAATCAATTTTTAGCAACGTCTAGTTTTCAATAACAAGTGGTACAGCCAATGTACTATTTATATTGCGCTGAATACAGATACAGCTATGGTTGATGTTGGTACATTGAAAATTATTAATGCAGAAAGGAGAAAGTGCTTGATATCGAAAGACAGAAAGCCATTGTCGTTCTAATAGAATGTTCTTCTTTTTTGTCTTCAGGTTATGATAATAAAGGGCATCAAGCTTGTTTTGTGTATGTATGGTTGTGATATAAATATAGTTACGATGTGGGGCTCTCTTTCCAAGAATGGGCAGTGAAGCCTTATCTAGCCCATTTGGTGTGCTACTGATGAATTTCGTATTATTAACCGACGCTGGAAGTCATCTGACATAAGGCAATAACAATAATTTTAGCCTGTTTTTCATCTGCAAGCAAGGGACATCGTGAAATGATTGATAATCAATGGGGCTAACACGCGTATAGCAATAGTCAAATATGACTTTTCGATCGCTGGTTATAGTGACAGGCATCGTCACAAGAATATTATACTGCTGAATAAAGTCCCTGTGTATAATAAACACCTGGATCAAGCAGCTAACATGATAATCGGTATTTTCCCCGATACGGTACGTATGTGTCGACGTAATGAAGATTATCCACTATGAACCTATGCTAAATTTTCGTGAATAGAAATTGTAGCATACCTAATGATAAAAAGACGAGTTCAAATCTTGCTCATATAATAATTTTTTTAAAATTTCTTTATTAAAAACGAATCTCTAGATAAAATCTCGCGGAATAAGATCAGCTGCCTGACGTAAGGCAACAATCAGGCTGCGCTCATCTATAATGCCTTTTCCAGCAATATCAAACGCCGTTCCATGATCGACAGAAGTACGGATAATCGGCAAGCCGACAGTGACATTCACGCCTGCTTCAACTCCCAATACCTTAACAGGCCCATGTCCTTGGTCATGGTACATGGCAACCACCATATCATAATCTCCACGACCAGCAAGGAAAAACAGTGTATCGGCTGGCAATGGCCCGTGGATATCCCAACCTCTATTTTGGCAGACTTCTATGGCAGGAACAATTTTCTTTTTTTCTTCATCATAGCCGAACAGACCATTTTCCCCCGCATGGGGATTGATAGCACATACACCAATTCTCGGATTTTTAATACCAAATTTAATCAATACATCATACCCATGGGAAATTACCCGCTCGACCCGTCTCGGTTCAATAAGATTAATGGCATCAAGCAAACCGATATGGGTCGTGACATGAATAACCCGTAATTTTTCTGTTATCAGCATCATCGAAACCTCAGGCGTATGTGTGAGATGTGCCAAAAGTTCGGTGTGACCAGGATATTTATGAGAAGCTGCATGCAGCGCTTCCTTGTTAATAGGCGCGGTACAGATGGCATCCGCTTCGCCCTTCATTACAATATCTACTGCTTTTTCAATATAGCGGTATGCTGCCTCACCCGAAACAGGTGAAACGATCCCGAAAGGGTGATTTTCCGGCACAAGACCGAGATTAATGCACTGCACATTTTCAGGGTCGAATACTGCATCTTTTATGTTGTGAATGATATGAACACCTAAAGAAGAAGAAACAGTACGTCCTGCAAGTGCTAGCCGTTTTGCATCACCAACGATAACAGGCAGACAGAATTCATAAACTTTCGCATGAGCCAAGGCTTTCATGATAATTTCAGGACCAACCCCGGAAGGATCACCCATAGTGATAACAATCTTTGGCAAATCCATCTTTATCTTACCTCATAGAAAGGGTCAAAGGACTATATCCAAGTAGCACCTCCCTCTCAATTCCACTTCAACTGTAAGATAATGTTCGTGACATCAAAAGCATTTATCAAAGCTAATGTCGTTTCACTATCTTTTCTCGCCAGATCTCTAACACAGAGAGCAACCGATGAGAACCTACATAATAGTAGATTTTTAAGTACGCGTCCAAGCGAAATATCCACTTTATGATCAAGAGTAACCGTCATAATAAAATTGTTTTAATATCAGTAGCAATTTTCGATTCATATGCGTTTGCTTGAATATGCAAAAACTTGTGAAATTCGGCACCAATTGGATGACTAAATCGCCATTGGTGTCATAGTTTCTGATAAAAATCAGATCTGATGACGCATCAAAATATTGCTGAACCTTTTGTGTAGGCAAGGATTTGAGAGGTTACATCATCTCCTGTTGTAGTGGCCAAATGGGACGCTCCAATTTTCTTACCATGCAGATCCAGAGCCACGAGTATGTGATTAACCTCAACGGGGAGTGATCTGTCTTGGCTGATCGATGATGATTGATTGCGCCAGTTGAGAGAGTCTATCATAATCAACTGTAGTATTTCTTCCTCTCTTAATAGGGCCGAATACGACCAGCCTTCGATGTGAACATCTATCAAATCCGCGAAGTGTTTCACGAGTCCTAGGACGACTAGGACTTTAGTCAAAGTCCCGAAGGCGGTTCCAGATTGCTGCTTCGATACGACAATGATACTGCCTAGCTTGAGGTGATCAACACTAGTCTGAATGCAACATGATAGGTTCTTGATCTTGCCCTGTGATGGAAAAATTTTCTGGATTTCCGCAGCATTTTCGTACTTGGGGCCATTCCAATCGATCATTTCCTCCGAGAACTCTTGGTTACCCGAATCTCTGCTGAAGTCCACAGATATTTTGTAGACTACTTGGTATTGTATCGAGGTGCGATCCGGTCATGGATTAATGTCCTTCCCAGGCAATCGATTAGTGAAAGGTGACAAATTCGACCGATTTTCGTCAGAAAGACGGTGATATTTAGCTGTCGAGACCATCATTTTGTTCCCTTTTTGTCTCAGACCGAGAAGCAGACGCGCTCCATAGGAACAATCCGAGGTGCCGCTTCTACATTTACGTTCGAGTGCCTTTCTGGCGCAGAAAGCTACACAAGGTAACCCTAAACGGTCGTCGCTTTGCGAAAAAAATCAGCATCCTAGTGCTGCGCGTGCTCAAGGTCGGGTTTGACCTCAAGAAGTTCATGGAATTGATGTCACACTATAAAACCGTTAACAAACTCAAGAATCTACGCATCATGCAAGAAGACGTCGATCTCCAGAAAAAGAATTTGAACATGCTCACTGGTATTAAATGTCTTCTGGAGCTGATTAGCGAACTCGACGATTCCGGATCTTATTTCTCTCAGCTGAAAATGGTTTTCAGGCTGACCACGATTAAATGAAGCAGGCTGAAACAGTGCATAGGTGAAGGTCAGCAGACTCTAGCTCAACTCAAAAAGGACTATATCACGGCCTGTATTATTAAGCACAGCCCGCAAGATATTAATCCGCAACTCGCGCCGATAGTCGAACAGTTCTTCAAGCAGCTTGTAATGGGTTGGCCCTTGTTTTGCCAAAGACAATCACTGCCGATTGCGCACCCAGAAGAACAGAATAGTGCGTGTTTGTTAGAGGAGCCATTGGGTTTTTGTCGATACACTCTTTAATCACATATTCTGCTTCAGGCAAACACACGCCGTTATAGCCCCCCAGAGATCCATCAAAGATCGGATTTTTGTCCGCGAACCATTATATGCCGCTTTTTGGATACCTAGTCACTGGTCCGTATTGGTATTGGTGCGCAAAACTGTAAACCTGTGTCGGATGCAAATAAAGCACAAGCACATAGACGTTTTCACCATTGACACGAACCCGGATGGACTTTCGGCTTGGCAAGCTTCGCCTATTCAACGGCTTTATCAATCAGATTGAGATTGAAGATATCCTCATCTGTGATTTTCCCAACGGATCGGAAAACCGCATAAGATCTTCTTATATACCTACTATGTGTATTTGAGGCGCTTTGCTGTGGCTAGAATATTTCTAAATATCAAAAATTGCTTTTTCGAATTTCTTTAAATTCATTTAGATATTAGTATTATTTCTGTAATGTCGAAATTAAAAAATAGTTTGGAATTGAATTTTCGCCTCATCAAGGTCAGCTAAATCAATTAATATTAAAGGTATAGAATTTTATGTCGAGTGTAATGCCATCTATATTTGATCCTTTTAGCTTTATTAATGGTCTGAATTTACGAAATCGCCTCGTAATGGCACCGATGACAACTTGGTCTTCTAATGCTGATGGTACTATCTCGGATCAGGAAGTAGCTTGGTATCATGCTAGAGTAAAAGATATTGGTATGGTTATAACTGGTTGTACCCATGTGATGGCTAACGGTGTCGGCTTTACTGGTGAATTTGCTGCCAATGATGATAGCTTTATCCCAAGCCTTAAGCGGCTTGCAAAAGCAGCAAAAAGTGGTGGTGCTCCAGCAATCCTGCAAATTTTTCATGCAGGTAATAAGAGTATTCCTGGATTGATCCCTGATGGGCGGGTTGTTAGCTCGAGTGGATTGAAAGCTCGTCCCGGTTTGTTCAATGATGGCAAGGTAGCCGGGCATGCCATGACAGAATGGGAAATTGGTAGGGTTATCCATGCTTTTGGGGAAGCTGCATATCGGGCGATCGAAGCAGGGTTTGATGGCGTTGAATTACATGCTGCGTACGGATTTCTTATACAGAATTTTCTTTCTCCATTTTTTAATCGCCGCAATGATGCATGGGGTGGTTCGCTAGAAAACCGTATACGTTTCCCGTTGGCAGTGGTTAATGAAATTCAGAAGGTTATTAAGGCGCATGCCAGAAAATCTTTCATATTTGGGTACCGTATCTCGCCAGAAGAGCATGGCGAGGGGACTTTACGTATTCATGAAACCTGTGTACTCGTTGATCGCCTCATTGAGGCTGGCATTGATTATATTAATATCATGTCAGATGATATCCGGAATGAACGTCCGCAGGATTCTATAGGAGATAAAACAAACCTTGAATTTATGGTTGAGCATATTGATAGTCGTGTTCCGCTTATTGCTACCGGCGGTATCACAACCCCTGAAGACGCTAGGGAAGTTTTAGAAATAGGTCTTTCTCTGGTTGCAATTGCAAAAGGGTTGGTAATGAATCCGAACTGGGTTGGATTGGCTAGGAATGGAAGGATAGATCAGATTGTCACCATACTCGATCCTCAGTGCATTAAGAATTTGGAAATTCCAGAAGGTTTATGGGAGGTGATCCGGTCATCCGGAGAATGGTTTAATATTGCTGATGATAGTAAAACATAAATTATCAATCTTTAGGAGATCGATGATGAGGTTGATATCAGCGAGAAAGCCCAACTCCAGCAGGCCGAGGCATATCTGCTGCGCTGTTAGATCAGGCGTGATCGGTGGCAGTGTAACTATTCTAGTGCCACCTATTTTTCCATAGACAGAACCGTAAGGACCATATGTCTGGCTAAATTTTCATCAATGCCGGTGATCCGGTATCCTACCATCTATAATGATTCAGGATCGCTTTCCATTGAGATAATGATATCATCATCTGTAAGTGCAATATAAAACCGATGCTGGTATTGTTTGAACAAATCGTGCCATAATTCGGTAAGCTTGAGGATTTGCATTGGCAGTATTGGTATATTATTCTGTTTGAGCGCTTGACTTCAAAAAGTACTCAGCAGTCAGTTGAGGAGAGCTCCACTAGCAATCAACCAGATCAATATTGCTAAGATCAGTTATTTTTATGATCACAAGATCTTAGGTCCCGATGATACAGAAAGCAAAGGTTTAATCCTGATGGGCAGCTCATGTTTAGCATTCACGGACGAAAATCGCGAACCAACAACATAAAGGTATAATCAGCTATTTCTGTTTGTCTTCACCAAATTGCCCAAGCTTCGCCAGCGAGACAGAATACTCATTGTTCAAATCTTCGAGGACTGGCCTCAGTTCAACAATTTTAATGTCTCGTTACGGTTCTTTTCCTATGCTATTTTTCGAAGCCTTTATGAAAAGGTAAACCTCCGCTCTGCGGTCAACCATTCGACATAATTCGGTGTTTGCCCTTTCGGTTAGACCACGTAAGTATCGTGGCATCCTGCGAGACTGTTCTTTATATGTCACACACAAAACATGATGTCAATAAAAAGTGTAACACCTAAAAAACGGGGGCGTCCCCTACAGAAAAACAGCTTCATATCAGCGTCCGAATAGAACCTGAATTAATTGTGGCTATTGATGAATGGTCCAATATACAAACCAATGCTTCCCCTGTTTCGGAAGCTATACGACGTATATTGCACGAGTGGCTGATCGGAGAAGGGCCATCTCAAATTAAGAAAGCTGTACAGAGTGCCTTGTTGCAGGAAACTTCATGGCTAAAAACGGGCATTCATTATTGCAAGCTGCGTATGATAAGATATACTCGAACGGACGATACAAAAGAATTAACCACCGTTGGATTTAAAATCTTCTTTATCAGACTGATAACAATAACGCCTGTTGATGATGGATTCTACTTCACAAACCGTTCCGCATTGCATAAAACTCGTAGGCTATCAACCATCCATATAGATACCTATTTATCGGTACATTGGTATTATTGTCAATAGGAGATACGTAAGTTCTCTCGGTTCTGCCGTCTGAATAGTGTATACGTGATCCGTCAGAATAGGATACGAGATTGCTGTTATATCATCCGGCTCATCCTACTCAAGGAGAACCATAAAGCTGATATTGTTAAATATTTAATATCTGATCATTATAAATCTGGTTTATTGCGTCGTGCGGAATAGGCTTTGTTTGTGGATTATTGGCAGGATCACACTCATAATCAAACCCAAATTCTTCTGCATAGCTGACGACTCCGGTGCCTCTTGTATCATCAGGAACTAGCATTTTATCGCCACTGACCGCAAAAGGTATGCGAATAAATTTTGGTTTAGTGGACTATCTTTGTCTTCAATAAAAAAGCCACGCAAAGCAGGGCTAGATCGGTATTATTTTAATAATCAGTTATTTGTGGTCATAAGTCGCAGTTTGCCTTGGTCCATGCGCTCACTGTCTTTTATAAAAGCCTGCCTCTGACGCAATATGTCCCATGTATTGGGATTGATGAAATAATGCACAGTGACTTGATTATATTTCGATGAAACTTTAAAGGACCCATTCTATCATGATATATTCGTTTTCTCCTGTTTCCACAAAATCTCCTCTGGCAACTTTTCCCACACCAATCTTAAATGATATGACTTGTTGGTCTTCTACCTTAAAGATTTTTTCTCAAAAACCACCAGAGCCACCACCATCTGCAGCAGTCTGGCCTCGTATTTTTATTTTTCGCACGCCATTTAGCTCAGTTTAGGAGAAAATCCTGGGAGTGGCAAACATAACCGCTTGTAATTTTATCGCTACCATCTATTGGTGGTAACAACAGGATTTTGCGGGTCTGTATTGTCAATGGTAATATTGTTGCCTGACTTGATTGTTTGTACTGCTTTATCAGCTTTTTGCCTTGGGAAGCTGTTGCAAAAGCCGATGCATCTTTAGATGTTGCATCACCTAATGATACAGGCGTTAGAGCCACATCATTGTGGGTTTCTTGCACAATATCCTCTTTGGGAGCAGTATTTGTTCTCGAATTCCTCAATTTTTTTTCTGAAGTTTTTCTATTTTGTCATTTAAGGGCGCAAGGATTTTACCCAGATAAATATACGCTATCTCATTATTTACATCTTATCAAGATGCAGATTTTCTCAGTTCCAGCAATACTGGTTATTGCAAAAGGCTGTGTCGCCATAATCTATGCCTTTATCGTATGAAATATTGCTATGTTAACGGGACGCGCCTCATTGCCACCACTGTGATCTATATCAATAACGTGACTATATTTTCCTGAAAAATTGTCTGTCTTGTTGCTTCTCTTGCTGTACTTGGCCATCCGCTCTGACCAATTAGGTCCACGTGGATAAATAATCCTGTATGTAAATTATGATAATGAAGATTCGAGAAGTAAATATGTGCAAGGTGAGTCTGTCACGGATTTTGGCTATCCTGCCATGAGGTGAATGCGCACCCACATCGCTCCCGCATAAAAATACATCGCGAAAGTCTGGAACATTGAACATTTTTCCCGTCACCAGTTCCCCACCATATGCCAATACTGGCAAATAGAGATGCATATATATGACGCGAATATACCTTTCCATCACAGGCCAACCAAGCAGAAAGGGCAATGGATGTTGCAAATTATCCGATTAAGCCTGACGGGATGGATTGGTATGATGTCGGGGTTGCAAGAAACCATCCGCCAGCACCATTGTTGAGGGTGGCATTATATGACACATCATGAATCCACCTTGCAAGGTTCTGATCCCCGTAAAGGTAGCGGCAAATCAGCTTGAGACCAATATTATTCAGGTTGAGTATAGCAGAGCCGGCATTTGTGAAAATTGCCCGGATTTTAATTGTGACAGGTGAATCTTATTGTAGTAGGACTGCCTGATTTTGTTTTCCAATAATCCATTAAAAAATCCTATTTTCAAAGCAGGGCTGATAATTTGAGAAAAAGTCTGGATACAAGAAGCGCCTGATAATTAGGTTAAAAAATTTCTCATTTCACATTTTTCCACCTTTATCCAGAACTATTTTTGCCTCCCATGCGTTTGGCGGGGTTTTGTCGCCTTGTTTGAACATAATAATTGTCATTGATGAGCGTTCAACCGGCATTGTTATAACGTTTGAGTATGTATTTGAGTTATATGTTCCAAGTGCATTACCCATGTACATATTATTGTTTATTGCACCAAAAGTGGTACCGTTTATTGTACCATAGGTATTATGATTTACTCCGCTCACTATCGTTTCATTACCATAACTATAGTCACTGATTATAAAGTGCGTATAGCCACGATTTATAGTGGTTTCTGCTGCCTTTTTCATCATCTCTGTGTTGGCTTTTCCAATAGAAAGTCCTCCGGATGCTTGCGTATTTATCCTTATAACATTTGGAGCCAGGGCAATTTCATTGGATCTAATGCACCCGGCGAGTATAAAAAGTAGGGCAAGTGCGATGATGTTCTTCATAGATAATCCTTATCTGTATGAAATCAACCTCTACCGATTCTAGCAGAAATTTTAGACATGAAAACATTAAATTTGGGGGCCATTTATCACTGGAATGCCGTTCTTGACAGAAAGACTGCGCCATATCCCAACTTGTGAGTATTTTGCTCAAGCAGGCGCTGAAGAGTGTTTTGAGCTTTCCTTTTCGTCCATGTTATTGCAGCAGTGCCAAGACGACTGGAAAAAGTTAGTCCGCAAGATATCGCGGAATAGGAAACATGAAAAGATCCCACAGCACCAAGAACTGTTGAAAGGGGAACTGTTCATTCACGGGCTCTTTCGGTCTTTTGTCTTGTTTTTTGCCTATCTCCCGTAAATGTTCCATTAGCATCGTCCGGAAAATCAAAAACACTATCATTGATGAAAACTCTGACAAGGCCAACAGTATCACAGATAGAATTACTCACGCTCCCTTTCCCCAAAGCCATAGAGGTATTTAAAAGCCTGTTAAATTTGGCTGCTTCTTCAGGAGAGGCGTAGAATAAGCACCTTCAGCCTTTGCCTGTCTATAGCGTGCAGCGGCTGAGGCTAATGCCTTCTTCTGAAAGTCTGTTAATTCAGCCATCAGCGCGATCTTCGAGTGTCACATATTGCCATAATAGGAGTCTACGCCTTCGGGAATGTGATCTATTGATGAATGATACCCCTTAGGCCCTGTAGGGTTGCGTTGTCATTAAAGTAGTCTACTGGCGTATTGAGGATGTTCATTCAGTATTGCTTCTTGATTTCTCTTGTCTTGAACTGCCATCCATCGCAGCTTTTGTTACGTTCCAAAGATGGCTATCTATGGCAATATGATGAGGAAATGAGCTGTGTGCGGCGTGATCTCATAAAGATTGAGAGCGAAAATTGCTCAGGTGGCAGCGTCTTCAAATAAAAAATCTTCCTTTCGTATTAAAAACAGACCCGAAACAGGAGTCGTTCCCATGCAGTCAATTGCAATATCTAGCATTGAAATAGAGCGTATCACTTATAAGGCTGAGCCAGTCGTTACCTTAGCTATGATTGACAAAGTTCATGAGAGGCCTAAAGGAACGGCTGGAAGAAACTTCCGTGAAAATCGTGAGCGATTTGTCAAAGGTGAAGATTATCTCACTGTTTTTTTAACCATTTCTGGCCCGACGAAATACGTCGAACCAATGTGAGAGTGAAATTTGTACCAACAAAAGGCGGAAACAAAAAAGATATAATTTTGCTCACTCGCCGCGGTTACTTGAAGCTCATAAAGTCTATGAATAGATGACCGGACATGAGCAGTACAGGGTGAGATGATTGATAGGTATTTTCTGCAGGCATCAATCAATTCAAAAGAATTTCTCAATGACCCGGAAGCTATGCGGGGTATTCTTCTCAATTATACCGAAAAGGTCATTGCGCTCAAGAGGAAGATTAAGGAAGACAAGCCGAAAACATCCTTTTATGAACAGTTTATAAATGCCGGTAGCTTGTATGGTTTACAAAATGCAGCCTGTGTGCTTCATTGCCGCCCGAACCTGTTTATACGCTGGCTGAAAGAAAATTATCTGTTTTATCAGGGCAGGAGTCTGGTTTCTCGTGTCGGCTACATTGAGATGGGCATATTCGAGATCAAGTCAGAGCGCGAACCTACATCACTGCGAAAGGTATTGGGTATCTCAATAAAAGAATACCCGATACTATCCGCTTGCAGGGAGCTGCCTAATGAAACCAAAATCCTCTATCATACAAATATACACCCTCTTTGGAGGGATTGTATGTAGCTAATTGTATTCATTACATGAATACAATGCCCGATGAGTGCGTTAATTGGGTTGTAACTTTGCCGCCATATGATGATTTGAGAGATTATAATGGCTATTCATTCAAGTTTGAAGAAATTGCTCTGGAATTGTACAGAGTTATTAAGAAAGGTGGCGTAGTCGTATGGAATGTCATGATCTATCAGAAAAATACTCCTTCCATGCGTTCCAATGCTTATACAAATTGTTATGAATTCATGCTTGTTCACAATAAAAATCAGATGGAATAAATAAAGGAAAAGACAAAAATAACATATGGCAATATGCTGTTGACTTGTGAGGGACAACTTCTGATAAGGTTCCGTTTAACATCCTGCACTATTTCCAGAGAAATTAGCTTACGATCATATTTTATCGTGGAGCAATGAGGGAGATATGGTCTTTGATCCAATCTATGGTTCGGGAACAGCCTGTAAAATGGCAAGACTTGCCAAAAGAAAGTATTTAGGTATTGCTGTTTCACAGCAATACATTTGAAATCGCTCGCAACAGATTGGAAAAGATTTTGCAATGATACATTATTGGGTTGTCTGCACTTTGTGTGGGTATTGTTCTGGATGTATTCGACCGTGTGAATTGCGCGCAAAAGCGGTGCAACGGCAACCGTGGTCGCTTCATGGCACCTTGCGGCAATTGATATATGAAAGATTGGTAAGGATTACTGGATGCGATAGAATTGTATTTCTGGAAAAAATTGAGACAATTTGTCAAAAAATATCACAGATAACTATTCGGGGTGGCTATGAAACCAGGTGCAGGTCAGTTTGATTTTCCGTGTGAAAAAAGTTTGCTCACAAGTCACGAGCTTTCGGAGTGGATCTACCTTTGAGCATTTTTGAAATGAACTTGTCTGAGCACACTTGCCTACAATTTTCGTTGCAAAGCAAGGTATTGCATGGCGACTGCCTGGATGTGCTGAAAGGTTATCCTGCCGCATGTATTGACCTGATTGTGACTTCTCCCCCTTATGCCGATCAGCGCAGCATGACTTACGGTGGAATCAAACCGGATGATTATGTTGAGTGGTTTCTTCCTCGTGCTGAGCAATTCCTGCGCGTGCTTAAACCAAGCGGTTCGTTTGTACTGAATATCAAGGAAAAAGCCATCAACGGCGAGCGTCATATCTACGTTTTGGAACTCATCATCGCATTGCGCAAACAAGGCTGGCTCTGGACCGAGGAATATATATGGCACAAGAAAAACTGCTACCCCGGCAAATGGCCTAATCGTTTTCGGGACGCTTGGGAGCGTTGTTTGCATTTCACCCGACGGCGTCGGTTTAAAATGAATCAGAATGCGGTTAAAGTACCAATGGGCAATTGGGCGCAAACACGTTTGAAGTCTCTTGGTAAAAATGATGTGGTGCGTTACGAATCACAGGTCGGCAACGCTTTTGCCAGAAACATTGCCAACTGGAAGGGCCGCGAGATGGCCTATCCAACCAATGTATTGCATCTGGCAACCGAGTGCGGCAACAAGCAGCATAGTGCGGCCTATCCATTGTCGCTGCCGCAGTGGTTCATTAAGTTGTTCACCGATGAGGCAGACGTGGTTTTGGATCCGTTTGCGGGTGCGGGCACCACGTTGCAGGCAGCTGTCGAGCTAAACCGAAAGGCTGTCGGCATTGATATTTCAAAAAAATTCGTAGATATGTGTGCCAAAAAGCTGGTACCATCTTCAAGTCGACTGCTGGAGACGGGGAAGCCGTATGTCGTTGATCGAAAAAACAAAACAGTACGTTAAAAAGAAAATCGCGCCCGACTTTCACGATAAGCGCATCGCCAGCCTCGCCGATCTCAGACTCGCAGCTGTCCTAAAAAGAAAGAACCCTTATCTATTCAAAGCCAAGGCTGTTATTAGTGCTCCCGATTTGGTCAAGCAACTATTGTTGGCGCACCTGTCTTCTCAAGAAGAGACGCTGTTCGGCGCTTTTCTGGAAGGGATGGCGATCCACATTTGTGGATACGCTTATGATGGCAGGAAATCTACGACTGAAGGGATTGATCTCGAATTTATCCGCAACGGAATGCAGTTCGTAGTGTCTATTAAGAGCGGCCCGAATTGGGGCAATTCGTCTCAAATCGCCAAGATGATACAGAATTTTGACCGTGCCCGTCGCATTGCAGGTGCGGGCACGCACGTAGTGGCTGTCAATGGCTGCTGTTACGGAAAGGACACCAATCCCCACAAAGTTAGAGGAAACTATCTCAAACTTTGCGGGCAGGACTTTTGGCAATTAATTTCCGGAGAGCCTTTTCTGTATCAGGAAATCATAGAGCCGCTGGGCCATGAAGCTTGTCAGAAAAATGATGCTTTCGAAGAAGCATTTGCTAGGCTCCATACCCGATTTACAGCTGATTTCACGCGGGATTTTTGCCATTGTGATGCCTCAATCGACTGGGAAAAGATAGTGGCGCTGAATTCCCGGGCCAAGGCTCTCTGGAACCCTTAATTCTTTTCAGAACGATTTCGCAAATACCATGTTGAGGCATGTCGGTGGCTGATATGGAACGGAAGCATCTGCTCATACTTGATCCAGGTATATCCATTAATCAGATTGATACAGAGATCCAGGAAAATTCCTATTATCCCACGCAAATTATAAGTCATTTATCGGCCGAAGCAGCAGGAATGGCTTATTGATCTTCAATAGTTCCTGAGGATCGTTTAGACACGGTAAAAGATTGCCTGAAATTATTTTGGGGATTTTCTTGGCCGAGCGGGTTTAAGTTGAGGTTATTGTACCAAACACCACGCCCATCCTTGGGCGGGATGGAAAGAAAAGCCGCTTCAAGGCTGTTTTCATGCCGGATATCCGGTTATATAAAGGGAGGGTGTGAATCATGGGAAGAGGATGACTTGCTACACGAGCTTTACGATTGCCGCAAACACACCGATTGCAACAACCAGCATGGATCCCAGCTTGATCGTCATGCGCTGCTCAAGCTGGATAAACCGACTATCCATATCCTTGCGCAGATCTTTTATCTCACCACGCAGAGCTGTTTCTATTTCGCGCATATCTGTGCGCAGATCTTTTATTTCTGTACGTACAGCCTCAATTTTGGCATTGTTACGCACTTCCATCTCGCGCATATCTGTGCGTGTTACGAGATCGGCGGCCTTGTGGGCCTGTCTTACAGCTGTGGAGATAGCCTCAGCCTGTACCTCTGGCATGCCTGATTGAGCCAGTGTCTTGATGAACTCATGTGTATCAAAAGCTACAACTGGCATGGGAATCTCCGCTTTTGAGTTTGCTCGTTCAACTATAGGAGAGAGAGCAGACAGTGACAAGTATTTTGTCATGGGCGAGCAATAGTATCAGAATCTTGATTTTTGATACATTACATCCCGACCATAATTTTGTTCCAGGAGGTTTTTATTACTTGCGCCGATGAATGCGGCCGTTGGTCGCTGTGTGGTTATCAATGCGTGTCAGAGGCGATGTGAGTAAATATCATGCCTGACTTGGAAAAGTTATATTTCTATTAATAGAAATGGGGGTTTTTTTTGACAAAATACTGACAAAAAATATAAGTAAAATTCAAATAAATAATATATATCAAATGGATGTTATTCCAAAATGGAATATACAAAAATCCACAAATGGATAACCTTTTCTGTTGATTTATCTAAAATTCCTGCAAGCACATGGGTTGCTTTAGGGGAGGCACAGTCTAAATGCGAACATTTATCCGGTTCTGTTTTTCCTCCCGATCAGGCGTCAAAGCTTCATCAAGTCTGCCTTGCTAAAGGCGCATTGGCAACAACGGTTATTGAAGGGAATACTTTATCGGAAACCGAGGTTTTGGCTCGACTTGAGGGAAACCTAAAGCTTCCACCATCAAAGGAATATCTGGGGAAAGAAATCGACAATATCATTAAAGCCATTAATGGCATTTTGGACGATGTCTATCGGGCTGATGGCAAAATACGGATTGATGAAATCAATGATTTTAATAGCAGTGTATTAAAAAATCTTTCTTTGGATGAGATTGTAATGCCTGGCAAGTTTCGTAAACATAGCGTGAGTGCTGGTCGATACAGAGGCGCGCCGGCGGCTGATTTAAATTATTTGATGGGACAATTTGTTGAAACGCTTAACAAGTTCCCCCCTCATAGAAGGACAGGAAATAGTTTATGGTCTTATCAAGGCAATTTTTGCGCATATTTATCTGGCGTGGATACATCCATATGGCGATGGCAATGGAAGGACAGCAAGGCTTATTGAAGTAAAATTCTTTTGCAGGCAGGGGTGCCATCTTCTGCCGCACATCTTTTAAGCAATCATTACAATGAAACAAGGAATGAATATTATCGTCAATTAGATACAGCGAGCAGAAATGGAGGGGATATACTCCCCTTTATAAATTATGCTGTGCAGGGATTTGTTGACCAGATTAGGAATCAGATAAAACATATCAGGACAGAGCAATTAAGGATTGTATGGATTAATTACGTCCATAGCAGGTTTAAAACCCTCTCTTCCCGAAAGGATAGAAGGAGAAGGGATCTGTTGCTTCATATATCGGAATTCGGACTACTGCATAAAAATATTATAGGAGTTATGGCTTTAAAAATATATGCAGGAAAAACTGTCACAACTCTTAAAAGGGACATAGGTTATCTGCGTTCTGAAGAACTCATAGAAGAAACTTTGACTGGATATTTTCCTAATTTGAAAGCGTTGACTGCATTTCTTCCCGTTCAAAGGAGAGTGGTTGAATAGTATCAATACCTGGAGAATTTTAAAATTCTTGCCCTAGGAGATTTGGGCGTGAGATGATAGTCGCTCTTTATACTCGAACGGATTTTTGTGATGGAGGGAAAAGATGCACGATAGCAGCGTTGTCGCTAATCAGTTTCTTATTTTAGCGCAAAATAAGAATAATACTCTAACGCTTATGCAACTTTTAAAGCTTGTATATATTGCTCATGGGTGGATGCTAGGATTGTATGGTCGTCCCTTGATAAGGGATGAAGTCCAGGCATGGCAATATGGGCCGGTTATTCCCCGTCTTTATAACATGATTAGAAGCTTTAAAAGCAATCCTGTTGAAGGCGATATCGACTCTATTAATGAAAAGATGGATGAGCAAGAGGTGGATATAGTTGATCAAGTCTATCAAATTTATGGTCAATTATCCGGCCCTCATCTGTCCAGACTTACCCATCAGGCCTCTTCTCCTTGGCACCTTACATATAAGGCGGAAGAATTTGGGGGGGTATATCAAATGATATAATACAGGATCATTACCAACGACTGGCTCACCCCACAATATCGCAACGGTAATCTATGATGGAGAGGCAAAAGGAAACGGATATAAGTGAAAGAAAAATACCTCATACCTCCTGGCCCGCAATAGGCTGTTTTAAACTTTCCAAAAGCTCAGCCATGCGCTCAGTTGATACAAGTTTCACCTGGGAGCGATCCGGTTCTTCCGGCGTGGTGAGCAGCTTTTTTGCGTAGGAAACACTGGCACGAACC
>QENA01000002.1 GCA_003331045.1 Candidatus Tokpelaia sp. JSC189
CACCTTCATCCTGCCCCCATATAGAGCTATAATTTCTAACATGTCAACAACAAACATTAGTCTAAGCTTCATAAAAAAATCTCAAAATTAATATCAATCCACAATTTTAAAGAATGCTGGGAAACAAACAGCACAAATTGACATTAATTAAAGGGTGAAAAGCTGCTAGAATATGCATATTCAGGAATGAAATTTCTGATATTATATTTAATTTAGCGCCCCATACATTAAATTCTATCGAGTCCATTGGAATATATTCTTATGATGAAAGTTTCTTCAGAAAAATTAAGGCATAAAAAATCTAAAAATAGGAAAATTATTTTAGGCGTAGCTCTTATTCTCACTCTTGGCCTGTGCTGGCTTGGCATACGCTGGCTAACTGAATGGAGATTTCTTATCACCACAAATGATGCTTATATACAGGGTGATATTGCTGCAATTGCACCAAAGGTAAGCGGTTATATCAAATCCGTACCGATCAAAGCGAATCAAGTAGTGAATAAAAATGATATCCTTTTTTGCCTAGATGACGGGGACTATCAGATAGCACTTCAGAAAGCAGAAGCGCGGATTATTACACAACAGCGCACACTTGATCGCATCAAAGCCCAAATCGCTGCGTCCCAGATGAATCTAGATGAAGTAAAGGCCTTGGAAGCTTCAGCACTGGCGGTGAAAACCAATGCAGACCTGACATTGAACCGTGCAATAGAACTCGAGAAGAATAGGTTTATCTCTCAATCTGAAATAGATAAAGCGTGGTCAACCAATATACAGGCCAATGCCAATGTTACTCTCGCAAGAGCCCAAATTGCGGCAGTAAAAGCCAGTATTGCCATACTTGAAGCACGATATGCTGAAGCAACGAGTCAAACTCAGTCACTGCAGCTGTCTCGTGATAAGGCACAGCGTGATCTTGATTTTACGATATTACGGGCACCATTTGATGGTGCCATTGGTAATCTTTCTGGGAAAATGGGTGATTTTGTCACGAATGGACAGAGACTGGCAGCACTTGTCCCTATCAAGGAACTTTATATTGATGCCAATTACAAGGAAACACAGTTGTCTGATATCTATGGTGGTGAGGTCGTTCGCATTTCAATCGATGGCATTAAAAATGGACATTATCTTGGACGTCTTCTGTCACTTGCACCCGCTTCCGGCTCTGTATTTTCGATATTACCGCCACAAAATGTGACCGGCAATTTCACGAAAGTTGTACAACGCATACCAGTCCGCATTTCAATCCCGGCAGATGCGCTGGCAACCGGCCGCATCCGCGCGGGTATGAGTGTTGTTGTCAGTGTGGATATGCGTACCAAAACCAACAAACATAATTCCACTTGGTGAGCGATAAATGCCCCAAAATGCCAAAAGCCACAGAGTCAGCGATGAAAAGGTGAGTTTTCAACATATTATAGCTTTTATCGCCATGGTTTTTGGCATGTTAATGGCTATTCTCGATATCCAGATCGTTTCAGCATCCCTTGCTGAAATTCAGGTGGGTATTGCTGCTAGCCCGGATGAAATTTCATGGGTACAAACATCTTATCTGATTGCCGAAGTTATCATGATTCCTCTTTCGGGTTTTCTCAGCAGACTAATGTCAACCCGTATACTTTTTACAGTTTCGGCAGCAGGTTTCACAATTACCAGTGTGTTTTGTGCTATGGCTACCTCCATTGAAGAAATGGCTATTGCCCGCGCATTACAGGGATTTATTGGCGGAGGAATGATTCCAAGCGTATTTTCTGCAGCATTTACTATCTTTCCTGCATCGAAACGAAATATGATATCATCAATCATCGGCCTCGTTGCGACATTGGCTCCCACGATCGGTCCAACAATCGGCGGCTATCTGAGTCAGATTTTTTCTTGGCACTGGCTTTTTCTAGTTAATCTCCCTCTAGGTATTATTGTCACCATTGCGGCATGGAAACTAATTGATTTTGACAAGGGTGATCCATCACTCATAACGAAGTTTGATTGGTATGGGTTAATTTCCATGGCCAGTTTTTTAGGTTCGCTTGAATATATTCTTGAAGAAGGGCCCAAGAATGAGTGGATGAAAGATGACCTGATTCGTTTTTTCATGGTTATAATGCTTGTTGGAGCAGTTGTTTTTTTCTGGCGTGCATTTACAGCGAAGGAGCCAATTGTAGATCTAAAAACTTTCTCCAACTTAAATTTTGCAATGGGTTCATTATTTTCGTTTGTTATGGGAATCGGACTGTATGGCCTTACCTATATGTATCCCCTCTATCTTTTTAAAATTCGGAATTATGATGCACTGATGATTGGTAAGACAATGCTTGTATCCGGCCTTACCATGCTCCTATCTGCTCCTCTTGCCGGCTTTCTTTCAAGCCGCATGGATCCGCGTCTGATGATAGGAATCGGTTTCATCGGATTTGCGGCAGGTACATGGATCGTTACGGGGCTGACACTGGACTGGGACTTTTGGGAACTTTTCTGGCCACAAGTCCTGCGCGGCGTCTCACTTATGTTCTGCATGGTACCCATCAATAACATTGCCCTGTGCACGCTGCCGCCATCACTTATTAAAAATGCATCTGGCCTGTTCAACCTCATGCGTAATCTTGGTGGTGCTGTCGGGCTGGCTATGATCAATACTGTTCTTATACACCGCAGTGATTTTCACTATGCACGTATTGCGGAATCAGTCCACTGGGGGCGACAAGACACCTACAATATGCTGTCAGAGTTATCATCCCGTTTTGACCTGCCGAGCGTGGACTCTTATCTGGCTGCCCTTCAGTTTATCACCAACATGGTATACCAGCAGGCAATAGTCATGGCATTCAGCGATGTATTTTTATTGCTGACATTCCTTTTCGTTGTCCTGGCTGCCTTTGTTTGGATCGTGAAAAACCCACTGGATACGCCGAATTCTATAAATTCTAAGTGAAGTTGCTTTTTCATATCGGTTTTTAAGAAAATTTATTGCTCAAATCTAAAAAACAAGAGCCGGAATTTTCATTTAAAATGAATCCTTCGAGTATTTAAAATGTTCAAAAAATGCTGACTTATATCTGGAATAATTTTCAACATTACAAGGATAAGCTAATCCTATACCCGTAGAAGAAATAAGAAAACATCCAAAAATTATCTGCCAGTTCGGCATTATCACCATTAACACCCCTCTTGAATTTGATATTTACGGCGATTTCAATCCAACTTATTTTGGCTTCTCTTACAATTCGGGTTCAACGTACATTATAAGCCGCTTTCAGAAGGTCGCAGGGCCTCAATTTCCGAGCGTTTCTCTTGAAGAAAATAAAAATTATCAATTTATCCAGTGATATGGAACAGATTCATCTACAAACTCAACTTTATAAAAATATGGCTAATGACTACCATTAATTTGAGGAGAATTTTCATTATTTTATAGCAATGTTAGGAAAAACGAATAAGCATGACATACGCGGGAAAACTCAGATACCCTTGCTGATAGGCAAGTTCTAATAAATATTTCTAAAACTCCCATTACCAAGTGGTATTAATGCTAAATGGTAAAAACACTTTTAGAACATCAAGGCAGCCAAAATTCAACTTAAAATATTACTTAAAAGCTAAACTATTTTAAATAAAAAGCGGAAGTTAGCTATAATAGCTATTATGTGTGGATAGCTTCAGCTATCCCTTTACGGGCAAGCTCATCCACACGCTCATTTTTAGGATGACCAGCATGACCTTTTACCCAGTGCCATCTTACCTCATGGCATGCACGGGCTGTATTCAGCTGTTGCCAAAGCTCCACATTCTTAACCGGCTTTCCGGAAACCGTCTGCCAGCCGTTTTTTTCCCAACCATTAATCCACTTCAAAATACCATCATGTACATATTTTGAATCGGTATAGAGATCAATACTGCATGGCTCTTTCAGAATGTTCAGCGCATTGAGCGCGGCCATTAGCTCCATACGATTATTGGTTGTCTCTACCTCACCACCATATATTTCACGCTCATACCCGTTCCAGTCCAGCAGGACACCCCATCCGCCGGGTCCTGGATTACCGGAACAGGCACCATCCGTATATATTATAACCTGTTTCATCTCAGTACTTCATCTGGTTGCCATTTCTGAACCTTCTTCATCGCCTATATCTTGGACAGTCCCAATTCGGAAATTTGCCTGATCTGACCAAAAAAACGTAACTTACGTAGATATTCCAACGGATCCTTCTTGACCACAAGACCATTTTCAGGGGAATAAAACCAATCATAGAGTCGTGTCAGGAAAAAGCGTATGGCAGCACCACGAGCCAGTAGTGGCAAGAAAGCAAGTTCACTCTCTGTCAATGGGCGCTCACGGCAATAAGCAGATAACATGGCACTGCCTTTGGTCAGGTTAAAAGAGCCATCCTTTTCAAAACACCAAGCATTAAGGCAAACAGCGATATCATAGGCGAGTAAATCATTACAGGCGAAATAAAAATCTATCAATCCTGAAAGCCGATCGCCGAGAAAAAAAACATTATCAGGAAAAAGATCAGCATGAATAATACCGACCGGCAAATCGACAGGCCATAGATCTTCAAGATTATCCAGTTCCCGATCAATTTCAACTGAAAGATCCGTAGCAAATGCATTTGCCCGCGTCCGGCATGCATTCCATAATGTACGCCAACCGCTTAAAGAGAGGGAATTTTCATGTTTCATTGAAAAATCTTCTCCCGCAAGATGAACCCGTGCAAGGACGGCTCCAACACTGCGACAATGGGCAACATTAGGCTTGCGTATCCACATCCCTTCAAGAAAAGTGATGACAGCAGCTGGACGCCCAGCAAGATGGCTAACCAATGCCCCATCCTTGGCAGCAATTGGCTGCGGACAGGCAATCCCTTTTCCCGCTAGATGGTGCATCAGCCCGAAAAAAAATGGCAGATCCTTTTCATTAACACGTTTTTCATAAAGGGTAAGAATATAAGCATCTTTTTGGGTATGCAGCAGAAAATTTGAATTCTCGACACCTTCAGCAATGCCCTTGCAAGACAGCAAGGAGCCGATATTATAAGAGGTAAGAAAATCAGAAAGCTCATATTCGCTGATATCAGTATAAACTGCCATCAAAAACCCTGCCCGCCTTTCTGCAATCCTGTAACAAACGCCATATCGCCATGCGTAAGAGCAACATCACGCAATACACGATTAACAGGAAATGCCTCATGCTCTTGCACAGTATCGACAAGCTTGATCGAAAGATCATAACGTTGCCGGAAAGCTTCGATAATTTCAGAAATAATAATTTCCGGCGCTGAAGCCCCGGCTGAAAGGCTGATAACCCGCAAAGGCTCCAGATTTTCCCAAATGATTTCACTGGCCCGCTGTACCAGCAATGAAAGGCCTGCTCCCGCCCTTTTCGCCACTTCCACCAGCCTACGGGAGTTAGAGGAATTTGGTGCGCCGACAATCAAGAACAGGTCACTGCCAAGCGCAGCAGTTTTTACTGTATCTTGCCGGTTTGTAGTAGCAAAACAGATGGATTCAACAGCCGGCGCTTCAATTAGGGGAAAACGCTTGCGAAGCACACGAATAATGCCATCTGTATCCTCCACTGAAAGTGTTGTCTGGGTAACAAATCCCAGTTGCTCTGCATTCCGCGGTTGATACTGTTCGGCATCCCTGATCGTTTCAATCAGTGTAACAGAATCTTTTTCCAATTGCCCCATAGTACCAATCACTTCCGGATGGCCAGCATGACCAATCAGAATAACATGCCGCCCCTTCCGATAATGGCGAATGGCCTGTTTATGAACCTTAGAAACCAGAGGACAGGTTGCATCAAGATAAAACAGGTTCTTGTACCTTGCATCTTCCAGCACCGATTTTGGCACACCGTGGGCAGAAAAAATAACCGGCTGCCCCTTGTGATGGTCAGGAATTTCTCGCAGATCCTCTATGAAAATAGCCCCTCGTGCCTGCAGGCCTTCCACCACATAGCCGTTATGGACAATTTCGTGCCGGACATAAACTGGCGCGCCATATTTCTTGAGTGCTGCAACAACAATCTGAATTGCACGGTCAACGCCAGCACAAAACCCCCGTGGCCAGCAAAGGCGAATCGTCAACGGTGGTTTTATAGACATGATGTTTATCCTGTATTTTACTGATTATCGTTTATGCGCTAAGCTTGGCATATGTCGCAATATAGAGGATGAATACGAACAAGAGAAGTGCAATTGCCAACCCCATCGCACGGTTACGTTGCGCGGTTCCCTCCTCTCTGGCCCGTATGTTAATGCCCTGCCCGGTTTTTCTATTTTTCAATGTTTCACACTCCGAATATGGCCCATACACGTACAATCAGCGTTTCGAGCAGAAGAACGGTAAAAAGCACTGTAAGATAAAAGAGTGAGAAGAAAAACAATTTTCTCGCCGCGCTGACTGTCTTCTCACGATCCGGAGCACATCGGAGTTGCCAAGAATAAACAACAAAAATCAGGCCAGTGATAAAGGAAAAAAGCCCATAAACCATCCCTGAAAGCCCAATGACGCAGGGTAACACGCCAACTAGCGCCATGACAATAGCATAACCTAAAATCTGATTTTTAGTAGATTTTTCACCACGGACATTAGCCATCATAGGAATATGAGCCTTTTCATAATCCATTATAGTAAATAATGAAAGAGCCCAGAAATGAGGCGGTGTCCATAAAAAGATGATGAGAAAAAGAACCATACTTTCAAAACTGGTAGTACCAGTTACAGCTGCCCAACCAATCATTGGCGGAAAAGCGCCTGCTGCACCACCTATAACGATATTTTGTGGTGTTAAGCGTTTGAGCCAAACGGTATAGATAATCACATAGAAAAAAATAGCGAAGCCAAGCAACGCCGCCGAGAACCAATTGATAAAAACACCCATAACCAAAACAGACAGCAGGGACAACACAAGCCCGAAAATCAATCCTTGGTCACGCGTAACAAGGCCAGCAGGTATGGGGCGTGAGTGGGTTCTTTCCATAATGGCGTCAATATCAGAATCATACCACATATTAAGCGCCCCGGAGGCCCCGCCTCCCACTGCAATACAAAGAATGGCAAGAAGAGCCAGAACAGGATTCATATGGCCGGGTGCGATAAAAAGGCCGACAAAGGCCGTAAAAACAACAAGCGACATAACCCGTGGCTTGAGCAGAAGCATATAATCATCCGTATAGGCATATGCTTTCGTTTTTTTTATCTCAAGCTTCATGGTGGAGTTGACTGCTGACATAGGTTAGCATCAGTCTCCGCTCAGATTTCTGTTAACCAGCACCCGCCGGCTGCTATTTCGGTGTGACAAGAACCTTCGTTTCATAGCTTTATCCGCTGGCCTCCTACGTATCAAAGCCTCGGCAATAGCATAAAGAAAGATACCAAGCGAGCCGGCAGCAACTACTGTACCGACAGTTGAAAGCCGTACCCAGCTGCTGAAAGCTGTCACAGGAACGCTAAACGATTGCGACTCGTAAGCAAATCCTTGGAAAGGCTTCGGCAGAGAAATTAGATTAACAGCAACAAACATCACCCAAAAATGAATCCGACTGGTCAAATCACGAATAATAAACCCCGATATTATCGGAAACCAGAAATACCAGCCGGCAAAAATTGCAAAGACACAACTAAGCAATAAAACATAATGGAAGTTTGAAACAAAAACTATGGGCAAGTCGCAGAAAGCACGACTCAAGCCAAAATACAATGTTGAAATCGTACCCATGACAAAGATAAACATAAAGCCGGCTGCCCAAAGCATTGGTGCCTCCAAATCTCGCCACCTGCATCTGATTGTTGCAAACCAAGAAAAAACAATAAATGCAGAAGGCAAACTGATAAGGGACAACGAATAGAGAAAATATGTTTGCATATCCGCAGGGCCTGCGTCGTGGAAAAGATTTTGTGTCCATAGAATAAAACCAGCGAGACCAATGACCGTCATAGCTATAGAAATTCCTTTTTGGGCATAAAGTGGATTTCTGAAAAATACCGCGATAATATGGCTGATAATGCCGAAAGCAGAAAGCAACGAAACATAAATTTCAGGATGGCTGAAAAACCATAACATGACCTGAATCTGCGCGAGAGTATACAATACTCCGTTCTGCATCTGCAGTGCATAACCATATAACAGTAGCGTCGTAGCGACTGTCATGAGTGGCATGCACAAAAGCATAAAAAATGAGGCAATAAGAACCGCCCATACAAAAGCTGGCATATCAGAGAATTTGACAGCTGGCACACGCATGACAATGATCGTGACAATCAAATTGATGGCAGAAATAACAACTGATATTGCAGCAATATGCAGGGCAATAATAAGCCCTATAGCTGTCATAAAATTTTCCGGCAAACAGAACAAAGCAGCGATAAAAAATATGAATGCTAGCAAGAATAGCCAAAAACCCGCCCGGTTCAGCCAAGGGTAAGCCATATCGCCTATCCCTATCAGCAGAGGCACAAGCCAATTGCTAAAACTGCAGAAAAGTGCAGGAAGCACTATGAAAACAATCATTACAAGCGCATGTATTGAATTGAAAAGTGAAAGCAATTTTTTTTCAGATACAAAGGCCTGCGTAGCGACATCTTCAGAAAAGACCGCAAAAACACTATGGTAGACGATGCTCCATGCCTCGTCTACCTCCATGCGGACAAGCAGTGACAAGACAATGCCTATGATTCCAGCAAAAATTGCAAAAATAAAATAAAATGTGCCGATATTCTTATGATCTGACGATAAAATTTTTGACAGCACAACAGATATCTGATTTCCGACAGCTTTCCTGTTATGCAGAGCGGTTGATGCTTCGCCTGTCTCACGCGACTTCATTCTTCAAATCCCTGCCTGCCTCTTCATGATTTAAACTTCATTTTATCACATCATACTGATGATACAACAAAGACAGACAACTTCGATTAAAGGCACCAATACTCATGACTTATCAATTTCAAAACGCTTGAAAGACACGGCATTGCGTTAGCCGCTATATTTTCGAGTTCCAGAATGTGGCGTACACATTTGAGATGATTTTCAGATTGCGAAGATGGGCCTATGTATAAAAATCTACGCCCCTGTTCTCCAAAGGATCCTTTCGCCTTCCTTTTAATTCTTTTTACCGAGAGGGGTATCTGCTTTTTTGAAATTTATGTCATAAATTCATTATGGGTGATATTCTTTGAAATAAATTCGGTACACAAATAAAAATCCTTGATTCAATTTTCATCATTTAGGATAGTTGATTCTTTCCCTGAAATGATCAAGTTATCTGATGTTATCAGACTGTTTGCCTATAAACATCGTGGCACTACGAACTTTGAGAGAAACATGCCTCAGAAGAATACTCAACCCAGATCGTATCAACATAATCAGAAAAAATTGTCTTCCACAATGGCATCATTGGAGCAACCAAGTCCAATGATGGAACAATATATGCGGATCAAGGCTAACAATCCTGGGAGTCTGCTTTTTTATCGTATGGGAGATTTTTACGAGCTTTTTTTTGATGATGCAGTAAAGGCTGCACAAATACTCGGTATCACATTGACCAAACGCGGCAAACATTTGGGGCAGGATATTCCGATGTGCGGTATGCCAGCTCATTCAGCTGATGATTACCTGCAAAAGCTTATTGCATCGGGTTACCGTGTTGCCATCTGCGAACAAGTAGAAACCCCGGTGGAAGCAAAAAAACGTGGTGCGAAATCCGTTGTCCAGCGCGATGTTATCCGCTTGGTCACCCCTGGCACTCTCACGGAAGAAAAGCTGCTTGACCCAACCCGTGCTAATTATCTGATGTCACTTGGACATATGAAAGAGAGGGAGGGTGTCAAATTTTCCCTTGCATGGATCGATATTTCAACCGGCATCTTCCGTGTGGCATCTACAGACATTGGGCAGCTTCTTACCGATATCATGCGGGTTGATCCGCAGGAACTAATTGTTGCTGATAGTGTATTTCATAATGAAAAACTGCGTTCGCTCTTTGAGATCATCGGTCGTATAGTAACACCTCAGCCAGCTAGCCTTTTTGATAGTACAACGGCAGAAAATCGCATTGCCGGTTATTATCAGATTGCCACGCTAGATGGCTTCGCCACTTTTTCCCGGGCTGAGCTTTCTGCCATTGCCGGAGCTATTGCCTATATTGAAAAAACCCAGATTTCGGAACGGCCACCCCTGATGCGGCCTGAACGCGAGAAAGATGGTTCAACGCTTTTCATTGATGCGGCAACACGCATCAACTTGGAACTATTACGTACTCTTTCAGGCAACCGTGATGGTAGTCTGATAAAAGCTATTGATCGTACTGTAACTGGCGGAGGTGCACGCATGCTGGCCGAGCGGCTGATGGCACCGCTCACAGATTCAAATGCCATCAATGAACGTCTTAACTCTGTAGCATTCTTTTTACAGGAGCCGTGCTTCTGTGAAGCCATCCGGCTAACTTTGAAAGGCCTTCCTGATATGCCGCGCGCCCTATCGCGGCTTGCGGTGGGGCGCGGGGGTCCACGTGATCTTGCCGCTATTTTACGTGGACTTGAAGCATGCCATTCTATCAGCGAAATTTTTACCCAAGTGCCCCTACCACCTGAACTGACAGAAGCAACACAGGCAATTGGTGATCTTCCTACCATGCTCCTAGATCATCTGTCCAGCACTCTAGCTGATGAACTGCCGCTGTTAAAACGCGATGGAGGCTTTGTGCGGATAGGTTATCATGCTGAACTTGATCAAATGCGCACACTCAAGAATGAATCGCACCAAGTGATGACGGCACTGCAAACTCGGTATGCCTATGAAACAGGCGTCAAGACCCTGAAGATTAAACACAATAACATTCTTGGTTATTTTATTGAGGTAACGGCAGCACAGGCAACAGTACTGACCCAGACAGCAGAGGTAAAAGCGCACTTTATCCACCGCCAAACTATGGCAAATACTATGCGTTTCACGACAACAGAACTGGCGGAAATGGAGAGTAGTATTGCTAATGCCGCTGAAAAGGCGCTTGTCATGGAACTTGAAATTTTTGACAAACTATCACGTGAAGTGGCTATGGCCGCTGACCTGCTGCGCAACGCTGCTGCTGCACTTTATGTGCTTGATGTCTCAAGCGCTCTAGCAACCCTAGCACAGGAACAGGGCTATTGCCGCCCTAAACTTGATAGCAGTCTAGCTTTCAATATTATTGGCGGACGCCATCCAATTGTGGAGCAGGCATTGCGCCGGGAGGCGGCCAATCCTTTTGTTGCCAATGACTGTACCCTCTCACCCACACAGGACGAACAACATGGCACAATCTGGCTGCTGACGGGTCCCAATATGGGCGGTAAATCAACCTTTCTCAGGCAGAATGCATTAATTACTATAATGGCACAGATGGGGTCATTTGTACCTGCAGGAGCAGCACATATTGGCGTGGTGAACCGGTTGTTCAGCCGCGTCGGTGCATCTGATGACTTGGCCCGTGGGCGCTCTACCTTCATGGTAGAAATGGTAGAAACCGCAGCCATACTGAACCAGGCAGATGAACATTCACTCATCATTCTTGATGAAATTGGGCGAGGCACTTCGACATTTGATGGTCTTTCCATTGCTTGGGCCACGGTGGAATACCTGCATGAAGTCAACCATTGCCGGGCGATTTTTGCTACGCATTTTCATGAGCTTACCGCTCTTTCAAAAAAACTGAAGCGCCTAAATAACCATACAATGAAGGTGCAGGAATGGAATAGCGATGTGGTATTTCTGCATGAAGTGGGTAGCGGAGCGGCCAACCGCTCCTACGGGGTGCAGGTGGCAAAACTTGCTGGTCTGCCTGATGCAGTTGTCAACCGTGCACGTGATGTGCTGCATCAGCTGGAACAGGATGAAATGTTCGGCAAGGCAGATACGCTAATCGACGATCTGCCAATTTTTTCCATTACAAAACCACAGGCTGAAAACATACCATCCGCAGATTCGGATATTGTACAGATACTCAATGCACTCAATCCTGACAACATAGCCCCACGGGAAGCACTTGATGAACTTTATAGGCTGAAAGCTATACTTCTGAAATAGTTCTTGAATCCAAGGCAGCCCCCGTCCTAATAAACTGACCTAGACAAATTAGAAAACGGATGATGGTCCTGATCACCGGTAGCATATGCTTAAAATTGTGGGAAAAGCCATATCACCAAAATAACACCGGAGGCATCAAACGGATGCTGAATGTAATCAAGCCATCTTCTCGATCACATGCTCAATGGTGTTTTCTGCTCTGCATTGAAGCAACCGAGCCTATACCATAGGCCGAGATCAACGTGGCCAGTCACCATATAGCCGTTTTCAGTATACTGATATTACTAAACAGTTCATACTTTAAACTTTTCTCAGAAACCATGCCGTTATGGAGAAACCCGGCTATGGTCTCTGCCAATCTGGCACCATAAGATTCAACTGCCGTAAAATCCTTTCAGGTTGTACAGACGGTACATTAAGCTCAAGCACAGTAATACAGTTAAACTCCTTATTCTGCCGCAGTAAAAACTTAGTGAGTAATTGCCAAATTTTAAGACAACAACTACTTGCCCCTATGGCGGCATCCCGAAGCAGGTCACAGCCCCGGCGAACTCTGTATACGCCTAAACAACGTTTCACCGATTAACTGCTTGTGCTGTCCATATAAAACTACCTGATTGCTTTTGCATATCAATTTATCAGACTGTCCGCCAACTAAGGTGGAGATCTATCGCGGTTAATTTATTAACCTCCATAATCAATTACAAAAAAATGCAATGCTATTTCCAAACTCCGCAAAGCAGTGTATTAAAGGTGAGCTCATAGAGAATGATATTTTCTTTTATCTATAACAATGGTTATTTTATTGTGGAGGAGATGATGTTAGATAAAATTAATGATAAACTTACCCCTATTCTTAATCAGGTTATGGAACGCAATACTGGAGAAAAAGAGTTTCACCAGGCAGTTCATGAAGTATTAGGGAGCTTAGGACATGTTATTGCTAGGCATCCTGAATATGCGGACAATGCACTGATTGAGCGTCTTTGCGAACCTGAACGGCAGATTATCTTCCGTGTGCCATGGGTTGATGATCAGGGAGACATTCATATCAACCGCGGTTTCCGTGTCCAGTTTAATTCAGCTCTTGGTCCTTACAAGGGAGGCTTGAGGTTTCATCCAACCGTCAATGTGGGCATCATCAAATTTCTAGGTTTTGAGCAGACCTTTAAAAATGCTTTAACCGGTATGCCTATAGGTGGCGGCAAGGGTGGCTCTGATTTCAATCCGCGCGGACGCACCGACAGAGAAATCATGCGTTTTTGCCAGTCTTTTATGACCGAACTCCAACGTCATATTGGTGAATATATCGATGTTCCAGCGGGTGATATCGGTGTTGGCGGGCGTGAGATCGGCTATATGTTTGGGCAATTCAAACGGCTAACAAACCGTTATGAAGCTGGTGTTATCACAGGTAAAGGGTTGCTTTATGGCGGATCACGAGCACGAACGGAAGCAACAGGATATGGGGCTGTTTATTTTGTCGAGCGAATGCTTGCAACCAAAGGCTACGGTTTTGAGGGACAGCGCGCTGTGGTTTCAGGCTCTGGTAACGTTGCCATCTATACGATTCAGAAACTCACCTCTCTTGGTGCAAAAGTGGTCGCGTGTTCAGATTCAAATGGTTATATCATTGACGAAGGCGGTATTGACATTGATCTGGTTCGGGAAATCAAGGAACAACGCCGTGGACGAATCAAAGAGTATGCAGAACACAAAGGCCATTCGGTAAAATATGTTGAAAATGGCTCTATCTGGGATGTGCCCTGTGATATTGCCATGCCTTCAGCAACACAGAACGAATTGGCAAGTGATAATGCACGTACATTAGTGAAAAATGGTCTGATTGCTGTTGGCGAAGGTGCAAATATGCCTTCAACACCTGAAGCAATTGATATCTTTCAGGAAGCTGGCATTCTCTTTGCTCCTGGAAAAGCTGCCAATGCCGGCGGAGTTGCCACTTCTGCCCTCGAAATGCAGCAGAATGCCTCACGTGATAGCTGGACATTTGAAGAGACAGAAAGTCGTCTTGCTGGAATTATGCATAGTATTCACGATCTTTGCTATGAGACAGCAAAAGAATATGGCGTACCGGGAGATTATGTCAGGGGTGCTAATATTGCCGGTTTTGTGCGTGTTGCTGAAGCAATGCGTGCGCTCGGTATTATCTGATACCGACGAGCAATAAATGTCCACCAAGAGAAACAAGATAAAGCGGATAACTGACAAATTTCAATTATCCGCTTCCTTTTTGTTAGAAACCTAAGAATATAAGTTTTCAATATCATACTCTCTTGTATTGGTTCTTCCATTCAAATAGTTAATTCTCAATTTTATAGGGATTCTATCAATTTTGATATTCTAATCAGAGTTTGAACCATCTTAAAGTTGTCGCACAGCCCCCTTGGCCGCTGATGTTGTCATAGCCGCGTAAGCCTGCAATGCCTTGGTGATCATACGCTTGCGGGGTTCAACTGGCATCCAAGCGGCCATTCCCTTTTCTTCCATCTTTTTACGACGATGTGCAATTTCCACATTATCCACAGCCAGGTGAATCTTGCGCTCAGGAATGCTGATCTCAATCATATCTCTCTCCTGCACTAAGGCAATTATACCTCCTTCCGCTGCTTCCGGTGAAATATGGCCAATGGAAAGCCCTGAAGAACCACCGGAGAAGCGCCCGTCTGTCACCAGCGCGCATAATTTGCTAAGCCCTTTTGATTTCAGATAGCTTGTCGGGTAGAGCATTTCCTGCATGCCAGGGCCACCACGCGGGCCTTCATAACGGATAAACACAATATCACCAGGATTAATCCTGTTATTCAGAATAGCAAGCACAGCTGAATCTTGACTTTCGAAAATACGCGCCGGACCCGAAAAATTCAGTATGGAGTCATCAACTCCTGCGGTTTTGACAATACAACCATCCTCCGCCAGATTTCCATAAAGGACAGCTAAGCCACCATCCTGCGACCAAGCATATTCTTTGGAGCGAATAATGCCATTTCTGCGATCAAGATCGACATTTTCATAACGATGAGATTGGCTGAATGCAATCTGTGTCACAATCCCGCCTGGGGCAGCCCGATAAAAATCGTGAACTGCCATATTATTAGTCTGCCGAATATCCCATGTGCGCAATGCATCCTTTAGTGTTTCTGCATATACAGTATAGGTTGAAGTATCAACTAGACCTGCTCGATCAAGCTCACCCAAAATAGCCATGACCCCGCCGGCGCGGTGCACATCTTCCATGTGTACGTTTGAAATAGCTGGTGCAACCTTGCATAACACCGGCACCCGGCGCGACAGTCGATCAATATCAGCCATTGTGAAATCAACCTCAGCCTCCTGTGCCGCTGCAAGCAAATGCAACACCGTATTAGTTGAACCGCCCATGGCAACATCAAGTGTCATGGCGTTTTCAAATGCGGAAAAGCTGGCAATCGAGCGCGGCAGAGCAGTTTGATCATCCTGCTCATAATAACGTCTAACCAATTCAACAACACGGTATCCGGTCTCTTCAAACAAGCGACGACGATCCGAATGAGTTGCAAGTACTGAACCATTCCCCGGTAAAGAAAGTCCCAGCGCCTCAGTCAAGCAATTCATAGAATTGGCTGTGAACATACCTGAGCAGGAGCCGCAAGTTGGACAAGCGGCTTGTTCAATTGCACTCACATGCGCATCGGAACTATGATCATCAGCGGCAGCAACCATCGCATCCACTAAATCAAGGGACACTTCCCTGCCGTTAAGCACAAGTCTACCTGCCTCCATCGGCCCACCGGAAACAAAAATTGTCGGAATATTTAACCGTAGGGAGGCCATCAACATGCCGGGCGTGATCTTATCACAATTAGAAATGCAGACCATCGCATCAGCACAATGGCCATTGATCATATATTCAATAGAATCGGCAATAATCTCACGCGAAGGCAATGAATACAGCATGCCATCATGCCCCATAGCGATACCGTCATCAATCGCAATAGTATTGAATTCCTTCGCAACTCCGCCAACCTTTTCAATTTCACGCACAACAAGCTGACCAAGATCCTTCAGATGCACATGCCCAGGCACAAACTGAGTAAAGGAATTGACAACAGCAATGATCGGTTTACCAAAATCAGTAGTCTTCATTCCAGTTGCCCGCCAGAGACCGCGTGCACCAGCCATATTACGACCATGGGTTGACGTTCGCGAACGATAGGCGGGCATTAACATTACCTCATTTTTCTTTTTCGGCGACATAGCCTCTGCAATGGAACACAAGCCGCCTTGATCAGTCTGCGTTTCGGACTAATAGCTAGTAGAAACTAATGAGCTATCATTCTAGCACATGAGCACCATCTATAAAAAGAAGTTTACAGAAATAAAATTATAAATTTTATCCCTGCCAATATTCATTAAATATTAGTTCATCCAAAGGCAAGCGCTCACGCCAGCCCTTTTTCTGCAACTCTGGCTGATCATAAAAAGAACTGGCAAAGCCTACACAGAGATAAGCGATAATCTCTATATGTGGGTATATTTAAAACATCACGTAATTCTTCTTCACGATAGATTGAAACTCAGCCGACTCCTATATTTTCTGAACTCGCTGCTAGCCAAAGATTCTGCACGGCACAGACCGTTCTATAAACAGCCAGTTGCGGATTGTGATAATGCCCAAGGCCTATATCGCTACCGCGCATGCTATCACAAGTGACACAGATATTGAGTGGCGCATTGATAATTCCTTCAAGCTTGAGAGAATCATAGAGCCTGCGGCGTTCGCCTGTAAAAATATGTGCCTCTTCCTCATAGGCACAGGCAAAAATCTGCTGGACTCTTCTGCGCCGACAGAGATCGCGGATTAAAATAAAATTCCATGGCTGCATAAAACCAACAGAAGGCGCATGATGTACTGCCTCAAGCAACCGGCGAATAATCGCTGCAGGCAAAGGTCTCGGTAAAAACTTACCGCGGACATCTCTTCGAGTGGCAATCACCCGATAAATATCATTCTGGAATGTTTCAGGTAATCTCATCATTTATTCTCATGAACTGATAAACTGTATTTCTGATAGAAAAGGGATATTTCTTTAAAAATACACAGCACATAAATAATGTTGCAATCAGTATGTCCTCATCGCCATAAGTTATTAAAACATACATAGTGACTAGAAAAATGACTTAATAAAGAATATTTATTGTCTATAATAAAATTACGCTCAATCAACTGGGAATGAGACATCGTAATGAATGAAAAATACCTAAGATACTCGTTTCGATAAGTGCAATCCGAAGCATCGGCCATGCAAAACTATCAAGCGTTTTTTCACAAACAGAATAGCATAATCACCTGTTCACGCCGAGATTTTTCAGAGAAGCTTCATATCTGCCCTGATTTAAAACAAAGCATGCAAACGGTAGTTTATTTGCATACATGTCTTTTCATTCTCTTTTTGCCCCATCCTCACCCCTAGTTACTAACGGAGACAATTTTTCCGACTGCCTATAGATTAGAATGGCTCGGTCAAATATTTGCGCTTGCATTGTTGCAGAACCGCCTTCACTCTGCTGCTTGAAATATTTTACCTACTCACATTCAGCTTTGCAATGGATTATACCCAACATATTCTCTTCCCGCCCACGGGCAAGGTCAGTACCCGATGGTAAATAAGCCAGAAAACCTTACTGTTGAAGTAACCGATAATGGATAAAACATAATTGAGATTCTTGCGATTGACAGTTGCCTTACTGCACAGGCGTTTTTGGCGTGCTTCAGACAATTATAGCTAGCCTAGATTTACCCGGGTATACTGCATTATTTACCATGCAATACGCATACTTAAAACGCCTGCCATATCTCATAAAAACATAAAAAATTCAATCGTATTCTTCTAGCAGTCCCAGCAAACGCAATTCATGTAAAGCAGCTGCATCACGTGCTGAAACATCAGGAAATTCCGGATCTATGCCAACATCCCGTGTATAACGCCACGAACGGGCACATTTGCAACCTGTTATTTTTTCTGATCTGATAGCAACACCATCAACTTCATCCATGCGAAAAGCATCTGCTTCAGGCTTGGCATTCGTGATTACAATATCGCTGGTAATGCAGATTTCAGCCATATCCATGCCTTCAACCGCCTCAAGCAATACCGGATCTGTAATATACACAACAGGTGCAGCTTCCAAAGAGGAACCAATACGCTTATTTACACGCTCAAGCTCAAGAGCGCCGGTTACAACACGGCGCACCAAGCGTACTTTGCGCCAGCGTTCAGCCAGAGCATCATTTTTCCATGTATGCGGCGTTTCACGAAATTGTTCAAGATGCACAGAAAGGCTCTCTGGATTGCGCGCAATCCAAGCTTCCTCCATCGTGAACGGCAACATAGGTGCAAGCCAAGTTGAAAATCGCTCAAAAATTTCACGTACTGTCTGCAAAGCCGCAAGACGCCGCTTTGAAGACGGCGGGTCACAATAGAGAGTATCCTTGCGGATATCAAAATAAAATGCGGAAAGATCAATAATTGCAAAATCAAGCAACGCACGGATTATACGCTTGAAATCAAATGCATCATATCCCGCCCTAACCAGTTGATCGAGTTCACGAAGACGATGCAGCATGAATTTCTCAAGATCGGGCATATGTTCATAGGGAAGTACTTCTCCCTTGTCATGCGCAAGTGTACCCAGCATCCAGCGGAGAACATTACGCAATTTGCGATAAGTATCCACATTGGTCTGAATGATATTGCGCCCCAGTCGCTGATCTTCCCAGTAATCGGTTGTCATCACCCAAAGCCGGAGGATATCGGCGCCGTATGTGCTCACAATATCCTGTGGGCTGACAACATTGCCTAGCGATTTGGACATTTTCTTGCCATGTTCATCAAGGGTAAAACCATGAGTAATCACAGTATTATAAGGAGCGCGGCCACACGTGCCACAGCTTTCCAGCATAGAGGAATGAAACCAGCCACGATGCTGATCAGATCCTTCAAGATAAACATCTGCAGGCCATTTCAGATCAGGACGAGTTTCCAGTGTAAATGTATGGGTCGAACCGGAATCAAACCAGACATCGAGAATATCATGTACCATTTCCCATGACTCATCAGCGCGCGCACCCAAAAAACGTGCACGGGCACCTTCGGCAAACCAAGCATCTGCTCCCTCTGCCTCAAACACATCAACAATTCTCTGATTGACGGCTTTATCGTGGAGAATCTCCCCTTCTTCATTGACAAAAACTGTGATCGGCACACCCCATACGCGCTGGCGCGATAGAACCCAATCAGGACGGTCTTCCATCATGGAATGAAGACGCATCTTCCCACCCTGAGGTACAAAACGCGTATCATGAACGGCTTTCAAGGCCCGCTGACGCAACGTCGTGCTATCATCCAAGTTTTTATCCATATAGATAAACCATTGAGGCATATTACGGAAAATAAGTGGTTTTTTTGAACGCCAGCTATGCGGATAAGAATGTTTTAGCGACTCACGAGCAAAAAGCCGATCTGTAGCAACCAATGCCGCAATGACCGCATTATTGGCATCGCCGACTTTGCCGCTATCATCAAGAATACAAGCAGCCCCGCCTTCCCGATCAGGGCCAAAGCCCGGAATATCCGCTGTATAAAAACCCGCATCATCAACGGAAAAAGGAATAGTTATATTAATTCCACGTTCCTGGAGTTTTCTGGCCGATGACATCCAGATATCAAAATCATCCCTGCCATGACCCGGCGCAATATGCACAAATCCAGTACCAGCATCATCCCTTACATGTTCACTATCAAGCAGCGGAATCCGAAAAAGGTAGCAACCGGCAAGACCTTTCAGAGGATGTGAAAGTTCCATTGTCTCAAACTCTTGTATATTGAGGGCGCGAATCCGCTTTAGGGTTAGTTTTGCTTTTTTTGCACAGTCTTGCGCTAGACGATCGGCCAAAATCAGTTTCTCCAAACGCTGTGGGCCATAATCATTTTCAACTTCGATTACTTCATATAACCCGTAGTCAATACGCGAAGAGAAAGAGACCGCTCTGTTGCTCGGAATTGTCCAAGGCGTTGTTGTCCAAATTACAATAAATACATCAGAAAGATCATTGCTTTCCGCTCTCCTGACCGGAAATTTGACCCAGATCGTATCTGATTTATGCTCATGGTATTCAACCTCTGCCTCTGCAAGAGCTGTACGCTCAACAACCGACCACATGATTGGCTTGGAACCACGATAAAGCTGCCCAGACATAGCAAATTTCATCAGTTCCCCAGCAATCCGGGCCTCAGCATGAAAAGCCATGGTTGTATATGGATTCCTGAAATCGCCAATAATACCAAGCCGCTTGAATTCCTCTGTCTGTACGTCAATCCAGTGCGATGCAAATTCCCGGCATTCTTGGCGGAATTCATTGATAGGAACTTCATCTTTGTTTTTTCCAGAAATCCGATATTTTTCTTCAACCTTCCATTCAATCGGCAGCCCATGACAATCCCAGCCGGGGACATAATTGGCATTATAGCCCCGCATCTGGAAGGAACGGTTGATAACATCTTTCAGAATTTTATTCAGAGCATGACCGATATGAATATTGCCATTAGCGTAGGGCGGGCCATCATGAAGCACATAAAGGGGGCGAAACTGCGCATTGTGCCGCAACTGCGCATAAAGATCCATATCTTCCCAACGTTTGAGCAATTCAGGCTCCCGCTGTGACAAACTGGCACGCATGGGGAAAGCAGTCCGCGGTAAATAAAGCGTTTTTGAATAATCAATAATTGCGCTTTTTTTAGTCATAAAAAATCCTAGCTGAGCTGATTAGTACAAGCCTATCGTAAAATACGATCATTCTTGCAAATTCAAAGATGAAAACTACCCCTGTCTGCATTAACTATACATCAGACAACAAGAAATATCACTAGCAATATATACGGTAAACAGCGATCAGCATTATAATACAAGATCACACATCGTGTGTTGAAGCAAACTTTTCTGCTTGATACGAAAGCTAAGAAGGACTCCGTTCCTCTGAGCCATCTACATCAGCACAAATAATATCGAATTAATAATTTATAGACGGTATCAAAATTGTAGCAGACAGTTTTAAAGAACGTCAAAACCATCAGCCCCTGTTCTAGTTTCCAGCCGCTGTTAAATGCCATATGCGTAACAAACGGCACCCCTATAAGGGGCATCCATCTATCCACCGGGACAGAAAACCTACCATGCAGTTCTCATTAAAAACAGACGCTGGAAATAAACAGTTGCCTAGTGCCTGTGTTTAAAAAACCAGGACCCACAAAAACCCTGCACTCGCAGCGCAGGGTTTTTGTAAGAACTAATTCCCCTCAAATCAAAACTTGTAAGCAATACCAACACGGAAATCGTCGGAATTGTATTTAATAGGGGAATCAACATCCATATTACTGATGGAGTAAGTGCTTTTACCAAAATCTGTGTAACGGTACTCCGCACGAAGTAAAATATTATCGACCATTGCATAGTCAATACCAACACCAACAGTCCAACCAACGAGGTCTTTGCTTTTGGTAAAGTCTTTTTCTGTAACAGCCTCATAGACAGAATTGCTGATTTTGCTATAGGCAACACCACCTGCAAGGTATGGTAAGAAACAATCCATAGCATAACCAGCACGCAAGCGGGTCGAACCAGCCCAGTTCTGCTGGACACTATATTCAACATTATCCTTAGAATCCGTGCCCTTCACACCACTCCAGACAAAATCTGTGTCTGCCCCAAAGATAATATTACTGCCAACATCAAAATTGTAACCGGCATAAAGACCACCCACAAAACCATTAGGCTTTTCTTCCATAGGGGCATCGTTCACATCATTCCATGTACTGCCTTCGCTGCGAGCCCATGAACCACCAATCTGGCCACCAGCATAAAACCCATCCCAATTAAATGTTGCAGCAGAAACAACAGGATCCGAAACATGTACAATATCTGCAGCATATACAGTACTGTTTGCGATAAGAGCAACTGTTGATACAGCGAGAAGATACTTAATTTTCATTTTCAATTCCTTGATACTAAAAATGATACGCAATGCACTTATATGAAAAACTATTCAATGTCTGTAGCAGAAAAGCCACATCCGTTATTCATTTTTTGTTTATACTAAAAAATCTTAGAATGCCTTGATCTGCTTTCAGGTATGGGCGAAAATATCTTGTTCAGGCCAGCCCATCAGATCAAGCTCGGCTCTTGTCGGCAAAAACTCAAAACATGATCTTGCAATTTTTGTACGCCCCTCTCTTTCTAGGCGTATTTCTAGAATTTTCTTGAGCTGATGTAAATAAAGGACATCAGAAGCCGCATATTCCACTTGAGCCTCCGTCAAGGTATCCGAACCCCAATCAGATGACTGCTGCTGCTTTGAAAGCAGGACTCCCAGAAATTCGTTGCATAATTCCCGCAGGCCATGCCGATCCGTATAAGTGCGTGTTAATTTTGAAGCAATTTTAGTGCAAAATACAGGCTGTGGCATAACACCGAAGGCATATGCAAGAATAGAAAGATCAAACCGGCCAAAATGAAATATCTTGGTAACCTTCTTGCTTGTAAGCAGCTTGACAATGTTAGGAGCTATTTTCTGGCCCGCTGAGATCTGTACCACATCTACCGTCCCATCTCCAGGAGAAAGTTGTACAACACATAACCGGTCACGATAGGGATTAAGGCCCAGGGTTTCGGTATCAATCGCTACAGACGCGACATTGTAATGAGAAAGGTCGGGCAAATCGCCTTTGTACATCCGGATTGTCGTCATCGTTTAATAACCTTTTACCTGAGAAAGCAGACCTAGAGTGAAAATCATTTTCCTGGCTCACTGAATGAGGATAACGCTGCCAGAATGCGCGCCCATGAACGCTGGCCTTTATGAAAAGAATTAACATCATATTTCTCATTGGGTGAATGGATACAATCATCGTCAAGAGCAAAACCAACAAGCAAACATTCCATCCCCAGAAGAGACTGGAAATGACCGACAACCGGAATGGACCCCCCCATCGCAACAAGCACAGCCGGATTGGGCCATTCTTTCAACAATGCGGTTTTCGCACAGGCGATTAGAGGAGAATCAAAAGGAAGTTGGATTGCCGGTGATGCGCCATGATCATGGAATTCTACCGTGCAGTCTGCAGGAATACGGCTTCGCACAAAGGCACGGAAAGCCTCGCGGATTTTTAGAGGATCCTGTTTATGCACGAGGCGGAATGAAACCTTAGCAGATGCCTTGGCCGCAATAACAGTCTTGAAACCATCACCCTCATAACCGCCGCTGATTCCATTTACCTCAGCCGTTGGCCGAGCCCAGACGAGTTCAAAAAGGCTGCGCCCTTTTTCACCTGCAGGGAGTGAAAGGCCGACAGACCTGAGAAAACCTCCAGCTCCCAGCCCTAGTGTCTTCCACGCGCTGAGAATTTGTTCCGGTGTTTCTTCTACCCCCTCATAAAAACCTAGAATCGTAACCCGCCCATTTTTATCATGCAAATCGGCAAGAATACGCACCAGAATATGAATGGGGTTGGCCGCTGCTCCTCCATAATAACCGGAATGCAAATCACGGCTTGCAGCATTAACAATAACCTCTTCTCCAAGTAGGCCTCGCAAACCGACGGAAATCGAAGGCGTATTACGATGCCACATGGATGTGTCACAGACCAATGCATAATCAGCTTTCAATTCATCAGCATGCGCCTCAAGAAATGGGTAAAGCGAAGGGGAACCGGATTCCTCCTCCCCTTCGAGGAGAAGGGTTACACCCACTGGCAGCTGCCCTGTCTCCTGTTTATAAGCCCGCAAAGCCTCAATAAAGGTCATCATTTGCCCTTTGTCGTCTGAAGCGCCACGGGCACTGATAACCTTATGTCCATTAAGCTCTTTGATTTTAGGATCAAACGGATCATCTTCCCATAGGGCCAACGGATCCACCGGTTGGACATCATAATGGCCATAAAAAAGAACATGCAGCGCATCTGCATTCGGGCCATCATGATGAGCCACAACCACGGGATGCCCGATTGTGTCACGACATGATACGTCAAAGCCAATCGTTTTCAGGTCTTCAGTCAGCCAATCCGCTGTTTTGCGACAATCTTCACGAAATGCAGAATCCATTGAAATAGACTTATGCCTTAACAGCTCAAACAGCCGCTCAAGGCTTTCGCCAAAACTAGCATCAAGACGTGTAAGAACTTTGGAAAGCATCATCTAATACCTTAAAAACAAAATTACAACAGACTATAACCACCGATATTATTTCAATACCGGCATAGCAAGAAGCAGACAATCCTAGGACAAGTAGAAAATGTAAATATCTTTCAAATCCAATCAATACAGCAATCTTTATATCTCTCATTTATAATTCCTGCTCTACAGGTAAAAAATCGCGAAGATCTCCTTAATAATAGGCACCAGCAATCACACCGCGGATAGGCCTTAGCAAAAGCCTTGAAGCCATCATTTTCGCCTCTTCATCAGATATGAAAATTATTGCAGCCTTGCGCATGAGAAAAAGCGTCACACATGTAAATATCATCCAACAAGGCAATTTTCAGTAGCATTTCTTTACTAAAAAAGCATCGGAATGCGCGTTTCCTATCGGGGCGATATCAATCTGACAAGCCAAGAATAGCTTTCCAATTCATCCTTCTTGCAAAGGCACTAAAAAACAAATAAGGAGCCCGTTATCAAGCACAACCAGCAGATATTTAGCGCAGCTATTGACAGAAAGAAAATGCTGCCCACGATCTTATCAGGCAATATCCACTGGATAAAGAAAATCCCAAATCCTTACACTACATATCCACATCTCAGATACGCGTTCCTATCAGCATAGGTTCCGGCCCACAAAGTAATGTTTGACCTCAGAAACTCAGATCAGTGCCTTTTGACTGCCAATACAGATATAGCACGATATAATGGAAGATTAGGACATATGGCACAAAAAAGGTTTTGTGAACAGGAATGCTATAAAATACAGCCCGAAACCAAGAGAAAAGAAAAATGAGACTACAAAAAAACTGATTCCAAAAGAAAATATATTTTTAGTATATTAAATTGAAGTAGAGCTAACTAGTAATGACTGCATGAAGATAGATATGCAGATTAAGTTATTTGAAGGCAAGCCATATGGCTATATGTTATGAGAAAGATCTGTTGCCTTCATTTATGAAGCTTCCAGCAGAACGACTAAAGCTTTTATACTATGCCCCCAATACTCCCTACCAGCGTCACCACCGTTTTAATCTACGATATTGCTATCATTAAGCATTCTAAATCCTGTAATCCTGACAGTAACCAAAAGCGCATACTAAGCGAACTTCCAGAACATGCCTGACGGTAATTAATCCTTTCTGCAACACAGACGTGCTTTGCGCACCAAATAACTACAATCAAACTTAAGCCATGCGAGAAGCGTGAAAATACACCCATAATTTCTCTTAAATTACCAATTTTCCAATACTATAAGCTTATAATAGATTCAAATGTCCTCACCAATATTCCTAATTTATATAGCCCACTCCCCTTTACGGAAAACGAAAACGCGACTGCCATCAGCTCTGATACCATCAATATCAATACTGTCAGAGCCGATCATCCAGTCTACATGAACAAAACTTCTGTTGCCGCCACGGGAAGCAATCTCTTCAGCATTGAGAGAGACACCATCACGGAAACATTTTGAATAGCACTGGCCAAACGCAATGTGGCAAGCAGCATTTTCATCAAATAAAGTATTATAAAAGAGCAATCTACTCGCTGATATAGGAGAGGAATCGGGAACAAGCGCCACCTCTCCCAAACGACGTGCACCTTCATCTGTATCCAACAATTCATTCAGAACGGCTTCACCTTTGGCTGCATAGGTTTCGACAACCCGTCCTTTTTCAAATCTTACAGAAATCCCGTCAATCAATGTGCCCTGATGCGATAGGGGCTTTGTACTGCGTACATAGCCTTCAACACGATAAGCATGAGGGGTGGTAAAAACCTCCTCTGTCGGAATATTCGGGTTACAGGTAATACCATTTCTGGCAATTGACGCTCCGCTCTGCCACTCATGGTCATCAGCAAGCCCGATTGTCAGGTCAGTCCCCGGACCACTAAAGTGCATCGCCGAAAAACGCTGGTCATTGAGCCATGTACTGCGTTTTTTCAATTGGCGATTATGGTCAGCCCATGCTGCAATGGGATCATCATTATCCACCCGAGAAGCAGCAAATATAGCCTCCGCTAATGCGCGCGTCGCTTCAACAATTGATAGATCAGGAAAAACCAGCGAAGCCCATGCGGGGGCAGGATAGGAAACAATATTCCAATTTATATGAAAACCGGAAATTTTCTCCAAAGCCGGCTGATAGGCAATAGATGTTGCCTTGTTGAGACGGGCGACTCTAGCTGGGTCTTCTCCGGCAAGCAGTAGAGGGTTATTACTAGAAACAGCAAGGCGGGCCGCACCATTTGTATATGCCTTTGCCATTCCTTCATAAAGCCAGTCTGCCGCTCGGTCAAAACTCATGTCAGATGCATGATGAAAACGGGCAATGGTTAGTTCCTCATCACTGAAAATCGGAGTGATAACTCCTGCTCCAGCTTTATAAGCCTCTGCTACAATACGCCTAACAAATGGCAAAGCGACAATTGGAGCCGTCAACACAAGATCCTGTCCCTTCTCCAGCCCTAGGCCGACCTTGACAGCTACCTTAGCAAGGCTATCTAGCTTTAGGGGATCAATCATCTTTGAATAATCAGCCTGCATAAACCTTTCCTCCAACCTAGCGATTTATTAACTTAAAAAGCAGTTCTCACAAGCTCCATCTTGCCATCGGCACATGTAGAACATACTCTGTATCTCCGTATAGGAGATCGATACCAGAAATATACCTGCATCTATATCAAATCATGATAACAGACCCTCCCTGTTTCAGAAAGGGCCTGTTATTTGTATCACCTGGAATAATAGCCAAAAATTATAAAATATTCATGTTATACAGGGATCTGCTCAAGGTTTTTTGTGGTATTGGGACAGCAAAGACGTACCAATCAGATTACTTTGACGGACTTCAGGCAAAACGTACTTTAAATACTAGGTTTGTGTTTTCCACAACCTTCAGCTAAGATACAGGCATAATTAATGGCGCACTGACACAAGTTACTGCTCTACTCTTAATACCGACCTGCTATAGAAACGTTCCTTATCATACCGGCCAAACGCTATTTGATGTCCTTTTGTGAAAAAGCATAGGGAATATCATAAGATTTCCCATCAACCAGCACACTCAGTGTACTATTGCGACGACGACTTTTATAAAAGACATTAGCGCCAATAATCAGCATATAATGCATATTATTAATTTCAGTCCAGCAGTCGGAAACTGCAATGAAATTTCCCTTACATTCTGATTATCTTCATCAACAAAATAAAATACATAAGACAGCACCCGCACCGGTATATAAGCGGAGAAAAACCTATAAAGCTAGTCTATATAAGATTTTTACTATTATTTCACTTTAGATGCCGGTCATAGCAGGATTGCATCTGCTGCATTTATTTAAAGGCGTTTTCCTATTTTCCAGCTCCAAGCCTATATGTCTGGTCATCCTTGGGCCGCTCCAAGGCAGGATAAATACCGGTAATGACATAATGAACTGTTTCGGCAATATTCGTAGCATGATCGCCAATCCGTTCAATATTCTTTGCGCAAAAAAGAAGATGCGTACAGACTGTAATATTACAGGGATCTTCCAACATATAAGTCAGTAGTTCTCGAAAGAGAGAGGTATACATGGAATCAATTTCATCATCATGCTCACGCACGGCATCAATACGCCCAAGCGAACAGCATGCATAGGCATCTAATACTTCATTCAGTTGTTTCAATGCTAGAGCAGCAAAAGCTTCAAGTCCATGATAAAAGGGATCAGCCTGACGGACATCAGAAAGAATGGCTGTTCGCTTGGCAATATTCTTTCCCATGTCGCCGATCCGCTCAAGATCGACAGAAATACGGATTGCACCGATAATCTCACGCAGGTCAACGGCCATGGGCTGGCGTCTGGCGATAATAAGAATGGCCTCTTCATCAATCTTCCGTTCAGCTTCATCGAGGAAGATATCATCAGCAATCACTTGTTTTGCGAGTTTTTTGTCATCATGCACAATAGCAATAATCGAACGCTCAACCATATGCACGGCATGAGTGCCCATTTCTGCAATTTTCTTTGACAAACAATTAAGCTCTTTATCAAAAGAGCGGACTGTATGCTGAGTAGGCATCGATTTCCCCCCATTCATAGCATCAACCAAAGCGGCCTGTTATATAATCCTGTGTACGCTGCTCCTGTGGCGAAGTGAAAATTGTATCCGTAGCGCCAACCTCAACAAGATTCCCCAGATGGAACATCGCAGTAAACTGGGAAACACGAGCCGCCTGCTGCATGGAATGCGTAACAATGGCAATTGTATAGTTTCGTCTCAAATCGTCAATCAGTTCTTCAATCTTTGCTGTTGCAATCGGATCAAGAGCAGAACACGGCTCATCCATTAGAATAACTTCAGGGCTTACCGCAATGGCCCGGGCAATGCAAAGGCGCTGTTGCTGACCGCCCGATAGGCTTGTTCCCACATCGTGCAGACGATCCTTCACCTCATTGAAAAGACCCGCTTTTATCAGGCTCTGCTCGACAATCTCATCAAGTTCTGTACGTGATTTGGCCAACCCATGAATTCGCGGACCATAGGCAACATTTTCATAAATGGATTTGGGAAAGGGATTTGGCTTCTGAAAAACCATACCAACACGCGCCCGCAGTTCCACCACATCAACAGACGGATCATAGATATCCTCTTCATCAAGCAATATTCTACCCGTAACTAGGGCCCCCTCAATCGTATCATTCATACGATTGAGGCAACGCAGAAATGTTGATTTGCCACATCCTGAAGGGCCGATAAGCGCTATCACTTTATTTTCAAGAATATCAAGGGTGATACCATGCAAAGCTCCCTTCCCGCCATAAAAAACCTTGACATCTAAACCACGCATCTTGATTTTCAACTTGGAGTCCATAATTTTTCCTTATCCAGTCTTCAGAGCATTTTTTCCAAATGTATAAACTCCATCCGTTTTTGTCTCTATCCATATACTTAAAGTTACGGGGAGATGAATAACAGCCCAAACGGGCACCTGCTCCCGCTCCCTATCAGGGCTGTTCAAACCGACGGCGCAACAAAACGGCAGCAATATTCATGACTGCTAGAAACATCAGAAGCACAATGATAGCACCTGATGTGCGTTCGACAAAAGCACGCTCAGCCTCACTTGCCCACATGTAGATCTGTACCGGAAGTGCCGTTGCTGGGTCCATCGGCGTCCTAGGATAATTGGCAACAAAGGCAACCATGCCAATGAGCAGCAGAGGCGCTGTTTCCCCCAAGGCACGAGCAAGGCTAATAATGGTACCTGTCAAAATACCCGGCGCAGCCAATGGTAATACGTGCTGAAATAGCATCTGGATTTTTGAAGCCCCAAGCCCCAGCGCAGCTGAACGGATTGAAGATGGAACAGCCCGTAAAGCCGAACGGGTTGTGATGATAATTGTTGGTAGTGTCATCAGTGCCAAGACAAGCCCCCCGACAAGGGAAGCAGAACGCGGCAAACCAAAAAAATTGATAAAAATAGCAAGTCCTAGCAAACCAAATACAATGGAAGGTACAGCTGCAAGGTTGTTGATATTGATTTCTATCAGGTCTGTAAACCTGTTCTTGCGCGCATATTCCTCCAAATAGATGGCAGCCGCTACTCCGATAGGCAAAGAAAGCGCAAGCACGATCAGTATCATGTAGATCGAACCGATGAGTGCAGCACCAAGACCTGAGGTTTCAGGTCGGCTTGAAGCGGCAAAGGTAAACAGGCCGGTATTGAAAGCTTTGTAAAGCGAGCCATCAGCTGCAAGTTCGTGTATCCATTCTACCTGCCGGTCAGAAACCTTGCGCTTCGTTTCCGGGACGGCAAGATTGATCTGTCCTTTGACAGCAGAATCAATATCAGCGGCAGCCAGAACTGTGACGGTTTGTGTAGTGCCGATCAGCTGTGGATTATCAAACACCATCTTACGCAGTTGCACCCGCACACCAGATGAAAACATACGGTTGACTTGGCGCAAGCCAACATGATCATCCGGAGCAATACTCAGCTTTTCGGAAAGAGCATTCCTGATCAGGATAGGATAGTTTGCTGTAATCAATACCTGCGGATTTTTATCGCGCCTGTTTTGTGGATCGATAACCGCAGCGTCCAGCCTAACAGGTAGGGTTATAGATGTCTGCCAGAAAGCACTGTACCCATGTGAAAAAATTGACCAGAGCAACGCACCGAGAAAAAATATGCCAGTGCATATGGCGATAAGGCCATAGGCACGAAAACGTTTCTCAGCCCTATAACGCCGCTTGAGCCCAATATTGCGAGTCAGAGGCTTCATATGAGATTCAGAAAGAAGGCTCATTCATAATGCTCCTGGTATTTACGCACGATATAGAGCGCAAAAATATTCATGAATAAAGTCAGCACAAACAGTGTCATACCTAAGGCAAAAGCGACAAGCGTCTGTGGCGAATTGAACTCAAGATCGCCGGTCAACTGATTGACAATCTTGACAGTAATCGTTGTCATCGCCTCAAAGGGATTAAGTGTCAAACTAGCGGCAACACCGGCAGCCAGAACCACAATCATAGTTTCGCCGATCGCACGCGAAGCTGTGAGCAGCAAAGCAGCAACAATACCCGGCAGTGCTGCAGGGAGAACTACGCGTTTTATGGTTTCTGATTGTGTGGCCCCAAGCCCGAGAGAGCCATCACGCAGCGAACGCGGCACAGCTGTTATAATATCATCTGACAATGAGGACACAAAAGGGGTAAGCATGATCCCCATGACGAGACCGGCTGTCAATACACTTTGTGCCATGATAAAACCCTGACCGCCCGTAATGCTTGCCGAAAGATCACGCAGAAAGGGTCCCACCGCTACTAATGCAAAAAAACCATAGACAATAGTTGGAATGCCGGCGAGAATTTCAAGAAGCGGCTTAATGATGCCGCGCATACGCGGGGTGGCGTATTCCGCCATGTAGACTGCAGCAAAAAGGCCGATCGGCACTGCAAAAAGCATTGCAACAAAAGCAATATAAAGCGTGCCTGCAAGAAGAGGAATAAGACCAAATCTTCCCAACATCCCTTCCAAGGCCATAACAGAAAAACGCGGATCCCAGACTGTTCCCAGAAAGAAATTTGACAACGGCACCGAGCGGAAAAAACTAATTGTCTGAAATAGCATTGACAAAACAATGCCCATTGTTGTCAGAATGGCAAATGTAGAGGCAACTATAAGCCCCCAGAGGGTGACACGCTCAACCCGGTTGCGCGCCCGCTTTTTTGCCTTAGTTCCCCAAAAGCCGGCTAGAAATCCAATAACAGAAAGAAGAAGTGCTGCAAATGCGCCTGCCTGACGCAGATTTTTTATGCCGGCGGCTAGCTCAATCCCGCCCTGTACCATGTAGTTTTCACTCTGTCTAGTAGAGGCTATTCCTTTTTGCCCAAGTATACGCTGCAGAGGTGCATAACTATCCGAACGTTCTATATCACCACCTGCAGCATAAGAAATATGGGCTAATGTCTGCCGTTCAGCATAAATATTAACGCCGATATTCCAAAAAAATAGAAAAAGCAATGAAGGCAAAACAATGAGAAGACACGTCCAGCATCCATAATAATGGGGACGAGAATGCATTTTAGCTCCATGCGCCTCAATAGCGCGCGCGCGCGCGCGACTTAGAAAAAAACCGGCACCCCCAAAAACCAGAACAATAAGAATAACTCCTGAAACGGACATGCATACCTTTCATAAAGAAAAGAAGCAGCATAGAATTCTATGCATGGTTCTCTGCTTCAGCCCAGATCATTTTTCGCGTATCCTACCTCTTTTTATGGATCATAAAAAGAGGTAACGTTTTAAATGGATTTCGCAACCAAATATAGCGTTGCAATAAACGTGAATACCCTTTATGGTAACGTCATTGTCTTACCTTCTTTAAAGGCAGCACGTTGTGCTTCACGTTCAGCTTCAGAAGTAGCAACAAGACCATATTCGACAAGTGGCCCGTCAGGACCGATCATCTGATCTGATAGGAAAAAATCAATATACTCCTCTAGCCCAGGAATGATACCGAAATGCGCCTTCTTGACATAAAAAAACAGCGGTCGTGAAATCATGTATTTACCATTGACAATTGTTTCTTCAGTAGGGACGACATTATTAACAGCAGCAATCTTTAGAAGGTCAGTGTTGTTTTCATAAAACGCAAAGCCAAAAATACCGATGCCGGTCCTATTTGCGGCAAGGCGTGCTAATGTTTCTGAATAATCACCATCAATATCAATAGCCTTGCCATCTTTGCGTATGGCAATGCAAGCAGCAGAAGCTGCCTTATCACCCATACCAGAAACTTTCAGCGCATCAAATGCACCGCTTGCCTTACAGCCATTTAGCATCAGCTTTTCTTCAAACACCTCACGGGTTCCATGTTTTTCACCCGGAATATAGGCAGCAATATCCCATGCAGGCAGGCTTGGGTTCACTTCATTCCATTTTCTTACCCAGTTTGGTTGCACCTTACCATCAATAATCACTTTGATAGCAAGAGCTCTATAAATATCCTGCGGTGTCAAGTTCCAATCGGGACTGCCAATACTGGTTGCAAAAACAATACCATCATAACCGATGCGTATTTCTTCAACATTTTTGACCCCTGAATCAAAACAGAGCTGCAGCTCACTCTGTTTCATAGGCCGCGATGCATTAGCGATATCAATTGTATTATCACCCACCCCGCGGCAGAACTCCCTGATACCAGAACCCGTCCCACCTGATTCAATAACCGGGATTTTATATTCGGGATAAATTTCGCCAAATGTTTCAGCCACAATTTTTGCATAAGGCAGAACTGTGGAAGAACCGCCAATCTGTATGTGGTCACGGGCAAAAACAGCCCCTGGAATTATAAAAACAGCGCCCAGCAGATATACCCCAACAGGGCAGGTCATTCTGCTCATTCACAAAATCCCTTACATCTTTTATTGTTTTCTGGCTTCAATAGTATCCCAGAACAGGGCTGCAATATCTACCCCGCCAAAATATTTTATCTCCTGGATACCAGTTGGCGAAGTCACGTTGATCTCTGTCAGATAACCGTCAATTACATCAATGCCGACCAGAATAAAACCACGTTTCTTCAATGACGGGCCGATACGCGAACATATTTCGCGCTCGCGTCTAATCAATTTTGTTCTTTCCGCTCGGCCGCCGACATGCATATTGGAGCGGATATCTCCTTCAGCCGGCACGCGGTTGATCACGCCCACCGATTCGCCGTCTATAAGAATGATTCTCTTATCCCCCGCCCGGGCATTTTTCAGATAGCGCTGGACAATAAAAGGCTCCCGGAAAATTTGCCCAAACATTTCCAAGAGGGAACGCAGATTGTGGTCACCATCAGAAAGATGAAAAACTCCTGCCCCGCCATTGCCATAAAGGGGCTTCAAAATAATATCACCAAATTCACGGTGGAAGGCAATAACTTCCAACGGATCTTTGGTGATAAGCGTTTCAGGCATCAGATCAGAAAATTCCGTGACAAAAATTTTTTCAGGGTTGTTTCTCACCGATACTGGGTCGTTGACCACAAGCGTTTTTGGATGAATGCGTTCAAGCATATAGGTTGTAGTAATATAATCCATGTCAAAAGGGGGATCTTGACGTAGAAGAACAATATCCATTTCTGCCAGATTGGTTCTGGTCGGCTGCTCCAATGTATAATGATCACCTTTTTTGTCGCGCACTTTCAGCGGATCGAGCCTTGCAAAAACCTTTCCATCACGCATGAACAACCGATCCGGTGTATAATGGAAAAGCTTATGGCCACGCTTTTGTGCTTCGAGACAGAGTGCAAACGTGGTATCTCCCGAAATCTGGATTGTACTGATATGGTCCATCTGAACAGCGATTTTCATGTGAAAAACCTTATATAAGGCCGTTTGAGAGGTAGAATAAAAACCTTTAAAACATTTCCAACAAAAGTGCGAAGCAGTTTTGTACATAGCGTTAAAGAATTTAGATACATCTCATTGTATGCAATAAAAATCAAATATGTTCTATGAATTTAACACAAATAGAAAAGGCCACATTGCATGATGAAAACACAAAAAACTAAACTGAGTCATGAGGAGATAGCCCGCTATGCTCGTCATATCATTCTACATGAAATCGGTGGCCCGGGTCAGCACAGACTTAAGGCTGCACGTGTTCTGGTTGTCGGCGTAGGCGGACTTTGTTCTCCGGTCCTCAGCTATCTTGCAGCAGCAGGTGTCGGCACACTTGGTATTGTTGATGATGATATAGTTTCCCTTTCCAACCTGCAGCGCCAGATTATTCATGATACAAAGAATATCGGCATAGAAAAAACAAAAAGTGCGGAACAGGCAATTAAGCGCATTAATCCCCATGCCAAAATTGAAAAGCATACACTGCGGCTTGATGAAAGCAATGCTGAGAATATCCTTAGTTCCTACGATATTATCGTTGACGGTTCTGATAATTTTACCACCCGCTACCTACTATCTGATATGGCTGAAAAGGTGAAAAAACCATTGGTAAGCGGTGCTGTCGGTCGCTTTTATGGATCGATTACGGTGCTGATTCCCTATGAAGGTGATAATCCGAACTATCGCGACCTCTTTCCCTCCCCACCACCGGAAGGCACTTTCCCGACCTGTGCCGAAGTGGGTGTGGTCGCTCCATTACCGGGAATAATTGGCTCTTTGCAGGCAATGGAAGTTATCAAACTGATAACCGGAATTGGTGATCCCCTTGTAGGACGGATCCTGCTTTATGATGGTCTTGGTGCAACTTTCAATATAATCCGCTATAAAAAACATAAATAATAGAAAGGGCACTAAATATTAAAACCATGGACATCACTACTAATGCCATTGCCGCACACCTTACATAGCTGGCTTTCATCAAACGCCAGAAGATCACTGCCATCAAATTCAACTGTGCGGGCAGGATGACTTGCATACGGATAAGGCAAAATTCTGGATTTTCCAAAAAACCTAATAGTTTCTCTCTCGCACCATGTTTGGCAGAGTGACGTAACTGAAACCTATCGTATTGTCCGCTTCGTAACGTTCCCTATTCCTGCAACAAGGCTTGTATTGCAGACAAAACACTACGAACCTTCAAAGCCGCTCATGTCCCCTTCTAGCTCACCGGTTGCTATCACTTCGTATTTGAAGGATTCGAGGAATTGCATCCCTATAATTTATAGTTTGGTCTATGAAAAAACAATACTATCAGAGGTAATTTTTGCCAGCCTCTGTCGTGACTTTAAAATCTGAACTGGTCCAGTTATTCGACGGCGAAGATGAACATATGCTTGGCTGCTTAATTACTCCTCTCTGCACTCGTCAATAGTCTTCTACCCGTATGCTACACAAAATAAAAATACCATAAAATCTGCAAGAACTCTGTGGGGCGGAGCGCTTTATGCCCCCTCCTGTTTCGCAGGCAGTTGCGGCGGTGAGCCTATCGAAATCATCTGCCAATAACATCGAACAACAAAAAATACTTCATCTAAAGCACACCGCTCAAGGACGGCTCGGCTATACCGTTCACGCTATTCATCTTCGTCTTGACAAGGACACTGTAATCAGGACAGAATGGGCGTTCTATTTCCTTGAGACCGCCGGAAAATTATAATCTTGCACCCAGCGCTGGTAATATTTTCCGCACGATAATTCGACAAACTGCCTTTTTAAAAGCTTCCATTCGGCATTCACATTGAGAAAATTCAAGTATATTTTATCCTGTCGAAATTATAGAAGCCGATATTCTGTGGCAGACTTCTGCCCGAAGCATTTTTCATCCATTTCCAGATCTGTAAGCAATTGAGCCCAAAGATATTTCCTGCGTTGGTTGGATGATACCGTGTTTCTTGCCATTTTTGTTACTCCCTTCTCACCAGTGCTTTGGAAGAATGGCAAGATCACCCATAATTTTGGGTAATTCGAGGTTTCCTCGCGTTTTGAAGATAAGTTTGATCTGACGTTCACCGGTAATCTCTGCACGGTCAACAGCAATATAATTAAGGCCAGTAGCAATAATTAGGAAGAAATTTTTCTCAACACCTCAAGTGAACGATTATCTTTTATTTTTTTCCACTCATGGCCTTTACTTTCTAGCTTACCTGAAAGTGATTAAAGATAAAGAAGAACATCTGTTCGTTCCTATTTACCTTCAAAACAAAAAGACATAAGCCGAATCGGCTAAGAAAATATCCGACACTGCAAAATTCTAGACATGCCCTTATAAATTTGCTAAATTAATGGTCTAGGGAGATTGAAGCGAAACATGGATCTAAAATACTAGAGTGTGGATTTTGTATATGCGATCAAATTTAAATCTCTTTTAAGGTAAGAGAAACTGTTTTTATAAAAACTGACTTTGATTAGATATTAGGCGAACCAACGTAATTTTGAATATAAATGGTTCCAAAGTCTTTATTTGTCGTGCAAGTGATCTTTATAATCCCTTTCAAGATACATTCATTTTGGAAAACTTCATGTCGCTTCATTATCTTGTTATTATTCCTGCGCGTATGGCTTCAATACGCTTGCCTGGAAAACCACTGGCTGATATCGGTGGTTATCCAATGATTGTTCATGTAGCGCGACGTGCTGCAGCTGCAAAATTAGGTCGCACCATTGTTGCAACTGATAGTACAGATATCAAAGCCGCTGTTGAAGCACATGGGTTTGAAGCCATCATAACAAAAGAAGATCATGAATCTGGTTCAGACCGTATTTATGAAGCCCTAACAAAAATAGACCCCGATGCCAGCTTTAATGTAGTTATTAATCTGCAGGGCGACTTGCCGACCATCAGTCCGGAAGATATTGCCTCTGGAGTGCAGCCGCTTCTAGAGGGCCCTGCTGATATTGCAACTCTTTGTTCTGAAATCACCTGCGAGGAAGAAGAAAATAATCCTAATGTAGTAAAAGTAGTAGCCACGCCACTTGGCACCAACCGTCTACGCGCCCTTTACTTCACGCGCGCAAGAGTGCCATACGGACCCGGACCGCTTTATCATCACATCGGGCTTTATGCCTATCGCCGCAAGATACTTGAGCGTTTTGTTTCTCTTGGCCCCTCTACTCTTGAAAAACGTGAAAAGCTTGAGCAGCTCCGCGCTCTGGAAGATGGTATGCGTATGGATGTATCAATTGTCAGAACTATTCCGCTTGGTGTCGATACGCAGGAAGATCTCGCTCGTGCCCGTATAATGCTGAAAAAATGAAAGCCTCCATGAATAAAACAAACAGAATTGCATTTCAGGGAGAATATGGTGCCAACTCTGATAAAGCTTGCCACAACGTGTTTCCTGACATGGAGCCGCTTCCATGCTCTACATTTGAAGATACTTTTAAAGCAGTTCAATTAGGTGTAGCAAACCTTGCCATGATCCCGATTGAAAATACACTGGCAGGCCGCGTTGCTGATATTCATTATCTTTTACCACAATCAAGCCTGTTTATCATCGGCGAATATTTTCTTCCCATCCACTTCCAGCTTATGGTACTGCCAGGCGTTAAAAGGGAAGAGATAAAAACAGTTTACAGCCATATTCATGCCTTGGGCCAGTGCCGTAAGATTATCCGTGAAAGCGGCTGGAAAGCTGTTGCGGTAGAAGATACTGCAGGAGCAGCCAAATTTGTTGCCCGCACTGGTGACAGATCAATGGCAGCTCTAGCCCCTTATCTTGCTGCCGAACTTTATGGGCTTGATATTGTGCAAGAGAATGTTGAAGATTCTGCCGATAATATCACCCGCTTTGTTATCCTTTCGCGCGAGGAAAAACGGGCGGCCAACCCACAAAGTGGGGAAAAAGTCATTACCAGCCTAATTTTTCGCATACGTAATGTGCCGGCCGCGCTCTACAAAGCGCTTGGGGGTTTTGCCACCTACGGTATCAACATCACCAAGCTAGAAAGCTATCAGATCGATAGGGATTTTCAGGCAACACAATTTTATGCAGATATTGAAGGCCATCCTGAAAATCATCTGGTAAGACTTTCTCTGAAGGAACTTGCATTCTTTTCATGCGAATTGCGCATTGTTGGTGTTTATCCAGCAAGCACCTTTCGGCTAGCAAGAAAACACGATTTAAGTTGATCATTTTACCGCATTAAGGCTAACATCTAAAGGAATTAAGCAATTATTGAAATTTTTTACTAAGTTCTCAAAGCAAGGATACCTATGGCATGGTTTGCCTCAGGAAAGCCATACCTGCACTATTATTGGCGCAGGGGTGGTGGTGTCGTAACCATTGGATACTTAAGGAGCTGATTACATATTGCCGCTCGAAGACAAGCAGTGCACTGTCGTATATTGAAACCCCAAAAATATGAAACGCAAAAATCATAACGTTGACAACCAGAATTATCATGAGAGACTGCTAGTTTGCCATAAAAGACTATAAATTAGTAATAAATTTGCATTATAGTAATGAGGGTAGAAAGATTTTCTTTTAACAAGTTCTCTTTATAAACAAATTGGGATAAGAGCTGATCCGGTTTTGGTCTATGCAGCAAAGCATTTTATGGTCAGTGATATTTTAGATCTGGCTTTTCTTCCACAATAATATTGTGCTGATCAGAGCAGGAGGTTTTATGTTATTTCTCGAATATCTTATGCAGCTACTATACCAGAATACTACTATCTTCTTGTTGATTGTTGTTTTATGTGCACACAGCTCGGCTACTAAAAAGGCATTTTCCCATGCTGCTAGCCACTAGGCTACGCTAGCGCCCACAATTTTTGGATCATAGACAAAAATATGCTCCCTTAATAATATCCTCCTGCATATATGCCGGACAGGAAGAGGAAAAAATATGAAACCGCTGATTGATCAATTTGATGTTTCATCAGAGACTGTGGAACGTATTGTAAAAGAAACGCTAGCTCACGCAGATGACGGTGAACTGTATATCGAATACCATGAAAGCGAATCCCTAGTTTTTGATAATGGACGCCTGAACACAGGAGCTTTCCATCAAGACTGCGGATTTGGCCTGCGTGCCATTGCCGGTGAAGCAGATGGATATGCCCATGCGGGCGAACTTTCTCTTGCGGCATTGCAACGTGCAAGCGATTCCGCCTCAGCGGTAACAAAAGGATATAGCGGAAACTATACAGCCGCACCACAGGGTAAAAAGCAGCGGATCTATGGTGAAACCAGTCCACTTGCCCAACCCTCATTCGAACAGAAAGTCAAGTTACTGCAAAAGATTGATGCCTACCTGCGGGAAAAGGAAGAAAAAGTCCGCCAGATCACAATCTCGCTTGCCGGTTCCTTACAGCAGGTTGAAATCCTCCGAGCCGATGGGCACCTTGTGAGTGATATACGCCCATTGGTGCGGCTTAGCATTGCCGTTATCGTAGGCCATGGCAACCAGCTGGAAAACGGTTTTTACGGCTGTGGCGGCCGCAAAAGTTTCGAGACCTTTATAGCAGAGGAAAACTGGCGGCATGTAGCGAATGAAGCGCTGCGCCAAGCTCTTGTCAACCTAGAGGCAGAGGCTGCACCAGCTGGTAGTTTCGATATCGTGCTTGCCAGCGGATGGCCGGGCGTCATGCTCCATGAGGCTGTTGGTCACGGGCTGGAAGGCGATTTCAACCGCAAAAAGACATCTGCCTTTGCAGGTCTTCTGGGTGAACAGGTTGCTGCCAAAGGCATTACGGTTATTGATGATGGTACAATGCCTGAAAGACGTGGCTCTCTCAATATTGATGATGAGGGAACTCCTTCGGGTTGCAATGTCCTAATAGAGGATGGAAAGCTTATCGGTTACATGCAAGATAGACTAAATGCCCGTCTGATGGGTATGAAGTCTACGGGTAATGGGCGACGCGAATCCTATGCCTCAGTTCCTATGCCGCGCATGACCAATACAATGATTTTGGGTGGTGATAAATCGCCAGAAGAGATCATTTCCTCGGTTAAAAACGGTATTTACTGTGTTTCCTTTGGCGGTGGACAAGTTGATATCACATCAGGTAAATTTGTTTTCGAATGCACAGAAGCTTACCGGATTGAAAACGGAAATATAGGTAACCCGATCAAAGGAGCGACATTGATTGGTAACGGACCTGATGCAATGCACCGCATTACCATGGTTGGCAGTGATCTCAGCCTAGATAATGGCATTGGGATGTGCAGCAAAGCAGGACAGAGTATTCCGGTTGGGGTTGGCCAACCGCATCTACGTATGAATGAGATGATCATTGGCGGTACAGAAACCTAATAATGAAACAAAGATGAATATAGAATCAAACTCACCTTGAGAAGGACAGGAAAATACAGGCTGTGGCGTCACAGCATACTTTTTTACCGTTAGTGAAGACAATCATGCACTGACACTTGCTTTAGAAGATCAATGGCAGAAACTATCAATTTTGAATGCTGGGTGCGTTCTAGCTGTCTTCTTTAGTGTTTTTTCTTGTACAAACACTCAGGCCACTTTCTAGTATGATAGTTTTCTTTGCTATTTTTGCCACTTCTGACAGCCTGCATGGGCTGTGGGCTAGTTAACCGCTGTTTCCCTTGTTCTTGGTAAAGTTGTGCGGAGATCAGGCTCGTCGTCAACCGGCAAATGCTCAACTAGGTAGAGACTATAACCTGTTGAGCAGAAAAGGAAGCAGCCATTAGCTTCTTTTTTACAGGTATTGGATAAAACATCAAAATTTCTATCTCGATTTCGATCAGCACTTTTCCAAAAATACAACTATTTTGATACGCAATGATTTCAATTCATAATCGACTTCAAGCAGAATTGTGAGATCGTTTCAATGTTTACCGGACTGCATGAAAAAGAACCCCTGCTATGAACGATCAACAGCATGCCTTGTCTTTCCCAGTCCTTTCAGCACCAGCCACACGAGCACATCTTCGGCATCAGCTATTACTTGCAAAAAAATTGCTAGCTGGAATATCTATCGCCATATGCCTGAAATCAAGCAGAAGCTTTTCCTGTTCAACGATAATTTCACTATTCAGAGATAATAGCCAAAGGCGCACTAGATTTTCATACTCTTTCAATACCCGTGCAGAACAGCATCTCTTATGCGCAAATATGTTTGAAACAATCCCCATTTCACCAGAAGCTGGTCTGGTTTCATCCAATCATATTGTAAAAAAGATAAAATTTATTTTTTCTGTTGGAGCTTACTATAATCAAACCATAATGTGCGAAGTAATCATTGTCCTATGGATCCAGAGCAGAAAAAACGGTTTCGATAATGCCGGTACGGTCAAGACCAACACGCGCAAGCACCTTATCCTGCGGCCCATGGTTGAGATAGACATCCGGCAACACCAGCGTACGGACTTTCAGCCCGCGGTCAAGCAGACCGCCAGAAGCCAGAAATTGCAGAACCTGTGCGCCAAACCCGTTTACAGCACCCTCTTCAATGGTAATAAGCAATTCATGTTCACGCGCCAACCGTGCAATCAGCCCTTCATCCAGCGGTTTGGCAAAGCGGGCATCCGCCACTGTGGTCGAGAAGCCAGCTGATCCCAGTTCATCCGCTGCAGAAAGCGCTTCATAGAGCCGTGTCCCAAAAGAAAGGATTGCAACCTTGTTGCCGTCACGGAGGATCCGGCCTTTGCCGACAGACAGAATCTTTCCACGCCGCGGCAGTTTTATATCAATTCCCTCACCGCGTGGATAACGAAAGGAAATCGGTCCTTCATCATAGGCAGCAGCTGTACACACCATATGCATAAGCTCAAGATTATCAGCCGCAGCCATAACCACAAAGCCTGGCAATGCTGTCAAAAAACCGATATCAAAGCTCCCAGCATGAGTTGATCCATCAGCACCAACAAAACCTGCCCTATCGATGGCAAAGCGCACAGGCAGTTTCTGTATAGAAACATCATGGACAATCTGATCATAACCACGTTGTAAAAAAGTTGAATAAATCGCCGCAAATGGCTTTAATCCCTCGGCTGCTAGTCCGGCCGCAAAGGTAATAGCATGCTGCTCGGCAATACCTACATCAAACATCCGGCTAGGGAAATGCTTCGCAAAAAGATCAAGCCCCGTGCCATTCGGCATGGCTGCTGTAATAGCGACAATTCGCTCATCATGGCGCGCCTCCTCAATAAGGGCAGAAGCAAAAACCTTCGTATAGGAGGGAACTTTACTTTGGGTTTTAATCTGTTTTCCTGTCACCACATCAAAGCGGTTAACGCCATGATATTTATCCGATGCAGCCTCAGCTGGCGGATATCCCTTGCCCTTATAGGTCACCACATGGACCAGTACCGGCCCCTCTGCCCAATCGCGGACATTTTTTAAAACCGGTAGTAAATGGTCGAAATTATGGCCATCAATCGGCCCAATATAATAAAAACCCAATTCTTCAAAAAGCGTGCCACCAGTGAAAAAGCCCCTAGCATATTCTTCCGACCGCCGAGCCTTCTCCGAAAAAAATTTCGGCAGCTTTTTGCTCAATGCCTTTATATGTTCACGCAGTGTGCGATACCCTGGACTTGAAACTAAACGGGCTAGATAGCTTCTCATCGCCCCAGTAGGCGGAGCAATTGACATATCATTATCATTAAGAATAACAAGCAGTCGCGCATCAAGGGCACCGACATTGTTCATGGCCTCATAGGCCATGCCGGCCGACATAGCGCCATCACCGATCACAGCAATAACATTGCGTTTCTTCTGCGTCAGCTCACCTGCAACCAGCATGCCAAGGCCGGCTGAAATTGAAGTTGATGAATGCCCAGCACCGAAAGGATCATATTCACTTTCTGTCCGCCTAGTGAAACCAGAAAGCCCCTCTTCCTGCCGCAAGGTGCGGATACGGTCGCGCCGTCCAGTCAAGATCTTGTGTGGATAGGTTTGGTGCCCAACATCCCAGATCAGCCGATCGTAGGGCGTATCAAATATATAATGCAGCGCAACTGTCAGTTCTACCACACCAAGCCCCGCTCCCAAATGACCGCCTGTCATGGAAACAGCATCAATCATTTCCGCTCGTAGTTCACCTGCTAATTGCGGAAGATCTGCCTCTGAAAGTTCACGCAGATCAGAAGGGAAATGCACCTTATCCAACAATGGCGCATCAGGCCGTGACACAACAGACAAACTCCTTGAACCTTAGATCGGGATAATCCATAAGACACTTCTACCCCCCCCCTATCAGATTTAGTCACTATAGCAAAAAATAATTAGGCTTATATAACATTTTCTGTGCATATTTTGTGATATGAAAATTTCTTATAATAATTCTCCTCACTGCTGCCTGATAAAGAAATACTTTAATTATATTATCTTTACAGTTCAGCCACTACAAGATTGTCTTATGCCCATGTTCTACTCGATTACGGAATGGATTTCACAGTATGGTGCATGGACCTATTTTCCTCTTATTTTTCTTGAGTCCATGGGATTACCCCTGCCAGGCCAGACAGGACTTATTGCCGGCTCACTTCTTGCTACCCATGGGAAAATGAATCTGAAGATACTTCTTATTGCTTCCTTTACCGGAGGTGTATTGGGCAACTGCACAGGTTACGCCATCGGTTTATCTAGCGGACGTGCACTGTTTAACAAATTTGCTCGCTTTCTATACATCCAAGAAAAACAGCTCCAAAGATTTGAAAAACTTCTTCATGAAAAAGGTATCTGGTTTATTATCGGCGCTCGTTTCATCGCGATTGCCCGTCAGGTCAGCGGCCTTATTGCTGGCTTCGGTCGTATGGATTTTTATCGCTTTATGATAGCAAACATTATCGGTACGGCCTTATGGATACTTGTTTGGGGTTTTGGCCCTTATTACCTCTACACATTTGTCTAATGTACAATAGGAGGCAAGACATACCACCCATTTTCTGACATGGACCTGATACTGCACGTGGTTATTTAGAATCCAGTGGCTCAACCCCTTCAGCTGCACCATCACGATTAAAGCGGATCTTTTCCACCTTGCTTTCAGCCCCCTTAAGCAGATTCTCACAATGTTTCTTCAGCGCTTCACCGCGCTCATAAATACGGATCGACTCTTCCAGCGGAACATCGCCCTGCTCCAGATTCCCAACGATACCCTCTAACTCCTTCAGCGCCTGTTCAAAATTCATCGATACGATATCATTATTTTCGTTTTTAGCATTCATCCCATTATTCCTTGCTATTTAGGTTAGAATTTCCTAGCATTAAGGTAAAAAGCTGATATTTTTCTGCTCTATATTTAGATGATTTCCGTTCGGATGATCTGAATGCCAAACCCTTCCAAGCCGACATAATGCTGTTCTTTTGATGCCAGAAGAATAATCGAGCTCAAGCCCAGATGTTTTAAAATCTGGGCCCCAAGGCCAATATGCTTCCATTCCTCTTCACGCACAACAGCTTCAACATGACTTTCCTGATCTTCCATAATCCGCTGGAGGTTTCTTAGACTTCTGCCTTCCAGCTTAACTCCAACAGCCCCATCACGCAGATAGATCAGCACCCCATGTTTTTCTTTCTCTTTCATGCGTTTCAGCATCACATCAAGTTCATAGGTGCTACTGAAAACATCATATAAAACATTCTCACGATGGAACCGGACCGGAATATTTTTCCTATCACTGATATCCCCAATAACAATAGCAACATGCTGCATTGTCTCCCACGGCAGCTGATAGATATGAGCAACAGCCGGCCCTGCTGCCGTCTTTATTACTATTTCTCCCCGGTGTTCAACCAGCCTTTCCTTGCACTGCCGATAGGCAATAAGATCGGCAACCGTTATCTGACGCAAATTATGTACTTCAGCAAAAGCCGAGACTTGCAGCCCGCGCATGACCGTCCCATCATCATTTACAAGCTCACATAGAACGCCGATCGGCGGCAGATCGGCAAGCTGACAGAGATCAACCGCCGCCTCGGTGTGGCCTGAGCGCATGAGAACGCCACCCTGACACGCAATAAGCGGAAAAATATGCCCTGGCCGGAAAAAATCTTCTGCTGTGGCAGCGGGATTAGCAAGATTACGCACTGTCAACGTGCGATCATTTGCTGAAATACCTGTTGTGGTGCCGTAACGATAATCAACCGTAACTGTAAAAGCTGTTGAATGAGGCGAATCATTTTTAACGACCATTGGTGCCAAATTAAGACGCTTTGCCTCCTCCTGCGGCAGAGCAGCACAAACAATACCAGATGTATAGCGCACGATAAATGCCATTTTTTCTGGTGTACAATGCACTGCAGCAACAATTAGGTCTCCTTCATTCTCACGCCCATGATCATCCATGACAACGACAATCTCACCCCGTTCGAAAGCCTGAAGCGCTTCAACAACATTCTTATTGGTCCTAATCATAAAAGCTTCTTTCAAACGCAGCCGGTCTGGCCTCGTTGACGTAAAAAATGATCAGCAACAACGCAGGCCACCATCGCTTCACCAACAGGTACAGCACGAATACCCACACAAGGATCATGCCGCCCGCGTGTTGCAATATCAACCTCGCGATGATCTGCATCAATGGAGCGTTGCGCAATCAAAATAGAAGAAGTCGGCTTGACTGCAAAACGGGCCACAATCGGCTGACCGGTGGAAATACCACCCAGAATACCGCCTGCATGGTTAGACAGGAAAACCGGATTATCATCAGCATCAACACGCATCTCATCGGCATTTTCCTCACCCCGCAACCGGGCGGAAGCAAACCCTTCACCGATCTCGACCCCTTTGACAGCATTGATCGACATTAGGCCAGAAGCAATATCTTGGTCCAACTTGCCATAAATCGGCGCGCCCAACCCTACCGGAACATGTTCTGCCAAGATTTCCACCACAGCACCAGCTGATGAGCCTTCTTTACACACAGAATCGAGATAATTGGAAAAAAATTTTACTGCCCCGGCATCAGGAGAAAAAAACTGATTACGCTCAACCTCATCCCAATCCCAACAGCTCCGATCTATTTCATGAGGACCGATTGCTATGACAGCGCCGCGGATGATAACTCCCGGCACGATCTTGCGCGCCAAAGCACCGGCCGCAACACGTGCCACAGTTTCACGAGCCGATGACCGTCCGCCGCCCCGGTAATCACGGAGGCCGTATTTGATATCATATACATAATCCGCATGGCCAGGCCGATACTGTCGGGCAATATCACCATAGTCCCTTGAACGCTGGTCAACATTTTCAATCATCATCGACACCGGCGCGCCTGTGGTAATAAAACCATTTCCCTCAGGCAGCACACCGGAAAGAATCTGCACCCGGTCCAGCTCGCGCCGCTGGGTTGTGTATTTTGACTGGCCGGGCTTGCGTTTATCAAGGTAAAATTGAATTTCATCCCCGGTAAAGATAATTCCCGGTGGACAGCCATCCACCACACAACCAAGTGCCGTTCCATGGCTTTCCCCCCATGTGGTAACCCGAAACATATGTCCAAACGTATTAAATGACATGATCTGAAAGGCTCCAAAAGAAAAAATCTATATGGTTTTATTGAGGTTTTGGCGTCCGGTCAAATTGCACAACAGAAAATGACACAAACCGGATGATGATCATGCTATATTCCGACATAATCATTGCTATTTCATAAACCATGGCTCAAGATTCAACCTGTTAAAGGGGAGCGGGAAGTCTATGCGTAAATCAGCATTTGCCTGTATTATTACAGCATTCTTATTGCCAGAAAACGCCTTGGCTGACAATGCGGAAGGCATAATCAAAAATATTAATGAAAAAGCCAATACCCTGACCCTTACTGTGATGGTACGACCTACAAGCTTACCGGCGAATTGGGTTATTCTGTGATCCACGAAGGCATGCGAGTTCTACTTTTCTATGATTTTGACAATTCGGACCGCTATATCACGGATATTGAAACTGAAAACAGTAATGAAGAACAACATTGAGAACACAACCTAATACCTTATCAGTGATATTGTGGCAAGATGAATATTGTTTTGCAATTATAACCTTCACCTAGTGGTACAAGCTGAAAATATTTTGCCCGGATTCATGATACCCTGTGGATCAAAAAGCTTCTTTATATCGCGCATCAGATCAATCGCCACCGATGATTTGAAAGTCATAAGTGCATCCTGTTTCATCTGGCCAATACCATGTTCGGCAGAAAATGCCCCGCCACATTGCATGACCAATGTATGAATACGGTGGCTCACTTCCTGCGAGCGAGCAAGAAATTCGGCTTTATCAGCACCGATAGGTTGCGAAACATTATAATGCAGATTACCATCTCCCACATGGCCAAAAGCCACAACACGGGCACCCGGCAGCATCTCGTCCACAATTCTGCCTGCTATAACAAGAAAATCGGGAACTGCAGCAACAGGCACGGAAATATCATGCTTGATTGAGCTACCCTGGGACTTTTGCGCAAGCGACATATCTTCACGCAATTGCCAAAATGCCTGCTCCTGTGCTTTATTTATGGCAATCACAGCATTTTTGGCAATACCATCTCTCATCGCCCTAGCCAAAATGGTTTCCATCACATTTCTTGCCTCATCCGATGAAGAAGATGAGGAAATCTCGAGCAACACATACCAGGAATAAGTTTTAGGCAAAGGTTCACGCACGTGCTTGTTGTAAGCAAGGCTGAACTGCATACTGAGTCGTGACATAAGTTCAAAGCCCGTAAGCATTGGCCCAGCATAAGACTGGGCCAATGCAAACAGCTGCAATGCCGCCGCTGGACTTAGGATACCCGCATAGGCAACAATCCTGCCACGAGGTAGGGAAAACAATCTCATCACCGCCGCAGTAATAATCCCAAGTGTTCCTTCAGCACCGATAAAAAGATTTTTTAGATCATAACCGCTGTTATCTTTCCTGACACTGCGCAGATCATCCAACACACGCCCGTCAGGCAAAACTACCTCAAGCCCCAAGCACAGCTCACGCACATTGCCATAGCTGAGCACTGCCGTGCCCCCTGCGTTGGTAGAAAGGTTTCCGCCAATCTGGGCTATTCCTTCAGAGCCAAGTGAAAGCGGAAAAAGACAGCCGAGTTCTTCGGCCTTTTTCTGCAGAGTTTTGAGAACCACTCCTGCCTCCACCAGTGCTACCTTACCTAGCCGATCCATGGAGCGGATCCGATTCAGTCTCGCAAACGACAGGATAAGCTGACTACCACTCTGATCTGGTTGCTGCGCTCCGACCAGCCCGGTATTTCCACCTTGTGGCACAACTGGTGTTTTCGTTTCACTAGCCAATTTCATAACAGCTGATACTTCAGCTGTACTAGCAGGGCGCAATACAAGCGGCGTCATACCACTATACAGGCCGCGCGGTTCAACAAGATACGTTTCCAGCAACCCTTTGTCAGTAATGGCATTTTCCTTACCGACAAGAGCAGAAAAACGAGCAACAAGCTCGGAGGTCATAGCCTGTGCCTTTTCCACTTTTATCTTTGCCATTGTCAGCCCTTTTCCCGTGGTGCCGCAGCACGCACAAGCCGGTCGTTAATTGCTTCTCCCAAGCCTTCCGGTGGAACAGGTTCCACTGCAATGCGGCTTATGTCTCGCCTATCTAACCTACGCAGATAATCAAACAGGTGGGTTGCTGCTTCTTTTATATCACCGAACGGGCTTAAATTCAAAATAGCAATCGCTTTTTCACTCTTCTTTGCTCGTTTCGAACCAAATGCCAAAAGTGCTTCTCCTTCATAGATCTCTACTACATCAAGCCTTACTGCAGCATCAGGAGCATAATGCGAGTCCAACATGCCAGGCGCTTCAATGGCTGTATGCTGATCAAGCCGTAAAACAGGAAAACCAGCCACTTTTTCAATTTCTGCCCTACTAATGCCACCGGGACGCAGAAGAAGAACGGCATCGCCCCCAACCTTGATAATAGTTGATTCAATTCCGACAGAACAGGGCCCTCCATCAAGTATCAGCGGCACTTGGCTGCCGATATCTTCGGTAACCGCTACAGCATTGGTCGGACTGACCCTGCCTGAGCGGTTGGCACTGGGAGCCGCTACCGGCGCATCAAATGCTGCAATGATCTTAGAAAAAATCCCCTGCGGACTGCGGACGGCAAGGGTGGTCAATCCTGTTGTCACAAGCGGATGGATTCCCGATTTCCTCCGCAAGGGCAGAATAAATGTCAATGGCCCTGGCCAAAAATGATCCATCAGTTTATACGATAGCGGATCAACTTCGACATAGCGCATGGCCATGTTAACATCACTGACATGCACAATCAGTGGATTAAATTGCGGCCGCTCTTTAACAGCGAAAATTTGTGCCACAGCAACACCATTGGTGGCATCTGCCCCAAGACCGTAAACTGTCTCTGTCGGCAGAACCACAAGCGCACCTTGCTTCAAATAATCAACCGCACAGCCTATATTTTCTTTAACTGCCGGTAAAATCATCCGTTTCATCCAGAAATCGTCCCCTGATTGGGGCAAAAGAATAGCGGTGAAGACCATTGACAGGCCCCCGCTCCTCAATGGCCTTGCGGTGTACAATGGTAGCATAGCCAGCATGTTTTTCCAGCTGATAAGCGGGATAAACCGTTCCTGCCCGGGCCATCATGCGATCCCGCAGTACCTTGGCAACGATGGAAGCTGCAGCAATCGATATCGAACGCTGATCTCCCTTGATCAAAGCATCTGCCCCGCAAGATAGGCCGGATGGAATATCACGTCCGTCAATCAAAACATGGCATGGACGAATAGCGAGCCCATCAACTGCCCGGTGCATGGCTTCAAGTGAACATTTGCGAATATCACTCTTATCAATGGAACGTGGCGAAAAACTGCAAACCGATATGGCCAACGCGCGCACCAGAATATCCTTACAAAGCACTGCACGGTATTGTGCACCCAAACGTTTTGAATCATTAAGCCCCTCAGGCAAATTGCTTGCATCCAAAATAACTGCCGCGGCCATAACCGGCCCTGCCAACGCGCCGCGGCCAACTTCATCCACTCCGGCAATATGGTAGGCACCACGTTGCATAAGACACAATTCACTGGCAAAATCAGGCTTTACAAGAGGACTTGAAAACATCGAAATATCAAATACAGGATAGAGTATGGGCTAAAATTATCTCACTTTCTCCATTTTTTCGCAAGTCCCTCAAGCTAATTAAGTAGTTCAAAAAAGCGATAATTGGTCGTCATTGCGGGATGGCGGTCTGAAATCGCATGCAGAAAGTCGCACCTTCCTGCTTCTCAGTCCCAAGCGTTTGCAGGCCAGACGGAAACGCTGTGCAATCATTTCAGCAAAGAGGCCACTGCCTCGTATCCGTGTACGCCATTTGGTATCATAGTTCTTGCCATCATGCATAGAGCATAATAGGCTCATCACCTGCCGGTAGCAACTGGGATATTCATGCAGAAGCCAATTTCTGAAAAGCGGGGCAACCTCATAAGGTAGCCGGAATAATACATAGCTCGTATCCATGACCCCGGCCTCAGTCACCTTTTCAAGAATATGTTCAACCTCATGATCATTGATTGCCGAGATAACCGGAGCAAGCATGGCCGATACTGGCACACCAAGTGATGAGAGCTGGCGTATGGCAAAAAGCCGCCGCGCCGGCAAAGGTGCCTGCGGTTCCATCAACCGGGAAAGGCATGCATCAAGGGTTGTGACAGATAATGCAACCTGCACCAGCTTTTTTCAGTCATCGCCGCCAGAATATCACTATCACGCAGAACCAGCGCCGATTTTGTAACAATGTTGACGAGATGCTGCGCTTCATACAAGACCAACAGGATATCGCGCATGATACGCCACGTCTCTTCAACGGACTGGTAGGGATCGGTATTACTGTTGATTACAATTACTTTCGGCTGATAACCGGGCTTTGCCAATTCTTTTTCCAGAAGACGCGCTGCATCCGACTTAACAATAAAGCCGAGATTCAAAATCCAGCCCCACTGAAAGCCCCATATAAGAATGATTTGGCCTTGCATAGCAGTAGATGCAGCCATGTTCGCATCCCCGATAAGGGTTGAGCGAACGATCATAGCATATATCTGGTGAAATATCGGAAGTGATAATTCTATGAGGTCTTTCAAGCTGAACAATAGTTTTGAAAGGTGGCAACTGCGCCTCATTTTCCGAGCTGTCATCAAACGGCATGACCAATGCTCACTTAGGCCCGGCATCGTCTATAAAACTGCCAAGTAACTGGCGGTTGTTGAGTTGGTCTTCAAGAATATCATCCATGCATCCTTAGTAAACGCCGAGAGAACTCTATAAGATAGAAACTAACAGTAATACGTAATTGCGCTATAATCGTGCCGATTTTTTAAAGACAGGATATAGGAAGAGCATCAAAAACTCGTCCATCTTTTCAACCACCTCCGGCATAACACCATAGTCGCTCAAAAGCAGTACCCGCCGGTGGTGATAACAACCTAATATAGCCTCACCATCTGTCTATTTAATCTTAGCTTGTTCAAGGAACACCTATTTCATCGGGTACAATACATGCGACCTACTAAGACACCTGCCGATTCCTGCACCCGAATACAAATATCAGAAGCGATCAGAATAGCAATATCAAGAGATATAACTAAAACGAGCTTTCATTAATTTTATCATGAGGCATTTTTTCAAATTTTCCAAAAGTTGTTGTTGCCAGAACGAAATATCCTGGATAATGGCGAGCTATTTCCTCTGCAGCTTTCCGGGTCTGGGTAAAGGAACGGTACAAACCAAAACAAGTTGCTCCTGAACCCGACATACGGGCAACCCTAGCACCGCTTTTTCTCAAAAGTTTCAGCATTTCCTCAAGCTCTGGCACAATGCAGCGGGCAGGCTCATAAAGGTCATTTCTCGCATTCTGCAGGACACTTGTCAAATGATCGAATGAAAATATGGCATTTCTTTTAAAGATGAGTGGTGCGTTCTGCCGCCTTTCAAGCCTAGCAAAAACCTTGGGTGTTGAAACAGCAATACCGGAATTGAGCAAAACAAGGTGTAGTACTGGAAAGTCAGACAGAGTCTCTATATCTTCCCCAATTCCTCGAACCAGCAGTGCTGATTTCTGATAAATGCCAGCAAGGCACATCAATACATCGGCACCAAGCGTAGGGGCACATCGCAAAAGAGCCACTGGGCCAAACCTGGTTGGCATAAGAGCCTGCAAACCGGCTAGTGTTGCCGCTGCATCACATGAACCACCACCAAGCCCTGATGATACCGGCAATTTTTTTACCAAGCGAATCGCAACAGGCCCAAAACTACCACCGCTCGCGCTGCGCAGTGCATCACGCGCTTTTATAACGAGATTATCCGAATCACTGCCAAGAGATGTGGCAAAGGGCCCACTAACTGAAAAACTATCGCAATCCGCCTGTTCAATTTCAAGATCATCACCATCGGGGCTAAAAGCCACCAAACTTTCAAGCAGATGATAACCATCAGGTCTTCGGCCTACAACATGCAAAGCTAGATTGATTTTGACCGGGGCATGCACAATGACAGAACTACTCTGCTGCAGTACCAATGATGTTTTATGAAACTCGAACATATCTAATCCCGTTCGAAGTAGTATTACCCAACAGCGAAGCAAGTGCCGGATGGTATATCCCGAAGGGTACCTGAATAAACGGTAGGCATAAAAAATCGGAACTTTTTTCCTTGCATCCAAATTGGATATAGTTCTTTCCTTCCAAGGAACGGAGTGTATTCTTAAAGGCCGTATCGGGCACGTAAAGCGCGTTCCTCCGCAATTACTGCCAACCCGTCAATGACATCAGCTCCCAGCTGTGCCTGAATACCACCTCCAGATTTGCAACTGAACAGACTACGTGGAGACGAGATTAGCCGTAGCCGGGTTTCTTTGCCATAGCGTGCTTTTAGGACAGAATAGATATCCCCGAGTCCATCAACAAGTCCCAGCTCCTTGCCCTTGACTCCTGTCCAGAATAGGCCGGTAAAAAGACTACCGTCATCTAGAAGCCGTTCATTGCGCCGCTCTTTCACAAGGCTGATGAATGTTTCATGAATTTCAAGCTGCAAGACTTTGAGATGTTCGATATCAGTTTTCTTTTCCGGCAGAAAAGGATCAAGCGAAACCTTATTTCTGCCTGCCGTGTGCACACGGCGCTCAACTCCGATTTTTTTAAGCAGTTCAGGAAACCCGAAGGAAGAAGAAACAACCCCGATAGAACCAACAATAGAGGCAGGATCAGCATAAATTTCATCCCCTGCACAGGCAATCATATAACCGCCGGAAGCAGCGACATCCTCAACAAAAACCAGTACCTGTTTTTTGTTCTCTTCCGCCAAATCGCGGATACGCTGGAAAATAAGTCGCGACTGAACAGGAGAGCCTCCTGGCGAATTGACCGCAAGGGCAACAGCAGGTGCCTTTCTGTCAGAAAATGCTTTTTCCAATGCTATCGTACATCTGCTTAACGATAAGATATTTTTGATTGGTGATGCTTGGGCGATAATCATGCCCTGCAGACGAACAACCGGTATTTCAACCCGTTTTGAACGCAAAAAACGTGGGATCAAACATTTTACCAGATTTACCAAAGCGATCTCCTTCTGCAATAGCAGCCACGACTAGAGATGAACAAAAGCCTTACACATCTCCGGAACAGTTTACATGAAAATATTAAAGGCCATAAAATCAGAACCCTGCTCATAAGGCAATTTCTAAAACAGAGCACTCTCACATTTTTTCCAGTGCAATAATCATCCCTAATAATAGCAAGACCTGATCAGACTCCATCCCAAAGGCTCAGGCATCCATTGTTTATATCATCAGCGCGTGGCGTAAAGGCATTCGCTTCTCTTTCATGCAGGATAAGGGGTGGCATTAGCTGCAAACCGGCACGGCTTGCCCTTGTTGCGACAATAATAACACGGATAGCTGCTTGCGAGCAACGTGGACAGATAGGCACAATTCTAACTCTGCCAAAACGCCCTTTCAAGGCTGCCAGAATTTCAGCAATAAAGAATGGCCGGGCAATAAGCCCTATGTTGCCTTGAGGCCGAACAATAGCTGCTGCTGTGCGCAGCCAAGCATCAAACAAACCTTCATACATAACATGAGCTTTGACTTTTTCACTGTCCGGGCTAACTTTGTCTGTTTGGCTGTTGAAAGGTGGATTCATGATCACAAAATCAAAACTATTATCGACAAGACCTGCTTCGCTTCGTGCTCTGCCGGTCAGTGTGACATCGGCCTCCAGAATACTCAATCTTCTGCGAAAAGCAGCATTGTCGGGATGGGCAAGAGTTTTTTGCGCAAAAGAAAGCATGAAGGATGAATTTTCAACCAGTATTGCCTGTGCTGTCGGGCAGCGTGAAAGCACAGCAAGCCCCACCGCTCCTGCACCGCTGCCTAGATCAGCAAGCCTGCCCGCAAAGCCGTTCGGCACACAACTTGCAAGGATCATGGCATCAACACCCGCTCTATGGCCCTGTCTGACTGGCTGAACCAGATAAAAACCACCGCGGTGAAATATATCCGTAGTCTCCTTTTCAACCATCCATGTGACCTATTTTCAGGATATAGTTTCCTAATAAATAACAGAAAATCCGAAGAGCCATGATGCTATCAGCGTCAGGGTGAACAGCATAGGCAACTGTAGTATTGATATCAAATACCATTTTTCGCAAAATTATCACATAACTATTTTGGATAAATTGCCGCTTGAGCAAATCTAGCCTCTATCCTATGGTGCAACCGCAAAATTCGATAGGAGACAATACAATTGGTTGCAGCAACCAAACGGGATAAGAAAAATATACAGGCGTCTATTCAACCATTAGTCGAATTGACACGTCATGACATGCTGGCTGTCAACCAGTTGATCCTTGCAAAATCCGGTTCAGATGTTGAAATGATTCCGGAAGTAGCCAATCATCTGATATCCTCAGGAGGCAAACGCCTGCGCCCGATGATAACACTAGCCGCAGCCAGAATGTTTGGCTATGATGGTGCCCATCACATCACACTAGCCATGGCGGTTGAATTTATGCACACAGCTACGCTGTTACATGATGATGTGGTGGATGAAGGCGGATTGCGCCGTGGGAAGTCCACGGCACGTATGATATGGGGTAATCAGGCGAGTGTGCTTGTCGGGGATTTTCTTCTGGGACAGGCTTTCAAAATGATAGTAGGGATTGGTTCTTTGAACTGTCTTGGTGTTCTTTCAAATGCTGCTGCGATTATTGCTGAGGGAGAAGTGATGCAGCTTGCCGTAGCAAAGCGTATGGAAACCAGTGAGAAGGAGTATCTTACCGTTATTAATGCCAAGACAGCAGCTCTTTTTTCAGCTGCAGCTGAAGTCGGACCTATTATTGCCGGCCGAGATGACACAACCCGTTCTGCTCTTGCTAACTATGGAACCAGTTTGGGGCTTGCCTTTCAGCTAGCCGATGACGCGCTGGATTATAGCGGCAGCTCAGACAATCTGGGAAAGAACACTGGTAATGATTTCCGGGAAGGCAAAATCACCATGCCGGTTATTCTCAGCTATGCTCGCGGCTCTCAGGATGAGCGACTTTTCTGGAAAAAAGCCATGGAAGAGGGCGAACATAATGATGCAGCACTGGAAACAGCCCTTATGCTCATGAAAAAACACCGGAGCCTTGATGATACGATCAGACAAGCGCGTCATTTTGGTGAACAGGCACATCGGGCCTTATTACCACTTGAAGCAAGCCAGCAAAAAGATGCTCTAATCGAGACAGTTGACTTCTGTATCAGTCGTATAAGCTGAGCTTATTGCGTATCTGCCACAATAAATCATGGGAAAGAGGTGATCAGAAAGATACATTACTTTCAATTTTCCGAACTTTATGATATCATATGAAATGTTTTTCACCATTTTCCGGAAAAGTTAGAATTATCTGTAAATATTAAAACGGGAATAAAATCCTATGGACTGCAAAATGCTTTTTCGCCTTTGCTCTCTTCTGATGGCGGCAACGCTGCTTGCTTCTTCGGATGCTTGGACGAATTCTCCCAGATTTTCTCCGGCAGATTCTTTTTCGGGTGCCTATCTGGCCGGCTATGTTGCAAGTGAAGATAACAATATTGACATTGCTATTGATTATTTTCGCCAAGCGCTCTCCTATGATCCCGGCAATACACTGATTGAACAGAAGCTGATGCTCAACCTGTTGGCAACAGGCAAGTTCAAAAAAGCGGTCAAGTTGGCTGCCTCACTGCGCAGCAATAATGATATCGGGTGGATTGCACGTTTGGCACTTGCAGCTGACTCATTCAACAGACAGCGTTTCACACAGGCCAAGGCTGATATACAATATACAGATCCTGATGTTATGGACCAGCTTATCAGCACACTTTTATCGGCTTGGGCAAATTATGGCAGTGGTAACCGCCAAGATGCATTAAGACAGCTTAAAGAGTTTAAAGGCCCAAGCTGGTATGAATTGTTCCGTAATTACCATCTAGCTCTCATGTACGATCTTAACGGCCAGAAAAAGGCAGCAAATGAAGCATTCCAGCAGTCAATCAAGGATCAAAAGGGCAAAGCAATAGCCCCTGATACCTATGAGCGGATCATTATGGCCTATACATCTTTCAAATTGCGCAATAATGAACAGGAGGAAGCAATCAATCTTCTGAAAGACGCAGAAACTCTCCTTTCAGACCGTAATGCCCTGCGCAATTTCCGAGAACAGATTGAACGAGGCAAAAAGCCGAACCGCCTTATACCAAAAGTTGTGGCAGGAGCAGCAGAAGCAATCTACAATGTCGGAACTTTTATCAACCGTGCTGGCGGCGAGGCTTATGCAGGTATTTACCTGAATATCGCACTTGCCATGCGGCCCGATAATAATGCAACGCTTTTCCAGCTTGCCGAATTGGCCATTAAATCGGGCCAACCAGACCAGGCAATCATTTTTTATCAGGATGTGGCAAGAAATTCGCCCTATTTCCGTGATGCAAGCTTGCGCCTTTCCCTAAATCTGGCTGATTCTGGTAGAATTGACAAGGCAATCACCAATCTTAATCGACTTGTTGCTCTTTATCCAAAGGATAAACAGCTACTGGTTGTCCTTTCCGGCATTTACATACAAAACTCACGCTATGAGGAAGCTATCAAGGTTCTTGATCATCACATGATTGACCAGCTCAACACAAACCAGAAGGACAGTTGGAGTCTTTTCTATCATCGTGGTGTTGCCTATGAGCGGCTAAAAGAATGGAACAAGGCAGAGCCTAATTTCCGCAAGGCACTGGAGTTTTATCCTGAACAACCAGAGGTGCTCAATTATCTTGGCTATTCCCTGATCGACCGTAATATAAATCTTGACGAAGCCTTGGAAATGGTACTAAAGGCGAAAGAATCGCGCCCACAGGATGGTTATATCGTTGATTCTCTTGGTTGGGCCTATTACAGGCTCGGACGTTATACGGATGCTGTCAAGGAGCTTGAAAAAGCGGTCAAAATGCGACCAGAAAATACTACTATCAACGATCATCTAGGTGATGCCTACTGGCAGATAGGACGTAAGCTTGAAGCAACTTTTCAGTGGAAACACGCCCTTGCAGGCAATCCCGAGTCGGTGGAACGTATCCATATCCAAAAAAAACTGCAGCATGGCCTGAAAGAAAAAGAAAATCCGACCGGGAATATCAGCCAAGGTGGTTGACCTGCTTGCTTCAACAAAATACACGATAAAAATTCAAAAATCGGTTTGCCATTTGGCAACTTTCCGTTCACATGAAAGAGGGTTATCCTGTGAACCTGCCTGAGCATCTAGATCCCAGCCATTCTTTTCAGGGGCTGATTCTGATCCTGCAAAACTACTGGGCCAAATATGGCTGCGCCATTCTTCAACCTTATGACATGGAGATGGGCGCCGGTACATTTCACCCAGCAACAACCTTGCGCGCGCTTGGCCTCAAACCATGGAAAGCTGCTTATGTACAACCATCGCGGCGCCCTAGCGACGGACGGTATGGTGAGAATCCAAATCGACTTCAACACTATTACCAGTTTCAGGTTCTGCTCAAACCATCTCCACCAGATCTACAGAAACTGTATCTTGGTTCTTTGCAGGCAATCGGCCTCAATACCGACCTACATGACATACGCTTTGTTGAAGATGACTGGGAAAGCCCTACCCTGGGGGCATGGGGGCTGGGCTGGGAATGTTGGTGTGACGGTATGGAGATATCACAATTTACCTATTTTCAACAGGTTTGCGGCATTGAGTGTTCGCCCGTATCAGGTGAACTGACCTATGGGCTTGAGCGCATTGCCATGTATTTGCAGGGCGTTGACAGTATTTATGACCTTAATTTCAACGGACAAACAGGAAGAAACCGCATTAGCTATGGCGATATCTTCCGGCAGGCCGAGCAAGAATACTCGCGCTTTAATTTTGAGTTTGCCGATACAGACCTTCTGTACCGCCATTTTATTGATGCAGAGCGCGAATGTGCGGCTATCCTTGCAGCAGGAGAACCTAAAGAACCGGGCGGCCTGCATCTATGTGTTCTGCCTGCCTATGACCAATGCATCAAAGCAAGCCATGTTTTCAACCTGTTGCAAGCACGCGGTGTCATATCGGCAACCGAACGGCAGCGTTATATCCTGCGTGTGCGCAATCTTGCTCGCCAGTGCGGCCGAGCATTTCTCCAGACAGAAGCGGGCGGTACCTATAATGCAGAAAGCGCACGCTGATGCCTGATCTCCTCCTTGAACTCTTTTCTGAAGAAATTCCAGCTCGCATACAGCGCAAGGCAGCAGGCGATCTTAAAAATCTTGTGACAAAAAAGCTCGTTGATGCTGGCTTGATCTATGAAGCCGCGCGTGAATATTGGACACCATGCCGCCTGACACTGGATATACGGGGACTTACCACAAAATCCGGTGAAATCCAAAAAGAACGCAAAGGACCTTCTATCAATGCACCTAAAGCGGCCATTGATGGTTTTCTGCATGCTGCCAAGCTTGATGACATATCAAAAGCTGAAATTGCCACCGACCCCAAGAAAGGCGATTACTATATTATCAGAACAATCTGCCATGGGCGCAAGGCACAAGAAATCATTGCCGACGTGCTGCCAGATATCATTTACAATTTTCCTTGGCCTAAATCCATGCGCTGGGGAGTAACTTCGGCCAAACCCGGTGCATTACGATGGATCCGGCCACTGCATTCAATCCTGTGTCTGTTTTCAACGAATACCGAGTCTGAGATAATTGATTTTGAGATAGGTGACATCCGCTCCAGTAATGTAACCTATGGCCACCGCTTCATGAGCAGCTTCAAACCAATTGCTGTGCACCGGTTTAGCGATTATGCCATAAAACTGGAAAAGGCGAAAGTTATTCTTGATGCTAACCGCCGTAAGGAAATCATCCTTACGGATGCACGTAATCTAAGTTTTGCGCAAGGGCTTAATCTGGTCGAAGATGAAGACCTTGCCGAAGAAGTGGCAGGGCTTGTTGAATGGCCTGTTGTACTGATGGGTGAGTTTGAGGAAAGGTTTCTGGTTATCCCACCGGAGATTATCCGTCTCACTATCCGCACCAACCAAAAATGTTTTGTCACTCGCAAGCCCAATGAAAAAAATAATCTTTCTAATCATTTTATCCTGGTTTCTAATATTGAAGCAAAGGATGGCGGCAAGGAAGTTGCTGCCGGTAATGGCAAGATCGTGCGAGCGCGCATTGCTGATGCCCTGTACTTCTGGCGCACCGACCAAATGCCGCTGCCCGATCTAAATAGGCTTTCCGCCTCAGCTGAGAGATTCAAGCTTGATCTGAAAAAACCTCTAGACCAGCGTATGGCACGACTTGACCATCTTCATGTAACATTTCATACTAAACTGGGGACGCAAGGAGCCCGTGTTACCCGCATCGCTGCTCTAGCTGCAAAAATTGCTCCGCTTGTCAGCATTAATGCCAAGCTTGTTCGCCGGGCAGCAGTATTAGCCAAAGCTGATCTTCAGACTGAAGTTGTCACTGAATTTCCAGAACTGCAGGGTATTATGGGACACAAATATGCTCTTCTACAGGGTGAGAGCAAAAATGTTTCTCAAGCAATTGAAGATCACTACAAGCCACAGGGCCCGACAGATGCCGTGCCACACGAGCCGATCTCGATCATAGTTGCGCTTGCTGATAAAATTGATACACTTGTTGGTTTCTGGTTAATCAATGAAAGGCCTACCAGTTCAAAGGATCCCTATGCATTGCGGCGGGCAGCGCTCGGTGTTATCCGCCTTGCGCTCGCGCAAGAATGGAATATCCATCTTATGCCGCTGCTCCAGGAAGCAGTACAGCTTCTGATCTGCCATCTTGTCGAGCATAATCTTGCGGCTTACGAACAGAGACTTTTATCGGATAATACCTCTGAACTCAATAGAGTACAGGATATCAGCAATGCAGTGTCTCTGCAGAAAAGAAAATATGAAAAAGAGCTGATTGCAAAAGCCAATCTAGTTCTGCAAGATCTACTTTGTTTCTTCCATGACCGTCTCAAAATCTATCTGCGGGAAGAGGGCACACCGTACGATGCAATTAATGCTGTTCTGACACCGCAGACTGATAATTTTCAGCAGATAGTGCGCCGTATCGAGGCACTAATTATCTTTATCAATACAGATAATGGGAAAAAGCTGCTTGGTTGTGCAAAACGCGCTGCCAACATTCTTGATGTGGAAACAAGAAAGAAAACAGTCATTGCTGAAATGGTGAAACCTACCCAGTTTTTGCGAAAAGAAGAAATTGTCTTATATAATGCTATTATCAAAGCAGAGAAAAAAATTGCCCCTATCCTCGCAGAAGGAGATTTTTCAGCAGCCCTCACTTCCCTCGCTTCCCTGAGAGAACCAGTTGATCTATTCTTTGAAAAGATTCAAATCAATGATAAAGATATAACAATAAGAGCCAACAGGCTAGCGCTTCTGGCACGCGTCCGTGCTCTCATGATACAGGTTGCAGATTTTTCAAAACTTGCCGGATAATTATAAAAGACAGTACAATAACCGCTAGGATGCCGATACAAGAAATTTCTTGCGTCACTGTTTTAAACAAACTAGTCGCAATTTTGCAAATAGTCAGATTTCACTAGTAATGCCCATCACACATTATATACTGCCGAATACAAAGCAATGCAACTAAAACGAAAGGCCAAGGATATACCAAACAGAATAAAATAGCTGGAAAATCCACTAATAAAACTATTAAAAAACCCGTGTGAATCGCACTTGCTCGCCAAAAGCTTCAGCTTTTTCATTAACGAGCGAAGTTTGACTGAATCGGGAATGATATTGGATGCAGAGCCACCCTAAAACAACCCAACCGTGACAACTGTCGTGTCCAGCGGCGAGACATTGCGTGAAATAATTGTCTGCAATGCCATGACAATTGATGAGGCTGCAATAATTGAATCAGTTTCTTTTTCAGGAATTGCGCCATGTCCGCCACATCCTTCAATTATAATATAAGCAGTATCAGCAGAAGCCATAACTGGACCAAGCAAAAAATAAAATCTGCCAATAGGTATCTCAGGAAAATTATATAACCCGTAAACCGCATCACACGGGAATTTTTCAAAAGGCCATCCTTTATGATTGTTCTTTCCTCGCCAAAATCTTCTTCAGAAGGCTGGAAAATCACTGGATCACCTCGGCGGATTCTTGCTCTTGTAATATGGAAACCAGCCAATCTTTGGTAGAAATATCACCTTCTATTCATCTGGATTGCGGAAATTGTCACACACCCCTTTCCCTTTGATACACACGCTCAAGCTCTTTGATTGATTGCTGCTAAAGTATGTCAAGAAGAAAACTTAACCATGCTAACTCACCGTTCTACGAACGCACCATGTTTGG
>QENA01000003.1 GCA_003331045.1 Candidatus Tokpelaia sp. JSC189
CAGACACCTGTGATTATTAGAAATTGTATGCATTTTCCCTTCCGCGACAAACTGCAGAATTATTTTGACAGGATATGCAGGAAACGCGCCGGTTAGATTCCTTATCTCTCTTGAAAAAACCTATCCTAACATCTTAAGATAATGAATAAAGATGAGATGCATTAGAAAAATGCCTTCAGATAACAGAAATATAGAAGCTATCCCCCCCCCCTAATCGCTGCTGCCAGCAGTACGCTAGCCATAAGGCCAAAGTCTTTTAGGCTATCTATCGCAGGAGGCTTTTTTTCTGACAAAAGAAAGCAAGGCTGCCTTATCCTGCTGAAAACCGAAAGCAATCCATAAGTTTTTCAGTTCAGCCATTATGCTGCCGATTTCTGGCCCCTGATTGAAGCCAAGTGCCAGAAGATCCTGACCATTGACCGGGAAAACCGGTATTTTCCAGTTTCGAGTAATGAAGTCAAGCCGTGTATAATGATCCACTGCAAACAGGGCATTTCCATCATCTGCAATGCGAGCACGCATACCTGCAAAAGTGAGTTGCAGCCTATCAAGAACTGGCTGACGTCCTTCCCGATAAATATGCTCCTTCAATTTCTGATCGGGCATATCGCCTTGTATGGGGCTTGCCATAGCCCACTGGACAAGACGATTTTTCTCCGCATTGGAAAACCGTAAACGCCTGCTCATTGCTTTCATCCGCACAACATCAGGCAACACAATACTTTGAAGCCGCAGCATAGGATCAATCTTCCAAGACAATGTCTTTTCCGTATCAACCAAGGCATTAATAGAATCAATACCCCATTTTTCCATTTCAGGAAGCACGACTGTCAAAACTCTGCTCTGGTGCATCCACATCAGGCTGCGCACAGGGTCAGGCGCACAAAATAACTTTTTCAGCTCGCTCCAGACACGTTCAGCTGAAAGACCGTGCAGCCCTTCCTTAAGGCGAGCTGATGCCTTAAGCGCCTCTGGATCAGGGTATCCCACACCGATCCATGCAAAAAGACGGAAAAACCTCAGAATTCGCAGATAATCCTCACGAATACGGTCTTCTGCATTGCCGATAAAACGCAAAATCCGTTTTTCAATATCCTTCAAACCACCGACATCATCATAAATTCTGCCATTTCTGTCAGCATAAAGGGCATTGATTGTAAAATCGCGCCGCTCGGCATCGACTTTCCAATCGCGCCTGAAGCAGACTTTTGCATAGCGGCCATCTGTTTCCATATCTGCTCGCAAGGTTGTAACCTCATAGGATTGCCCCCTGGCAATCACTGTCACTGTACCAAAATTAACTCCTGTAAGAACAACCTGAAATCCAAGCTTTTTTGCCCGCTTTGCTGTTTCTTGCGGAAAGGTCGTAGTTGCAATATCAATATCACTTACAGATTCCCCAAGCAATGTATTGCGCACGGCACCGCCAACGACACGGGCCTCTTCCCCTCCTTGACTGCAGGCTTCAAGTAAAGCCTGCAGATTACTGTCAAACAGCCAAGGTGCTTCTTGCGGTAAAAAATGTTTCAATTCATATAATCTTTCATAAACTAATGCGGATTATACCAGTCGGTGCCCTATATGAAATTCCCTTAATAGCCAACTACATAAAATGACCGCTTTCAGCCATTATACGATACTAGTATAATAAACCGGTATCGTTTCCTTTTTCAGGTAATATCCAATTTCATAATCCAGAAGATGGCAGGGAATTTATCGCAGAATAAGCACAAAACTATCGCAATGATTACCAGAAGTTTTATGAAGCTACTCGCAATATGCTTGCCTCAATCTGCCAATATTATATGGTTAAAGCTTTATTCTCAGCATAACAAACCGGCCATTAAATGAAACGGTACATTATCTCAAGCGGCTTGGCGTTGCAGCGCTTACCATTAATAATGGCTGGATTTCTGTAACTGACTGGAAAACGGACATACATTAGAGTGTGCTTATTGATGAAATACAAAATAATAATATGCCAGTTTATATCATTGCCGCTGCAGCAAAAGAAATCGATGCCCCGACGAGCCAACTAAAACCGAGTCTGCTTCCCATCCTGCTCCTATTCTGCCTTGCTCACCTTGCGGCTATTGTTACATAGGAGGGTATAGAAAGGGGCGAGGAGCGCAAAAACAATGCAATCTAGAAATAGAAGTTGCCCCAATAAGTGCGGTCATACCCGAACGGCACCTGTCAATGCAAAATCCCTAACAATATTTCCCATAGGCCGTCGCAGTGCCGTACCGATCAGTCTAAACTTGCGTTTCAACCTTCGTCAAGGAAAGCAGTAGTTCATATGGCAAAATAGGGTGTGATTCCATAAAACAGAGAGAGGAGCATTAGTAAAATTGCTACTGTAAAAGCGCCAACAATAAAAAACAAAATAACGGCACAGTTATCATAAAAGCGAATCCCGTTATTTCAAAATGGATTCCACGTTGGTTTTGAGGTCAGTTTTAGATATCCTACATTAATGCCAAACCTTGCACCAACACCAGTACGAATAGGTACAAATAAGATATTACCACGCTTGAGGATATGAAGTCCTATACCGGCAATAAAATAAGCAGAGCCAGAGATACCGCCATAGCGCCCCCCAATATTATCAACATTATCCAGATGGTAGATAAGGGCCATGACGCGCGACCCTTGACCCCCGAAATCCCAACCAATCGAAGGCCCCTGCCAGAATATCTTATGGACACCGACATTTTTGGTATAGAGTACTCCCTCACCGTAAGTCAGACCCCCAAAAAAGGCACCCGATCCTTCCTCCCCAAGAAGATAACCATTGGGCAGGCTGTATTTTTGGAAAATTTTCTCAATGGCAGTTGCAAGACCACCTGATGTTTCTCCAAAAAAATGATGCCCTGAATCAATAATTTCCTGGACAGTATATTGATCATCTGGAAATTGAGGTTGGGCTATTACTTCAAATGAAAATAACAGACCAAACAAAGAATAGAGAAAAAAAACAGATATTATTTGTATAAGAGACCGGTTCAGAAATAACATAAGATTTCACCTCAGTTTTTATACAACTCAGACGATAATAGGTCAAAATGCCTGAATCTACTACGACTTAAATTATAAAACTGTTCAAATTCTTAAACAAAATAAAAAAAGCCAATTTATCCTGATTGATATGTTAAGATAGCTTGTTTTTTTACGGCAGAAAAATACTATTTCTGATAACCTTGACATAACCATTTGAAATAGGTCTATAAGCTTACTCTGCCAGAGTAGAATCTCATTAAATATTAATATTTGTCATGAAATGATACAGAGTGTATTTTAAAATTGGAGTTCCTCTTTAATGCCTCTTGCTGTTTCGCTTTCTGCCATGGATCTTGGCGCGCTGTTGTGTAGCCGTATCTGTCATGATCTTATCTCTCCCCTAGGAGCCATAAATAATGCCATGGAACTTTATGATGAAGGCGGAGCGAAGGAGGACGCCTTGCAGCTTATTCGAATATCAGGCACAAGTGCCTCCAACCGGCTGCAATTCATGCGTATTGCCTTTGGGGCAGCCAGCTCAGAAAATACCGAAATCGATACTGGCGATGCAGAAAATGTCACACAAAAATACATGGATACTGAAAAAGCAGATCTTTCATGGAATGGACCACGCCTGCTTCTTCCAAAAAACGAAGTTAAACTGCTGCTTAACCTGATTTTGCTTGCTAATGCCTCTATTCCGCGCGGTGGAAATATCGATCTGACACTGCAACAGGGAAGCCGACATCCCAGTTTCAGGATTGTCTGCACCGGTAAAATGCCGCATGTCCCGTCGAGATTTATGGAACTATATGGCGGGAAAATCCCTGCAGAGCCAATTGGTGTGCACAGTATTCAGTTCTATTATACGCTCCTGCTCGCAAAAATAACCGAAATATCGGTGCATCTCACTGTGACGGAACACCAGATTATTTTTTCTGCCAAGTAAAATATCTAGAGAGTGAAACAAAAGCTCCAGGTTCAATGAAGCTGATTTCATCAGGGGTGACGACCTGATCTCAACATTAAAATCTGCAATTTTATGGCTTTTATGCTGTTTCCTGCATAATCTCACCAACTGGCTCACGTAGGACATAACCACGGCCCCATACGGTTTCAATATAATTCTGACCATCGGAAATAGCATCAAGTTTTTTGCGTAACTTACAGATAAAAACATCAATAATCTTGAGCTCAGGTTCATCCATACCACCATAAAGGTGATTAAGGAACATCTCCTTGGTCAGGGTTGTACCCTTACGCAAGGATAAAAGCTCAAGCATCTGATATTCCTTACCGGTCAAATGAACCGGATGACCAGCAATTTCAACAGTCTTGGCATCAAGATTAACCAGAAGATCACCTGTCACGATAATTGACTGGGCATGCCCTTTCGAACGGCGTACAATAGCATGAATACGTGCAAGCAACTCATCTTTATGAAAAGGCTTTGTCACATAATCATCGGCACCGAAGCCTAACCCGCGCACTTTGTCTTCAGTTTCGCCCATGCCAGAAAGAATAAGAATTGGAGTCTTTATCTTCAAAAGACGCAGCGTACGCAATACCTCATAACCGGACATATCTGGAAGATTCAGATCAAGCAAAATGATATCATAATCATACAGTTTACCAAGATCAATACCTTCTTCACCAAAATTTGTTGTATAAACATTAAAATTTTCTAACTTCAGCATCAGTTCTATACTCTGTGCCGTCGCGTTGTCATCTTCAATCAGCAGTATACGCATTTCATATTCCCTTTCCGCTACCCGAAATCGGGGTATATCCTTGATGGGTCAAGCTGCAGGCAGACCGTTAAAAAATAACCATTAAAAACAATCTTTTGAACAGAAAAAGCTCATCAGTTTGGCAGCACTCGGAACAGTCATTGCGCGTTTTCTTAAGATTGCATAAAAATGGTTAACAAATGGTATTTCTCTTTAGCAATAGGATTTTTTAAATATAGAGCAGACTACTTTTGATACTCAGATTCTGATCTAACACCGGAATGCTATCAAAGCTATTGACAATTTCGTTATAAATTAAAGCTTAGCTTTGAATTTTTTAGTCATTGCTATTTTTGAATTTATAAAGATTATTTTCAGATAATTAATTAACACAGTTTTGGTTGAGTTAGACTTGTATTTATTCTTGCTAGCTGATTGGACCAATTACTGAAATTCATTTATAAGTCTCCGCATATTTTTCATGTACTTCCGGAACAAAGCATTTTAATGAGAAAAGAAATTTGTTTTACGGACCAACCGGCTAGTTAATATCTCTAGTCTGAAAGGAAAACTAATCTTTTCTCTTTACTGCTGCAGTAGACAAAAATATCATACAGAAGTTACGGGTAAATTATTTACCGAGCTTTAAACTTCCTTCGCCTATACTCATCAACGTTCAATTAGGAATCAACCTGTTTTCACTTCATTATGGCGGACAGGAAATTAAAAACAACTAAAGGCAGAGGATGAGGAGAATCCGGTTACAAAGCGGCGAGCAGAATGCATTTTCAAGTTCTATAGTGCACTTTAATCTGGCCGTTCAGCCAGAAACAGTTGAGGAAGATAATGAGAGTTATGAAGTCGCAGACAAGTTTTGTCAGATTGAAAATATTTCAGCTTCGCGAAAAACGCCGCCATGTTTTACAATTGGAAAACATGCTCTCGGAATTTGAGCATATGGCTGACGAGCTTGAAACGCAAATTACAACGGAAGAGAAAAAAACCGGCATTACTGATGTCGAACATTTTGCCTATCCGGTCCTTGCAAAGACAGCTCGCCAGCGACGAGAAAATTTGCTGAGTTCCGTGCATAATCTTCAAAAGCAAAAAAATGCTGCCGAACTCAGTATACAACAGATACAAACCGAGCTCGAGCGCGCCCAAGCACTGAAGCAGCGTGAAGAACAGGTATTTTATAAGACAGCATAACATTTGTGCAGCGCCGCGCCATAATTTGGTAGATATTTTGCATTGGTCTAGTTCTGGTGCCCGTTAGCTAATAAACAGATTGCAAGAAAATAGCGAGAATCTCAATTTAAAACCTGTTTCTTGATCTATCGAAATTGACTTTATTTCCTGTACTCTCACGGTTAAGCGTACGTAAGATTCGATATTATGTACTGTGCAAGATCGGAAGGGCATATAAGAAGCAATTTGGTTTTAGCAATTGGAGTAACAGTGCTAATACAGGCAACATAATCAGTTACCTGTTTACATTAGCGGCTAAAAGATCAAAATAAAATAATATTCATAAAAACTACCGAACCGTTTATGGAATAAACGGTTCGTCAATTTGTATTAATGCCATTAAATAATGAAAATCGCTTTCCTGCTTTTTGCAGCCAATTTAATGGCGGTACTGCTGAATACGTGTTATTCGCAATCCAGCCAACCCATGTTCGTCAATTAATAATTGCCACGATAAAAATTCTTCAATAGTTAATGCATAACGACAGCATGCATCTTCCAGACTCAGCAACCCACCTCTGACTGCTGCTACGACCTCTGCTTTACGGCGGATAACCCAACGCCTTGTATTGGAAGGCGGTAGATCAATTATGGTCAAGGGACTTCCATCCGGACCTATGACATATTTCACACGTGATCTTACAAGACCGGTCATTGTATATTCTGCTCTACTTCAAGGATCCAATCATAAGCCTTAACTCTAAGGATTGAACTTTAAGAATTACCTAAACCGGCTAAACCCCCAACTTAACATAAGTATACATGAAAAGATAAAATAGTATAATTATATCAATATATTAATTATTTTTTTCAAAAAAATAACCTTAAAGCTTGATAGATATTTTAATTTTCTCACAAAGATTATAGAACGAATAGAAAGCACATACATATGTTGTCACTTAAATTATAGCGCAAAAAGCCTACCTATAAGGCCAAATTCAGGTATAGATTATAATGGAAAAGAAGCTTTTCACTGCAAGATATTCTGTATCACACCAATTATATATGCCTAGTTTCTGAAAGGTAGCATTCATGTCCTTAAACAGCCTTGATCTTCCCGGCAGGCCAAAAGATACACGGGTAGTCGTTGCTATGTCCGGCGGTGTTGATTCTTCGGTTGTTGCGGGTCTACTCAAACAGGAAGGCTACGATGTTATTGGCGTAACGTTACAGCTTTATGACTATGGAGCGGCAATACACCGGGCAGGATCATGTTGTGCGGGGCAAGATATCGAAGATGCGCGGCGCGTTTGTGAAACGCTCGATATTCCGCATTATGTACTTGATTACGAAGCACGTTTCCGTGAGGCAGTCATTAATCCTTTTGTAGAAAGCTACGCTCACGGAGAAACACCGATTCCATGTGTTGCCTGCAATCAGAACATAAAATTTTCCGATCTCCTAGAAACAGCACGTGAACTTAAGGCTGATGCTCTTGCAACAGGCCACTATATCCGCAGTGCAGCCAATGGCACGCACAGAGCCCTTTACAGGCCCATTGACGCAGACAGGGATCAAAGCTACTTTTTGTTTACAACAACACAGGAGCAGATTGATTATCTACGTTTTCCGCTAGGCAACCTTCCTAAGGCCCAAGTGCGCAAGCTTGCTGAGGCAATGGGGCTATCTGTCGCGCAAAAGCGTGATAGTCAGGATATCTGCTTTATTCCGCAAAGGCATTATTCCGATATTATAACACGCCTAAAGCCAGAGGCAGCTAATCCCGGACATATTGTACATATTGACGGGCGTGTACTTGGCAGCCACAGTGGTATATTGAAATTTACTGTAGGCCAGCGCCGTGGCATAGGTATTGCAACAGGAGATGCTCTTTATGTTATTCATCTCGATGCGAAGAATGCTAGAGTCATTGTTGGCCCGCGCGACGCGCTGCAAACATACAAGATCTATTTGCGTGATGTGAACTGGCTTGGCGATGAAGATATAACTATTTTTTCCCGTCACAGCATAAAAATTGCTGCCAAGGTCCGCTCAACACGCCCTGCATGCACGGCTATTTTGTATCATGATGGCACAGGATTCTGGGTAGAGCTTCCAGATGGAGAAAGCGGTGTTGCTCCAGGACAGGCTTGTGTCCTTTATTCGAGCAAAAGCGATGATGCACGCACCCTAGGCGGTGGTTTTATTACCCGTTCAGAACGTGCACCTAGTTCTGAAGCCATGCTGAACCGTCTGCTCGCGCAGACCGAAACAGAAGACGCTATAAAAAACTAAAAGCGCATACAGCCCCAACTGTCCAGCTTTTCAAAAAAACTTGCTAAACGTCTATAGTCGGTAATACGGACAAGGATAATATATCTAATGTTGTTGCCATACTTAGGTTCTCAAAATCCGGCGCAATAGAAATGCGGAGTGTTTGCAACTATTTAAGAACAGCTTGAGAAAATCCCTCTTCCTCATTGCCAAACAGCAAGGTAAGCGGGCGCAATTTTTGACCTTTTCCAGAACCAGCAGAGGAGATGCACTGAAGGTAAGCATGATAAACCCATGGCTGCCAAATTTCCAGAAGATCCATAATGTCTCCTCCTTGTACATAAGGAACTTTCAGCGCAGTATCAGCCGAGATACAGATGCCTTGCGATAAAGCGGATCGCAGTAACTCTTATCGATGACAATCTTCTAAACAAAAGCAATACTGGCTTTCCTATCTATTCAAGAAGAGATGAAAAGCACAGGCAGAACAGTTTTACAGCCTATTGCCAGACTATTGCCAGAATCCCACAATAACATGAAAACTGGCAATACCATCCATAATCGCCTGAGAAGACCCTTTTAGGGAAGATCAAGATAAGCAACCAGCCCCAATCATTTACAACTGAAACAAAATGCACCAAAAAGCAATTGTAGTCCCATACACAATCAGGCCGTTTTTCACAAGAAGCCCTCATCAAGAATATCAATCAACAACAGAATGCCATAAAGAAACATGGTGCAAAACTGCCTTAAACAATTGAAAAACTGATTTCAGGTTCTGGCTCCTGGCTTGCGGGAAAACATGCCTTCCAAAGTTGTCAAAACCGGTGTGATCATAGGTGATGCAACAGAATAATAGATTGTTTGTGCATGCCTTCTAGTGGAAACCAGCTTCAAAGCACGCAGCTTTGCCAAATGTTGCGAAAGGGCTGACTGGCTAAGGTCAACTTTTTCGGCAAGCATACCAACTGATAACTCTTTATCAGAAAGCTCACATAAGATTTGCAAACGCTTTTCATTAGCCATTGCCGTCAAAAGGCCACTCGCCTTTTCCGTATTCAAGACCAAATTTTTGAACGCCAGTTTACTTGTCATTCAATTATCCATCATGCCGAAAGATTACGCACACAAACATGACCACCATGCTTGTGCCAACCAATTAACTAGCCTCCAATCCAGCTTTTTAAACACATGAATTGATAATCAAGGCTATGCATAAACTATGCACCCCGCCGCTAGCCGCTCTAATTCTGGCCTCTATAAATTGCCGGAAAGCTCTTTTCCAAAATTTAACCTTGTTCCGGACCCCACAATCTAAAGACGGCCTGCTTTTATAATTATTTAACTCAACAATTGTTGTCAAACAAAGAATAATGCATAAGTTGCGCCAACACTGAAAGAAGGGCAGTAAACATATAAGAATATTAACAAAAATCTAGAAAACCAGACACCAAAAATATAAGAAAAATTTGGAAAATCAATATCTTTCGCGAGTTGCTACATGTGCGATAATATCTTCTGTAGACACAATACCGACAAGAGTGCCTTTACTGACAACCCCGATATTGCCTGGCATGCGATTGATCGCTTGGGCCAGCTCGCCAAGAGGCGTCTCAATCTTAGCCATGGCTGATAGGTTTTTTTTTGCAGCATCTTGTTGGCTATAAGGGCGCATGATATCTTCTGCGGTTAAAAACGTGAGCGGATTAATGTGCTGTACAAATTCCGCCACATGGGAATCAAGAGGTGTAAGCACAATATCCTTGGGTTTCCCGCTCTGAATAATACGGCCATCTTTCATTATAGCAATCCGGTCACCCATACGGATGGTCTCATCAAGATCATGACTGACAAAAATAATGGTTTTTTTCAAACGATTCTGCAACTCGCGCAATTCGTCCTGAAGACGTTTGCGGATAAGAGGATCAAGCGCCGAGAACGGCTCATCCATCAACAGAACTGGGGCTCCGGTCGCAAAGGCACGGGCAAGACCAACCCTCTGCTGCATACCGCCCGAAAGTTCTACTACCGGCCTGTCAGCCCAAGCCGACAAGCCGACAAGCTCAAGCTGTTCCATGACAATAGCCCTACAGCGTGCTTTGGCTGTTCCAGCAATTTCCAAGCCCAGCCCCACATTATCTGCAACAGTACGCCATGGAAGTAGACCAAACTGCTGAAACACCATAGAAACAAGGTTGATACGTAGATACTGCAATTCTTGGGGCCGCAAAGCATTAACACAAAAGGCATGGCCTTCATGATAAATCATAACTTGGCCACGCGAAGGCTTTTCCAAACCGTTCACCGTTCTGAGTAGTGTTGATTTTCCGGAGCCCGAAAGCCCCATCAGGACAAGAATTTCACCTTCTTCAACATGAAGCGTACAATTATGCACTCCCAGTGTTGCCCCTGTTTGGGCATTGACCTGCGCGGGCGACAGGCCACGATCAGCAGCATTCAGTGCAATACTGTCTTTCTTACCGAAGATAACAGAAACATCACTGATGGTGATTGATACCATATCAGTATCCCTTTCCAGGACGGAAGAGTCGATCAAGCACAATGGCCACAACAACAATTACACATCCAGCCTCAAAACCAAGAGCTACATTGCCTGTCTGCAACGCACGGTAGACTTTAACACCAAGCCCATTGCCGCCAACCGTAGCCGTAATGACAACCATCGACAGGGCCAGCATGATTGTTTGTGTCATGCTGGCCCTGATAGCAGGCAACGCATGCGGCAATTCAACCTTCCATAAAAGCTTCCAACTACTGGCACCGAATGCCTCTGCAGCTTCAATCAGTATTTTCGGCGTTGAAGATATACCAGTCTCTGTCAGACGTATCGGTGTCGGCAGAACAAAGATAAATGTCGCAATCAACCCCGGTACCATACCAATACGAAAAAAAAACAGAGCTGGTATAAGATAGACAAAAGCAGGCAGTGTCTGCATTAGATCAAGAATCGGTTGTAAAAAACGATGAACCCGCGGCCGGTGCGCCGATAGGATACCAAAAGGCACACCAATACCCATGCAAAGGACACAGACCCACAACAGAATACTAAGCGTTTCCATAGTGTCACGCCAGTATCCCTGATTAATGACAAAAAGAAACCCGGCAACGGTGAGAATAACAATCGACCAGCGTTCTTGAATAAACCAAGCCAAAACGGCAAAAATTGCGATCAATGGAAAGCATAACGGTATATACGGCTCCAGAAAAAAACGATTAGCGATTGCCAGAAGAACAAGGGCAAAAGCACACCACAAACGGCTTTTCGACAATTTCCATCTACCGTGCATCAACAACGCGATTATAGTAATACCAGTCATTGCAGCAATTGTAAATAGACGTAGACCTGTGAACCACTGACAATCCACAAAAACAAGAAACAGCAACCCAAAGACAATAACCATACGCCAGAGATAGGTGCGCGCAAGCACACCTGAAAAAACAAGCAAAACCGGCACAAGAAATGGCGGATACATCAGAAAATCAAAGGTGGCATCAAGACAGATGCCCAGAAATGCTCTTATGAATGCGAACAATCCTGAGGCATTAATTTTTAACCAAACAACAATGGCATTTGAAAGCCAGCCAACAGGTATCTTATAGGTGGTAAGAGCTTCCACACAATCTCTCCTGAAAACATCTCGGACCAAACACAATCCGCGTAATATGCCGAGCAACAGAAGGAGCGAAACCCCAAAGCTTACCATATCTTGAGATTATCACCACAAGATGGCCAGTTATAAAATAATTAATTATGACAGATTACAAAAGCAATATGCAGCAGATCGGCCAATAAAAGATTATTTTATACCCATTACCCGCAATAGTCAAAAAGAATCCTCACATTTATATAAATTAAGATAAAAAGCACCCTTCCATCTAAGAGAATTAAACCATGTTCCTCAAATGCAATACCTTGATCTAATGGCCAAATGATGCCTGTACAGCAACAAGCCCATTGCTACCATTCCATGCCCGAACACCATGAAGCCAAGCATCGAGAAAAGAAAGGTTTGCCTGCAGCCAATCTTCAACAGCTTTTTCAGGCTCCTGCCCCTTATCGAGCATATTCTTCATAATCTCATTTTCCATATCAAGGCTGAATTCCAGATTTTGCAACAGACGGCCAACATTGGGACATTTCTGCAAATAACCTTTACGCACATTGGTGCTAACTGTTGCCTCACCATAATTAGGCCCAAAAAAATCATCTCCTCCCGAAAGATATGCCATTTTGAAGCGAGTATTCATAGGATGCGGTTCCCATCCTAAAAAGACAATCGGCTGATGCACGGCAATACGTGCCTCTACTTCTGAGAGCATGGCCTGCTCGGAAGATTCAACTAGACGAAAATTCCCAAGACCGTAAGCCCCTTTTTTAATGACGGACAGAATAATACGATTGCCCTCATTGCCTGGCTCAACACCATAAACAGCATAAGAAAGCCTGCTGGCAAAACGGGCTATATCATTGAAACTTTTAAGCCCTTCATCATAAATAAACTGCGGTACTGCCAGCGTATATTTTGCCCCCTTCAGATTAACCCGTACAGTCTCAACTGTTCCATCTTCAGCATAGGGTTTCATATCTGAAATCATAGAAGGCTGCCAGTAACCAAGAAAAACATCAACATCTCCCATGGAAAGCGCAGCATAGGTAACCGGCAGCGATAGCAAACGATCCTCGGTTTTGTAACCAAGACCGCGCAAGATGCGCTCTGTCACTTTGGTAGTTACTACAATATCCGTCCAGCCTGTCTCCACAAAGCGAACAATTTTACATGATTCGGATTCCTCTGCTACACTGGGAAATACAAAAAAAAGCCCTAATACAAAAGCGATTGCCTTATAAAGTATCATTCTATTACCTTGATGCCTTTCACAGGATGCAGTTAGCATATCCAGAAAAGCTGTCAATATTATCCAGTAAGGCTACAATTTTTATCCAAAAGATGACTTCTATCTCATAGGAAGATAAATTCAGGATACTGGAATAGGTCCCTGAATTACGAGGAAAAATTTTCATTAAAGCATCACAGCAGTAAAAAATTGAAACCAGATTCGTCCCAAGTCTGAAAATAACAAAAAACGTTTGGATTCATATGAGTTATGGTATGATAGGGATGCGTATTGTGACAATGTATTTTGTTTGCAATTTTTGTTCATATGGATTGACTGTTATTTTTGAATTTTGATGTGTTGTCTTGGTATTTTTTGGAGTTTTGTAATAGCGAGCGGCCAAGTGTTTCGAGAATCGGTATAATTTAAGATTATGTGGTCCACGCTTATTGTGTTCAGTCATAAATTTGGAGGAGTAGATTAACCTATTATCTATCCCGACGGCAAACTCCCTCCTTTAGATATATCCAAGGATTCTCTCTCTTCGCTACTTTCTCCCGGTGCCCCGACCTGAAAGAGTTTTTCATGCCTTTATTGAAATTGTTCGCACCAGTATAATTTTCTTCGCAGAAAATACAAAAGAAGATTTCATTATCTATCTGCTACTATAAACAATCCCGTTTGAACAAAGTATTTATGCTGTAATTTTTATTGCATCACGATATTTGATGGAAAAGTGGCTATTCCTGTAAATACTGTTATTATCTCGTATTATATGAAATTGCCTAGGCAATATGGGCCAAGCATCAAAAATTGATTGCATTGCTGTACTAATAACATATAGAGAGAGGATGGTTACTGTTTTCGATAATCAAACTTGCTTGTGGGGTCGCTAGATACGGCCTGCACAGGGTTGTTTGTGCATAAGCAATAAGGCCGCAACGGAATTCCGGGCGGCCTTTTATATTTCTCCCCGACATCCGTTCAAGAAAAAGCATTTCTGGGAGATCAGCTACGGATTTTCTGACAGAAACTGCAGTGAAGCAACTAGAGAATTAAAATGACTGAAACGGATATGGAAAATACAATTACACATTATAAAACTAGGGTAGGGATTCTTGTTTCACGCCACCGTGAAAAAGTTGCCTATGAGAGCGCTATTGATCGTATGGTAGAAAAACTGAATAGCCGGCGCGGCGCAATATTTTCATCTAATTATGAATATCCCGGCCGCTATACCCGATGGGATACAGGTATTGTTGACCCTCCTCTCGTTATCAGCGCACGTCAGCGATATGTTACATTTGAAGCCTTGAATGAGCGAGGTGCCGTTCTGCTAGAAGCAATTATTCCGGCCATGAAAAATCTTGATGATGTAATAATTTCTGCCTCTTCTTCAGACAGGCTAAGCCTTGATATAGCTATACCTGCGGGCAGCTTTTCCGAGGAAGAGCGCTCACGCATGCCTTCCGTTTTTACCGTTCTGCGGACTATCACGAATCTGTTCTCTTCAGCTGAAGATAGCAATCTCGGTCTGTTTGGTGCTTTCGGTTATGATCTTGCATTTCAGTTTGATCCTATTACGCTCAAAATTTCCCGCCCGGATGACCAGCGCGATCTTGTCCTTTATCTACCCGACTCCATTCTTGTGGTTGACCATTACATCGCAAAAGCTTGGATCAACTATTATGATTTTGAGATCAGCAAAAAGTCAACCAGAGGGATGCCACGTGAAACAGCAGACATGCCATTCCGGAAGACAAATAGTTCTCCTCCGCATGGTGATCATCAGCCGGGTGAATATGCTGACCTTGTTCAAATGGCGAAAGAAAGCTTCAAACGTGGTGATCTATTTGAAGTAGTACCAGGACAGACATTTTATAAACGTTGTACAAGTAGCCCTGCCGCTATCTCTCATATTCTCAAACAGAGTAATCCTTCCCCTTACTCCTTCTTTATCAATCTAGGTCATCAGGAATATTTGGTCGGTGCTTCACCGGAAATGTTTGTGCGTGTTTCGGGCCGTCGGGTTGAGACCTGTCCGATATCGGGAACGATCAAACGCGGAGAAGATGCGCTTTCCGATTCCGAGCAGATACTGAAACTTTTAAACTCAGCAAAAGATGAATCTGAGTTGACTATGTGCTCAGATGTTGACCGCAATGACAAAAATCGTGTCTGTGAACCGGGATCAGTGCGAATCATCGGTCGTCGTCAGATCGAATTGTATTCACGTCTTATCCATACAGTTGATCATATTGAAGGGCGCTTGCGTGAAGATATGGATGCCTTTGATGCCTTTCTGTCTCACGCTTGGGCTGTTACCGTTACCGGTGCGCCAAAACTATGGGCCATGCGGTTTATTGAAAACCACGAAAAAAGCGCGCGTGCTTGGTATGGCGGCGCAATTGGCATGGTTTCTTTCAATGGAAATATGAATACCGGCCTGACATTGCGCACAATCCATATCAAGAATGGCATCGCCTCTGTACGGGCAGGTGCAACACTACTTTTTGATTCGATACCGAAAGAGGAAGAAGCAGAAACAGAATTGAAAGCCTCTGCCCTTCTTGCTGCTATTGCAGCAAGCGAAAAAAAAAGTACAAAAAATACCCGGCAAGAAAACAGCCAGCCAGGGAAAAATATACGCATTCTGCTGGTTGATCATGAAGATTCTTTCGTTCATTCACTTGCGAATTATTTACGCCAGGCAGGCGTGAAAGTAATAACTATGCGGGCACCTATTTCCGACAATATGTTTCAGCAGGTCAATCCGGATCTTGTGGTTCTTTCCCCTGGTCCCGGATGGCCAAAAGATTTTGACTGCGCTGCAACAATTGCCAGAGCACGCAACCGCCGCTTGCCTGTCTTTGGAGTCTGCCTTGGCTTCCAAGCCATTTTTGAAGCCTACGGCGGAAAGTTAAAACAGTTAACCCTGCCGGTTCATGGCAAATCTTCACGTATCCGCGTCGTGACACCGGGCATTGTCTTTGCGGGATTACCACAGGAAATAACTGTTGGCCGCTATCATTCAGTTTTTGCTGACCGAGCACATCTTCCTGATGATATCATCATAACGGCAGAAACTGAAGACGGCATTATCATGGGCATTGAGCACAAGCATGAGCCTGTTTCCGCTGTGCAATTTCACCCCGAATCCATTATGACACTTGGCGGAAATGCTGGAATGCGGATAATTAAAAATATTATAGCCAGAATAACAGAAAAAATTGAAAGTGTAGAACTGCTTGGCCATCACTAGAACAGTCTGCAAACAGGCAAACCAAACCAGAAGCCAGACTCAACTGGATTGTTGATTAGATTTTAGATGGCTCTCTCAGGAGAGGACGGGAGGCTCGATGCAGGGGCGTGGTAATCGTATTAAGTTTTCTTGTGAAGACATCAGTACACTTTATTACCCAAGTATCTGGCCATTTTGCACAGCAGCAACGCTAACATCTCTGGTACTGGTAGAAAGGCACAGGCAGGTTGTCTTCCGAAGCAACCGCGACTTCTGCCCCCTAGTTTTTATTGGGTAACAATTACACAACAGCCTATGCACTGTTTCATGGCTCCATAATATAGCTGCTCCTGGCTGGCAAGAGAGGCAGCAATCTCATTATTTTCGCAATCTTGATCTATAGAAGGAATACATTCTAAAGTCATTATTCAGCCATAGAAACAGATTTAAACTGAACCATGCAAAGCCCTTCCTCTTGCGAGTCAAGAATTAATCATAACAGTCCTTATCCAATAAAAGCGCTAACAGCAAAAGCAATAGCGGCAAACACCATGAGATGGATATAATACTATATATATGCGCATCATAAAGAGTCACGAATCAGGACTGCTCATTAAACGTATCTAGACAAAAATAGATGGGGTAAAATCACGCTCACCAGTAATTGATTAACCGTAAAATAAAGCTCGGGAAATATTCGGATATTATCCACGCATCTAGGCTTTACAGATGGATCGGCTTAGAAAATGTTGCCAATGCAGCTTCACGCACAGCTTCCGATATAGTTGGATGTGCATGACATGTCCTTCCCAGATCTTCTGATGAACCGCCAAATTCCATAAGAACAGTAACTTCGTGGATCATCTCGCCAGCACTAAAGCCAAGAATATGGCCACCAAGAACACGATCTGTCTTGGCACAGGCAAGAATTTTGACAAAGCCATCCGTATGCATCATCGCCCGAGCACGGCCATTTGCTGTAAATGGAAACTTGCCGACCTTGTATCCAATACCGGCAGCTTTCAGCTCCTCTTCTGTTCTGCCAACGGATGCAACTTCAGGCTGCGTATAAACAACGCTCGGAATCATATCAAAATTCATATGGCCTGCCTGCCCCGCAAGAATTTCTGCAACGATAACCCCTTCATTTTCTGCTTTATGAGCAAGCATCGGCCCCTTGACAACATCACCAATCGCATAAATTCCAGCAACATTTGTACGCCAATGGTTATCAATCTCAACATATCCGCGCTCATCAAGCGCAACACCTATTTCCTGTAAACCGAGCCCTTCCGTATAAGGACGGCGTCCGGTTGCAATCAAAACCACATCCGCCTCGATTTTTTCAGCTTTATTCCCCTTGAGCAACTCAAAAGTAACAGCAGCTCCCTTTTTACTTTTTCTTACATCTGTAACCTTTGCACCAAGTTTATAGGATATGCCCTGCTTTTCCATTAATCTTTGAAAGTGCTTAGAAAGCTCACCATCCATAGTGCCAAGAGCTTTATCAAGAAATTCAATAACTTGTACCTTTGCACCAAGACGATGCCATACCAAACCAAGTTCGCTGCCAATAACACCTGCCCCAACAACGACGACACTTTTCGGTACCTGTTCAAGAGAAAGTGCTCCCGTTGATGAAACAATAACCTTTTCATCAAAAGCAACCTCAATACCCGAAATACCAGCCACACCCGATCCTGTGGCAATCACAATATTTGCAGCTTCAAGTACCTGCCTTGAACCATCTTCTGCTGTAATTTCAACCTTGCTAGAAGTCAGAATTTTACCCATTCCGGCAAAACTATCGATCTTATTTTTCTTCAAAAGAAATAGAACACCATTGGTATTGGCATCAATCACCGATTGTTTATGGCGCATCATTTTGGTAAGATTTAGTTTCGGTTTGGAAACCTTGATTCCCAATGCATCAAACCCATAGTTAGCCTCTGCATAAACCTCCGAAGCATACAGCAGTGCTTTAGAAGGGATACAGCCAATATTAAGACAGGTGCCACCAAAAGTTCGCCGTTTTTCAATAACAGCAGTTTTAAGCCCAAGCTGTGCCGCCTTGATAGCGCAGGCATAGCCACCAGGACCAGAACCGATCACCACTACATCATAAGGCATGTTATTTTCCTTTCACCTTGGCCGAACCGGCCTTTTCTCATCTTTAATGCCTCACAAGGAAGCCTTCTGAAACATCAACCAGATACTAAATCCGATAAAGGCAACGACCTACTCACCCAGTCAACTCATTTTGCAGCACATACATAAAACCTGCGACGACCAGTATCGTTAAAAAGAAACTGATAAGCACAAACTAGCTGACAGATCAGGTCAGCACGACCATCTCCCCTCCATAGACGACATTTCACCTGTGCTGATTTCGCAGCAACCACAAAAATTGAAAGAAAAAACAGAACCGCCTTTCGATTAAGCATATCAATAGTAAAGGCAACTAAAAATGCATTATGTACCAATTGAAACAACAATGCCATATTCTCCGCAGTAACGGCAAGCATTGTCCCTTTGGCGCAAAGTGCTTTTATGCCGATATAAATAAGATAGATAACAGCTGTCGATTTTATCAGATCAAATAGCGATAACCACCTAGAAATGATAAAATCAAATCTTAGGATGGTATAGGTGACACGAATTATCAATACCGTGACGGTTCTAAAGGCTGTAAAACGTACATTCTTGCGGCCATAAACCAAAACCTGCCGTATTATCATCGCTAGGTCTGCTCCTAGCGATATGAAAATCGAAATCAGAGTTGAAAATTCAACAAAATAAGGCTGCATTTTCTTCACTCTACATCACAAAAGACAGCCATAACCACCGCTGCAGAATCGCGGCGCGACAGCAAGCCCTTTAAGTAAGAAAAGGACTGGGAGAACAATGAGTTTTCCCTCAGACCTTATCACTGTTCAGAGGTCAAGAATCAAACGCTTAGGATCTTCAAGACTTTCCTTCACACGGACAAGAAAAGTTACTGCTTCCTGACCATCAACAACCCGATGGTCATAGGACAGCGCCAGATACATCATGGGACGGATAACAACCTGTCCGCCAATAGCGACTGGCCGTTCCTTAATCGCATGCATACCAAGAATACCAGACTGCGGCATATTCAGGATAGGCGTGGACATCAACGAGCCATAAATACCACCATTGGTGATTGTAAATGTACCACCCTGCATATCGGCAAGAGCCAGCTTGCCATCACGTGCCAGTTTGCTGAGACGTCCGAGGTTTTTTTCGATTTCAGCAATCGACATTTGATCAGCATCACGAACGACAGGTACAACAAGCCCCTTTTCTGTGCCAACTGCAATACCAATATGGACATAATTCTTGTAGACAATATCTGTGCCATCAATTTCAGCATTAACTGCTGGAATTTCTTTCAGAGCATGACATATAGCCTTCCCAAAAAGCCCCATGAAACCAAGCTTGACACCATGTTTTTTTTCAAACACATCCCGATAACGCTTGCGCAGTTCCATCACACCTGTCATATCCACCTCGTTAAAAGTGGTCAGCATAGCTGCTGTGTTCTGGGCATATTTCAGACGGCAGGCAATTGTTTGGCGCAGCTTTGTCATGCGAATTCGCTCTTCACGTGAGATATCTGCACTGACGGCGAAAGGAGCACACGAAGCCATAGCTGCTGACGCAGAGGAAGCAGAAGATATGCCTCTAAATACGACCTCAAGTACATCACCCTTCAAAATCTGCCCGCGTTTTCCCGAACCTGAAATCTGATTGGCATTCAGATTATTTTCTGCCATCAGCTTTTGTGCTGAAGGAGCAGGTTTCGTTTCTCCGGAAGCTGACATGACAGCCGGAGCAGAATTTTCTGCTGGTTTTGGCGTTTCTACTTTGGGAACAGGCACATCCCCCCCAGTTGCACCTTCAGCAATCAAGCCAAGCAAGGCACCCACTTCAACAGTATCACCACTCTTGACCAGAATTTCTGCAAGCTTGCCGGAAACAGACGCAGGAACATCAACTGTTATCTTGTCAGTTTCAAGCTCGACCAATGACTCGTCTACCTTCACAGATTCCCCAAGTTGCTTGTACCATTTTCCAACAGTAGCTTCGGTAACGGATTCTCCCAAAATGGGAACACGGATTTCAGTTGCCATAATAATTTTCCATTACGTCAGAGTTACTAAAAGTTATGCGGCCAGCGCGTCTTCAAGAAACGCAGCAAGCTGTTCAAGATGTTGCGACATAAGGCCGGTTGCAGGCGATGCGGCAGCTGGGCGCCCAGCATAGCATGCACGCCTGTACTTGGCATTGATATGTGCCAGAACCCATTCTAAATAAGGTTCAATAAATGACCAAGCACCCATATTCTTTGGCTCTTCCTGACACCATACAACTTCCGCATCCAGAAAACGCGACAGTTGCGTAATAAGCGCCTTAGCCGGAACCGGATAAAGCTGTTCAACACGCAGAATATAAACATCATCAATGCCACGTTTTTCACGCTCTTCGTAAAGGTCATAATAAACCTTGCCTGAACACAGTACAACACGACGGATTTTTGCATCTTTCTGTAGCTTGATCGCTTGTCCCTTCAGATTTTCAGCATTATCAGGCAGCAGATGATGGAACGACGAATCACTCCCCATCTCTTTCAGAGAAGAAACTGCATGTTTATGGCGGAGTAAGGATTTCGGAGTCATCAGAACTAGCGGCTTACGGAAATCACGTTGCATCTGTCGGCGCAGAATATGAAAATAGTTTGCAGGCGTTGTACAGTTGGCAACCTGCATATTATCTTCTGCACAAAGTTGCAAATATCGCTCTAGACGGGCAGAAGAGTGCTCCGGCCCCTGTCCTTCAAACCCATGCGGCAAGAGACAAACAAGACCGGACATTCTGAGCCATTTGCGTTCGGCAGACGAGATGAACTGATCAAAGATAACTTGGGCACCATTGGCAAAATCACCGAACTGCGCTTCCCAGAGCGTAAGTCCACGCAATTCTGCCAATGAGTATCCATATTCAAACCCGAGGACTGCTTCTTCAGAAAGCATCGAATTGATGACTTCATAAATTGCCTGCCCTTTCTGGATATTGTTGAGCGGAATATAACGCTCTTCATTTTCCTGATCATAAAGAACGCTGTGGCGCTGTGAAAACGTGCCACGTTCGACATCTTGGCCCGAAAGACGAATCGGATTACCTTCTATAACTAAGCTACCAAAAGCTAGTGCTTCAGCTGTAGCCCAGTCAATCGCCTCACCGGTCGTGATCATTTTCATGCGGTTATCAAGAAAACGCTGAATTGTCCGATGCACATGGAAACCTTCTGGTATTTCAACCAATTTCCGACCAATTTCCTTCAGTGTCTTTATTGCCACCCCTGTACAGCTACAGCCCGATTTATCTGAATTGTCTGCGGCATACAACCCTGCCCAAGTACCATCAAGCCAATCAACCTTTTTCGGCTTATAGATAGCTCCTGCCTCAAATTCAGCTTCAAGCTTGTCACGCCAAGCTTTTTTACGAATCTCGATTTCGCCAGCAGTTATCAGCCCTTCAGCAATAAGCCTATCGCTATAAAAGCCAAGTGTGGTCTTATGTCCATGGATCGCCTTATACATTAACGGCTGGGTGAATGAAGGTTCATCTCCTTCATTATGACCAAAACGGCGATAGCAGAACATGTCAATCACTACTGGCTTATGAAAAAGCTGGCGGAATTCCGCAGCAATTCTTGCCACATAAACCACAGCTTCTGGATCATCCCCATTGACATGAAAAATCGGCGCTTCAATCATCTTGGCCGTATCAGAAGGATAAGGAGAAGAACGCGAAAAGCGCGGATTAGTCGTAAAGCCAATCTGGTTGTTGATGATAAAATGAATTGAACCGGCAACACGGTAGCCCTTGAGACCAGAAAGCCCAAACATTTCAGCTACAACACCTTGACCAGCAAAAGCTGCATCACCATGGATAAGCAAGGGCATGATTTTTGCCCTCTCGCTCAGTGGCACCATATCTGTGCGGGTGATACCTGCAAGCCAATCCTGCTTTGCCCGCGCCTTGCCCATCACAACCGGATTGACAATCTCGAGATGCGATGGGTTGGGCAACAGTAACAGATGCACTTTATTGCCATCAAATGAACAATTGGAGGAAGCACCCAAATGATATTTTACATCTCCTGATCCCTCTACATCATCAGGCTTGTAAGAGCCGCCCTTGAACTCATGGAAAATGGCACGATGGGGCTTTGACATTACTTGTGCTAACACATTAAGGCGGCCGCGGTGGGCCATACCCAGAACAACCTCCTGAACGCCAAGAGCACCACCGTGCCTTATGATCTGTTCAAGCGCAGGAATAAGTGATTCTGACCCATCCAGACCAAAACGCTTGGTTCCCTTGTATTTGATATCCAGAAACTGTTCAAAGCCTTCAGCCTCGATCAGTTTATCCAGAATAGCTTTTTTCTCTTCCTTCGAAAATGCAACCCCCTTCTCAGAACCTTCGATCCTTTCTTGTATCCAAGCCTTCTGCACCGGATCAGAAATATGCATGAATTCCATACCAATGCTCGAACAATAGGTACGGTTCAGGATTTCAAGCATTTCCGGGATTGTTGCATATTCAAGCCCCAGAACATTATCAATAAAGATATTGCGGTTGCAATCCTCCGGCATAAATCCGTAGGTTTCCGGTAATAATTCGTTATAATCCTCAGGTTTTTCAGCAAGCTGGAGCGGGTCAAGCTTGGCGTGAAGATGTCCGCGCATACGGAAGGCACGGATCATCATGATCGCCCGGACAGAATCCCGAGCGGCGTGGATAATCTCATCCTGCGAAAGGCTGGGAACCAGAGCACCAGTGCTGTTTCTGACCACACCCTCTGTCGATTTCGCTTTCAATTTATCAGCCATATATTTTTCAAAATCCGATGAGCTGCCATCGGCTGAAAAAATCTCACCGCCTACCTCGAACGGCCAGTTCGCCTGCTTCCATGATGCTCTAGCTGCATTTTTCAGCACATCACCCTTATCATCATGAAAACCATCAAAAAAATCTCGCCATTCAGGATCAAGCGATGCCGGATTTTTCTCATATTGCGCATAAAGCTGTTCAATATAATCAGCATTACCACCATAAAGAAATGAGGTAAGGGCGAAAAGATTATTTGCCTGTTCCTGCCTATCCATTCCACTGCCGAAACGTAATTGTTTCGTCTCCTCTGCATACGATCTGATAAACAGATGCAAACCTGTGCGGCACTGTGCAAACCAAATATCCAAACTATAGAGCCCTCATGGGTTTTTCTAACCCTTCAGGCAATAGCAGCGACTCTTACCTGCTTAACCCAAGATCATTTTGCACTCAGGAAAAACATGCTCTGATGCCGCTAGAATCAGCCCTTTAGGACTTCAGTCAGCATTGCTCCAAGCTTTGCCGGTGACGAGCAAACATGGATACCAGCCTCCTCCATTGCGGCAATTTTGTCTTCCGCTCCGCCTTTACCACCGGAAATCACAGCACCAGCATGCCCCATGGTGCGTCCAGGAGGCGCGGTCCGACCGACGATAAAACCAATTGTCAACTTTTCTCGGCCTTTCTTAGCTTCATCTTTTAGAAACTGAGCAGCTTTTTCTTCTGCTGTCCCGCCAATTTCACCGATCATGATAATAGACTTTGTCGCATCATCTGCTAGAAACATTTCCAAGACATCGATGAATTCCATACCCTTGACAGGATCACCGCCAATGCCGATAACTGTGGTCTGGCCTAAGCCTTCATTGGTAGTCTGGAATACCGCTTCATAAGTAAGTGTACCCGAACGTGAAACAATACCAACAAACCCTTTTTTGAAAATAGAACTAGGCAAGATACCGATCTTGCATTCTTCTGGTGTTAAAATTCCTGGGCAGTTTGGTCCGATCAGACGGGATTTCGATTTTTCAAGCCGAGCTTTGACCCGTACCATATCCAGTACTGGAATACCTTCCGTAATACAGATGATAAGGCCTATTTCAGCTTCAATCGCTTCAATAACTGCATCCGCAGCCCCTGCTGGTGGCACATAAATAACAGAAGCATCAGCTCCGGTTTTTTCCTTGCCTTCGGCAACAGTTGCAAAAATCGGTAGGCTGTATCCACTGCTATTGGTCCAAACCTTACCACCTTTTTTTGGATGAACCCCACCGACCATCTGTGTACCATGATAGGCAAGCGCCTGTTCGGTGTGAAAGGTCCCCGTCTTTCCTGTAAGACCCTGAACAAGAATTTTGGTGTCCTTGTTGATAAGAATTGACATGCCTTCAGGCCCCCTTCACTGCAGCAACAATTTTCTGAGCCGCTGAATCAAGATCATCAGCAGGAATGATATCCAAGTTATTGTCCTGCAGTATTTTCTTGCCCCTTTCAACATTTGTGCCCTCAAGACGGACAACAAGCGGAACTTTCAGCCCGATTTCCTTGACAGCAGCAACCACACCTTTGGCAATCACATCACAACGCATAATCCCGCCGAAAATATTGACTAAGATGCCCTTCACATTCGAATCAGAAGCAATAATCTTGAATGCCGCCTTGACTTTATCCTCTGAAGCACCACCACCGACATCAAGAAAATTTGCTGGGTTAGCACCATAAAGCTTAATGATATCCATAGTTGCCATTGCCAAACCGGCCCCGTTCACCATACACCCGATATTGCCATCAAGAGCTACATAAGCGAGATCATATTTTGAAGCCTCGATTTCCTTAGGGTTCTCTTCCAAGATATCACTCAGCGCAACAATATCCGGATGACGGAAAAGCGCATTGTTATCAAAAGAAATCTTAGCATCCAACACACGAAGATGCTCATTGTCCATAACAATGAGCGGATTGATCTCCAGAAGGCTCATGTCCTTCTCTACAAAAGCTCTGTAAAAGATTGGAAACAACTTGAGGCCATCCTCACGGGCCGGTCCCTCAAGATTCAGTGCGTCAGCAAGCTTATCTGCGTCATCACGTGTTACACCTTTATCCGGATCAACTCTAAGCGTAATGATTTTATCAGACGTTTTTGCAGCCACGGTTTCAATATCCATGCCGCCTTCTGTCGAAACAACAAAAGCAACTCGGCCAACAACACGGTCAACAAGTAGAGAAAAATAAAGTTCGCGCTTTATATTAGTTCCATTTTCAATATAAATGCGATTAACCTGCTTGCCGGCAAGCCCTGTTTGCTCAGTCACAAGCGTACAGCCAAGCATTTCTCTGACATTAGCCACTACTTCCTCAACCGAATAGGAAAGACGCACACCACCTTTGGCATCAGGACCAAGCTCCTTGAATTTACCTTTACCTCGGCCACCAGCATGTATCTGACTCTTTACCACATAAAAAGGCCCAGGTAGCCTTTTTGTCCATTTTTCGGCCTGTTCCACTGAATAAACAGCAACGCCATCAGCAATCGGAGCACCATATTCATATAACAGCCGCTTGGCTTGATATTCGTGAATATTCATTCATTTGTCCTTTTCATTAAATGGAACTGCCCCAATGTGAATGTATAGAATTTAATACAGCACGCGCCTACAGCCTTTCTTGTTTTCATATCTGCCGCGTTTCAAAGATATCCTTTATTTAAGATCTACAGAAAGCTTGACACACATGTCACAAAGCCGTCTTACTGCACTAACAGATTGATCGAAGGCTATTTTTTCAGTGCTGTTCAGATCAATCTCGATGATGCGTTCAACACCGCCTGCCCCAATAACAACAGGAACACCAACATAAAGATTCTGAACACCGTACTGTCCTGCAAGATGGACAGCAACCGGCAGAACACGCTTCTTGTTCTTCAGATAGGATTCCGCCATGCAGATCGCTGATGCAGCCGGTGCATAATAGGCCGATCCGGTTTTAAGTAGACTGACAATTTCTACCCCGCCATCACGTGTACGCTGAATGATACGGTCGAGCCTTTCTTGGCTTGTCCATCCCATGCTGATCAGATCAGACAAAGGAATGCCAGCAACTGTTGAGTAACGGGACAGTGGTACCATCGAGTCACCATGCCCACCAAGAACAAAAGCTGTCACATCCTCAACCGAAACATTAAATTCCTCTGCTAAGAAATAGCGAAACCGCGCGGAATCAAGTACACCGGCCATGCCTACCACTTTTTCGTAGGGCAAGCTAGAAAATTTCTGCAATGCCCAAACCATCACATCCAGCGGATTTGTAATACAGACCACAAACGCATCGGGCGCATATTTTCTGATGCCAACCCCTACCTGCTGCATGACCTTTAGATTAATTGCGAGAAGGTCATCGCGACTCATGCCGGGTTTGCGGGGCACACCGGCCGTTACGATAACAACATTTGCCCCTTCAATCGCAGAATAATCATTAGCGCCCCTATAATGAATGTCAAAACCATCCACGGGAGAAGATTCGGCAATATCCAACCCCTTACCTTGGGGGACCCCCTCTGCGATATCAAACAAAACAACATCACCAAGTTCCTTCAAGCCGATCATATGGGCAAGAGTACCGCCAATCATGCCCGACCCGATAAGAGCAATTTTACTTCGTGCCATCTAGTTTTTCTTCCTTAAATCTTGCAGAAGGGATGTGTTTCACCTCCTGCATCCCGAACACCTCCCCCCAGCATTGCGGAAACATAAATAATACCAGCCATCAAAATTCTTTGCGCGTTAAGAATAATCCTAAGACCTAATGGTCGATAAGAGAAAATGAGAAAAAATACAACTAATTATTAAATTTTATTTAAAATCAATATGCTAAATTAATTGAAATTTACGTAAACGTTAAGAAACAAAGGAAAAGCATTTCCCGAGAATTTTAGGTTTGTTCTAATAACTTTTCATAGTAATCCTAGAATACCAGATGCCCAAGTTTGCAGATAATCCTTGCTTTGCATTTCAAAAAGACGTGAGGTAGTGCGCTTAAACTCGAAGGTCTCGACTGTCTTTATATATCCTGTATATAATTTATCCGGCCAAGCTTCAGCTGACATGAAAAGTCGCACATGATGATCATAGAGCGTATCAATCAATAAGATAAAACGTTTTGTTTCGTTGCGGCGTGTATCGTCAAGAGCAGGAACATGATCAATAAAAAATGTCCGATAACGGGCAGCAAGTGCCATATAATCAAATGCAGCAAGCGGTTTGGAACAAAGATCAGAAAAATCAAAACGAGCCGCTGTTTCTATAGTTCGCGGCACTCTGACGACATGCCCGCGCACATCAAGCTCGATGGATTTTTCCACCAGCCCGCTTTTAATATTTTCCCAAGCTGCATCCATACGCGCATCTGCAGTTTTTCCAAGAGGCGCTGTGTAAACAGACTGCCCCTTGCTTTTTCTAAGACGGTAATCTACCAAAACATCAAGATTGATTTGATCAACATGTTGTTCTAGTGTGTCGATGAATGGTAAAAAAAGTTGGCGATTAAGACCATTGAGATAAAGATCATCCGGCGCAACATTAGATGTAGCAATCAAAACCACACCTTCCTTAAAAAGAGCCGTGAAGAGCCGTGATAAAATCATAGCATCAGCAATATCCGTTACCGTAAATTCATCAAAGCAAAGAATATGCGCTTCATTTGCTAGTTCTACTGCTAAATCAGGGAAGGGGTTTTCTTGTCCTGTCCTGCCGTCTCTCAATGTCTGACGGTATACATTGATACGATTATGTACATCATTCATGAAATCATTGAAATGCACGCGCCGTTTACTAGTCCTTGGTAAACAGGAAAAAAACAGATCCATGAGCATGGTTTTGCCTCGTCCAACCTCACCATGGATATAAAGCCCCTTAATAATAGGCTGCTCCTGTCTATGCTTGCTGAAAAACCAGCCAAGCAAACTGCTTTTGCATGAAATTTTTTTTCTGTGCAATACCTCCAGAAGCATATCATACCGAGCAATCACTGCAATCTGTCCTGGGTCCTCAGAAATTTCCCCCCTTGTAACCAGCGCATCATAACGCTCACGTACCATACCCATAATAAAATCTGTCCTATTCAAGAATCATCACGCAAAAGTACTTACAAGCCAGAGCTGGATTTTAGTTTTTCTAATAATTTCAATATTGCGATGGAAACATCAAAATCATTCAGATTTTGCGATTTATTAGTACCCCCTCTCTAGAGCTTTTGCATCGATATAAAACACCAAACTGAAAGAGACAGGGTAAACGTACCTATAGCTCTATAATCTTTCATATTGTCAATCAAACTTAAAGGAAGCTCATAAATTTAACGACTGAGAACAACATGTACCCCTAGTACCGTCTGTCCTTCAAACTGAGTACCATCAGAAGAATACAGTGTGGCAACATTGCTGCCAGCATTATCAAAAAATATAAGATGTGCACCTCTGACCGCCCAAGAGCTAACTCGTGAAAATGCCGCAGGGCAATGTAGCGGTCCAGCCCTATATCCTTGGCCAAATTTTGTCTGTGATGTAGCAATCCGACATGTCATTCCGCCAACAGAAGCCCTCCAAACCCCAGAAACACTGGCCGGTGTCAATTCAATACCGGCCGGTGCCATGCCGAGGGCTGACACCTGCATCTGTTCAGACAGACTCAGTACATTGGAATCCCCCCCCAAAGGAGGTAGATCGCTTTGCAAAACCTGTCCCAATGGCGCTGCCTGAATTCCACCAGGTGATAAAATAGGATTAGAATTATCAGAAAAACGGTCCGACGAACATCCAACTGCCATCAGCGCTACAGCAGTAAGTATTGGCAAGAAAACTTTCTTAAATAGCATGTTTTTACCCTAAATATTAAGATCAAGTGCGAATCGTCCCGCAATACAATACCCGCGTAAGTTTAAATTATAAATTTAAGCATTATTCTATAAACTCTATCAATTATCAGCATTTTTTCACCGACCATGATCTTCCAACAAGATATTGTTTATGCCCAGCCCATATTTGTTAAACGTTAATATCCATGCCATAAACATTAAATTAAATAGAACAATTAGTTGATTGAGTTTTGATGTGTTGTTTTAGTATTTTTTGGAGTTTTGTGATAGCGAGCGGGCGAATGGTTAGAGAATTGGCATAATTTTAAGATTGTGTGTGGTTTATGCCTATTGTGTTGAGTTTTTATGAAAGATGGGGCAAGGACACCGATGTCATGGTCTGGCCTGGACAATGCGTCTGGTTCTGGCCACCAAGGCAGATGAGTTTTCAACAAGAGAACCGGGCTTAAGGCGATGCCTGCACTCTTTGCTGCCCGAAGGTAACCAGCGCACGCTGTATGAAAGGCGATCCCTACCATAGTCCCCTCAAAATACGCACTAAACTCTACAGGCAGCTAGAAATAAACCCGCATGCACTCCTTACAAGAAATAACCTTCATCCCTAATCCTTCATCAGAAAACAATATGGATTAATAATAAAATTACCCACAATTTTAGTGAAAAATATGATGATTACGATAATAATCGAGAGAAAATAATATTTTTATGCCATTGAGATTGATATCGGCTTTGATTCTGGGAACAGTTATTTTCACTTATCAAGATGCGATTACAAAGACACTTATATTACATCATCTTATCAATTTTATTATGATGGTACCTTGCTAGGAGTTTTTCTTGCTGTCTTGGCACAGGGTAGTCTGTATACGTAATGCCTATAACATGCTGGATGGCATGACTTTTCTGAAAGGCAATCATTGTATTTGTTGCAAGCAGGCTGTTTTTTCTTTTTGTAAGCAGATATTGCTACCTGTAGATATACAGGTAAATTAAGGCACAAAGAGAACCTCGAGAGGAGCTGTTGCCCACGCCAGCCAGTCTCGTTCTGCTTCATTCAACATGGGAGCAAGCTTGCGGTAAACTGTATCGTGATAGCTGTTCAGCCAGTCTCGTTCTTCTCGGTCTAGTAGTTCAGGCAGAATCAGATTCCGGTCAACAGGGCAAAGAGTAAGGGTTTCAAAGCCAAGCATTGGTAGATCGCCACCATCAGGGATTTCTGGCACTTGTACCACCAGTAAGTTTTCAATTCGTATGCCAAAGGCGCTTTCACGATAATAGCCTGGTTCATTGGATAGGATCATGCCTGGCAGTAGCTTCTGCTTGCCGGTACGTGATAGAATTTGAGGTCCCTCATGCACAGAGAGAAATGAACCCACACCATGACCGGTGCCATGGGCATAGTCAAAACCGTTTTTCCATAAGGCAATACGTGCTAGAACATCAATATCCTGCCCGGACGTCCCCACGGGAAAGCGCGCAATAGAAATAGCAATCATGCCTTTAAGCACTAGAGTGAAACAACGTTTCTTCTCCTCTCCCACATCACCAATAGCAACAGTCCGAGTCACATCTGTGGTGCCATCGCGATATTGTGCACCGGAATCAATAAGGTAAAGTTCACCGTTCATTAAAGGTCGATTGGTCTGGGTATTAACCCGGTAATGGATAATAGCACCATGAGGCCCTGCGCCGGAAATGGTATCAAAAGAGATATCCTCTAGTTTGGAATTTTCTGTTTCAGCTGTTTGTGAACGCAATTCTTCCAGCTTCTGCGTTGTAGAAATTTCATCCTGTGTTCCTGGTCTCTGATCGGCAAGCCAAGCAAAAAAACGCACAAGCGCTGCGCCGTCGCGTTTATGGGCTTTGCGTGCTCCGGCAAGCTCGGCCTGTGTTTTAACAGCACGCGGTAACTGTACAGGATCAATACCTTCCCTGATTTTACCGCCAGCTTTTTCCACAACTAGGCGCAGGTTCTCTGCCGTTAGTGATGGATCCAGTAAAATTACGTCACCGCTTTGGGCAAGCTGCCTGATATTCTCTTCAAATTCCACAGGTTCTAGAATATTGCAGAGGTTCTGGAGATAGCTTTCTTCGTTCTTTCCAAGTTTGTGTTGGTCAATGAAGAGCTGTGGTCTATCCCGCACAGATATAATCGCAAAGGAGAGGGGCAATGGGGTATTGGCAACATCTGTTCCGCGGATATTAAAGCACCAAGCAACTGAAGAGGGATCGGTCAGTATGGTAGCACTGGCACCTTCCGCGGTAATTGCCTTTTGTATTTCAGCAAATTTTTCTTGTGCTGTTCTGCCTGTGAGTTCAACAGGCTGCAAAGTGACTTGGCCGAAGGGTATATTCGGGTGTCTATTCCAGATTATGTCAACAAGGTTTTTCTCTACTTCAACTAAATAGCCGCCAACTCTATCAAGTGCCTTGCGTAGGCTGAGTACCTCTGAAATGGTATGCAAGCATGCATCAAAACCGATTTTAAGGCCAGTTCCATGCTGTTCTAGCCATGTGGCAGGCGGTATAGCGCTGAGATTCTCGTAAGAAAAAACTGCAAGGTCTGTTTGTTGGCGCACCTGTAGCATATAACGACCATCAATAAAAATGATGGCCTTGTCCTTTAAAACAAGCACAACACCCGCAGATCCGCTAAAACCTGTGAGCCACATTAGACGTTGGGAGCTGGGCGGCACATATGCTCCTTGATGTTCATCTTCACGCGGTACTAGAAATCCATCAAGCCCGACACGTGCCATTTCTGTCCGCAGTCTTTCAATGCGTGGCCCTGCATTTTCAGGCTCTATCTTGACTTCAAATGACTGGAACATCAAGTATAGATCGCTGTTTTTTGAGATGAATTGTAACCCATCCATCTCGATGGATGCTCTGGCAATGATAAAGGCCTTGCGTACGATAGGCGACCAGTACTTTATTACGTTGGCTATCCAAGATGCCTGATAGGATCAGCGATCCATTATATGTTAGCCTGCGCGCCATGGCTGATGCCATTTTTATCAGCGGCTGAGCAAGAATATTGGCAACAATCAGATCAAAAGGTACCCGGTTTATGATTTTTGGATGATAAAAACCGGCAGCTGTGACAGCATGAGCGGATTGAAATACGCCATTCAAACGAATGTTATCCCGGGCAACGTGTATAGCAATGGGGTCTATATCTGTTGCTAATGCACGTAATGGCTGCAGTTTTGTCATGGCAATTGCCAAGATGCCACTGCCAGTACCCATATCCAATGCATTACGGGGATGCTCACGCCGCATAACTAAATTGATCATTTCAAGGCAGCCTATCGTTGTACCGTGATGGCCGCTGCCAAATGCTTGGCTTGCCTCGATTTCAATGCCAAGGTCATTGGCTTTTATCTTGCTACGGTCATGAGCGCCATGTACAAAGAAACGTCCAACGCGTACGGGTTTTAGTCCTTCAAGACTATGCTGTACCCAGTTGATATTAGGCAGAAATTCAGTATTTAGCAGTCCGGGATCAATATGGGCTAAATGTGTTAGTCTTTCTGATGTTTTGCTAGATAGATACTCGTCAACATAAATCGAAATTTCAAAAATCTCGTTGGCTTCATCAATTTCAGTAATAGCAATCGGATAGCCATCATCCTCGAACACGTTTTCAGCAAAGCTATATATTTTTTCTGCTTCAGCTTTTCTTGCGGTAATATATAAGCGAACCTGTCTCAAATTTATCTATCCGCACTTTCTGCAAGGCTTTTTAGTTTCTGGACGGCGATTTCATCTTTTTCCTGATAGGGAATGATACCACGCAAATGGCCGCCCTTGTTTAAAAGAAGCACAGCTGCAGTATGGTTATAAGTGTAATCGCCATCTCCGCTATCAACTTTTTCCACAGCAATGTTAAAAGATTCAATGGCTGCATGGATCTTTTTTGGATCGCCGCTGACACCGATGATTCTATCTGAAAAAACAGAGATATACTCATGCATAAGTTGCGGTGTATCGCGTTCGGGATCTACGGTAAAAAACCATACGCCGATCTTGTCCGCATCAGGTCCAAGTTTTTCGAGCCAGTTCGTAAGTTCTAGAAGCGTTGTCGGGCAAACATCCGGACACATGGTGTAGCCGAAGAAGATTGCTGCCGGTTTGGCTCGAATATCTGCCTCAGTCACGGTTTTTCCACTTGAATCGATTAGCGTAAAAGGGGTGCCCAGCGGACCAGGCCGTGTTAGCTGTGCATAGGCAAAAATACAGGCGATAAAAACAACCGTTAGGACGGTGATCTGAAAGGCCTGTTTAATATAGTTTTCCTGTAGAAGGTTTTTTTTCATAATTCGCAATGTCTGTTTTCACTAAGGATGCTTCCTAGATTAAAGAGATACTAATTTAAATGAAAATAACAGTCAGAACAATGAAATAAAGATTTATAAATAAATAATGGATATTATGGTGGCTGAGCTACATTTTAGCGCAGTGAGCGGTGCATTCATTTCACTGACTCGGCTTGTAAATAGAAAGCTCAGACAATTATACTGAAATTGGCGCAGGGGCTATCTTGCAGTAGTGTCAAGGTGAGTGATTTCAGTTATTTTGAGCGCTATGCCAAAGCAATTTATGCCGATAATTTAGTCTCTTCTGCTTTATTGCTGTTAATGTCCGTACCGATTGCGTTTGAACATCTGATCAAGCCAGCTAAACACACGTAAACTTAATTTACAAACCCAAATGAATATTTCTGTTATTTTCCGCTGAATAATCGTTTGAATAATCGTTAGATGGCGGTAGGCTACCTTGGGTTCATATTTTTTTTATAAAATTGTCGCGAATGCGCTTTTCCCCGGCTTTATCAAAACTGATGGTAAGCTTATTGTCGGCAATGGCTATGATATTGCCATTGCCGAATTTCATGTGAAAAACCCGCTCGCCGATTCTGAATGCAGATGGTGCGCTGGTTCGGGATTTCCCGGCTAGTTCCCTTTCAATAGTTTCGAGGTGGCGGGATGTGCGGCTTGTACCATAATCCATGCGCTCAATACGCATGCTTGAGCGTGTCCTCCAGTTTCTACAGGTGGCTTCTAGGTGATTCTGCTGCGTGCGCGGACAGTTTGGTGTCGAATAATTATTTTCAAATGGTATCTGCCGCTTCATTCGTGTGCGGTTGTAAGCGCTGTAAAAGTTGCTAACGTTGGCCACCTCTACGTGGGTCTTCGGCAGTTCATCAAGAAAACGGGAAGGGATGGTAGGTTGCCAGAGACCGTGTATTCGTCGGTTTGAAACAAACCATATATGCAAATTTTTCCGCGCTCGTGTCAACCCGACATAGGCAAGGCGTCTTTCTTCCTCGAGTCCGGAACGGCCAGATTCATCTAAGGAACGCTGGTGTGGAAATAACCCTTCTTCCCAACCGGGCAGAAAAACAGTTTCAAATTCAAGTCCCTTAGCCGAATGCAGGGTCATGATATTGACAGCATCAAGGTTTTCATCCTGCTCGGCATCCATGACCAGAGAGATATGTTCCAAAAAATCGCGCAGGCTCTCAAAATCTTCCATTGATCGGATAAGTTCTTTTAAATTTTCAAGCCTTCCCAGTGCCTCGGCCGAGCGTTCATTCTGCCACATGTTTATATAACCAGATTCTTCCAGAACGATTTCCGCAAGTTGCGTATGAGACGTATTGTCAAGCATGTCGCGCCAGCGGTGGAAGTTTTCTACTATTTCCCGCAATGCTTTGCGGGGTTTCGGCTTCAATTCGTCTGTCTTAAGTAGTTCTGCTGCCATGACAAGCATTGGGATGCTCCCCCGTTCCCGGGCTGCATCATGGATCTGCCTGATTGTCGTATTACCAAGGCCGCGTTTTGGCGTATTGATGATACGCTCAAGGGCAAGGTCATCTGCCGGTTGTGCAACAACCCGCAGATAGGCAATTGCATCGCGGATTTCTATCCGCTCATAAAAGCGCGGGCCGCCAATCACGCGGTAGTTTAGCCCTAGGGTAGTGAAACTCTCTTCAAATTCACGCATCTGGAAAGAAGCGCGTACTAAGATGGCAATATTGTTAAGAGTATGGCCCGCATGTTGTAGGGTATTAATTTCATCGCCAATAGTACAAGCTTCTTCGCCTGAATCCCAAGCAGCATGAACTTGGACCTTTTGAGCTGTCTCATTCTGCTGATCAGTAAACAGAGTTTTACCGATTCGCCCTTCATTATGAGCAATCAGGTGAGAAGCTGTTCCCAAAATATGGACTGTCGAGCGGTAATTGCGCTCAAGCCGGATGATAACAGTTGCCTCCGGAAAGTCTTTTTCAAAGCGCAAGATATTATCCACATCGGCACCGCGCCAGCTATAAATGGATTGGTCATCATCGCCCACACAGCATAAGTTGACAGTTTGTCCTTCCGGGCGCTGAGCCAGCAAGCGTAGCCAGAGATATTGCGCAGTGTTAGTATCCTGATATTCATCAACCAAAATATAACGGAATTTACGATGATATTCGTGTAGTACATCTGGATATTTCTGGAAAATGCGATTGGGGAGAAGAAGCAAATCACCGAAATCGCAGGCATTCAGGGTTTTGAGTCGGTTTTGATAGGCAGAGTAAAGTTTACGTCCCCATCCATTGCCAAAGGACTGGGCATCCCCTTCCGATATTTGGCTAGGACCAAGTCCGCGGTTTTTCCAGCTGTCGATCATCATCGCAAAGGTACGTGCAGACCAACGTTTATCGTCAAGTCCTTCAATGTGGATAAGCTGCTTTATCAGGCGAATGACATCATCCGTATCCAGAATAGTAAAATCAGAAGTGAGACCTGCCAATTCTGCATGGCGGCGTAAAAGTCTGACATTAATAGCATGAAAAGTTCCGAGCCAAGGCATTCTTTCGACCGCCTTACCGACAAGTTGGCCTATGCGCATTTTCATTTCATAAGCCGTCTTGTTGGTGAAGGTAAGGGCGAGAATCTGATCTGGATAAGCAAGACCAAGCGAAAGGATATGAGCAATGCGCGTAGTGAGAACGCGAGTCTTGCCAGTTCCTGCCCCAGCGAGCACTAGAACCGGCCCTTCTGTTGTCACGACAGCCTGTCTCTGATGCGGATTGAGACCCTGAAGATAATCGAGTCCATTTCCTACTTCTTGTTTTTCTGCAAATGCTTTCCCAAAAAATTCACCCTCCGATTTGGCGAGGAGAACTTCATCATCGGAAAAAGAAATATCGGAGTTATCAGTCATTGTCACGCAATATAGTGTTTTTACTGGAAAATACCAGAGGTTCGATACAACATACGGCTTGCCACGGATTTATTTTTTTTCAGTTTTGCTGATCTGACGGTCACTAAAATTAAGCCTTTTGGCAGCAATAGGCTTTACGATATTAATAAGTTCCGGTTCGCGTGCTAGAAGATTATCCAGTTCTGTCATCTGGTTCATGGCAATAAGTTGCAATACATCTTCACGTATACTGCCATCTCTGTGGCGGGGTAGGGTTTGCACTGGCTGGATCAATTCAATCTTGTGCCCGTGCAGAAGAGTGCGTATCGTTTTTTCATCAAGCCTGTCGGTTTCAACAAAGGCATAAAGCCCCACCCCTTTTGCCGGCAGTGAATAAAGCGACAGGGCAATATCGTGGATACTGGTGTTTTCGGTAAGTAGTTTTCTAATCTGTGGTCCATAAACCTGCAGCCGGTCTTCTGTACCTTCACCGTCCGACCAGTTGAAAATTGTACGGGTAAAAAAATTATAAACCTTCTTGCTTGTCGCAAGCCAAAGATTTGAAGGCCAAGAACGCCGTTTTAGGATACGCTGTTCTGTTGAGGTTATTAGATCAGGGGCAAAATTGTTCTTCTGTTTGATAAGGTGGCGAAAATCCTCATAAGCAAAATATTGGTAAAGTCTCCCGCGACCTTTATGGATACTTGCAAGCTGAAAATCAATAAGGCCAGCCTGGCCTCCCGGTGCCATCAGCCAATTCTGCGGTTTTGCAAGATCATTATGAGTTATGCCAAGACGGCGCAGATTGCGCAGGATTTTATGAGCACTGCGGTAAAATTCAGGTGTGTCAGGCCGTGCAAGGTGTAGTGGTGTCCCTTCTGTCCAAGAACGGTAAAGCCCCTGCCTGTCGACAGCAATCAGTTGCGGCACACCTTTTATGCCTTCTAGTTTTTTCAGACTGCGGATTTCGCGTTTGGCTAGGTACCAAGCAAGAGGACGTGACCACCATGGTGATGTGGTAACAATGCGCCGGATGACTCGTGATTCCCGGTCGTCTGCAAAAAAGCCAAGATGTGTTTCGGAAAAAACATCGCGTTTCAGAACGGTTATGGTAAAAAAATCTGCTAGTTCGTTAACATTTCTCAGCCCTGTGTCCGTTTCATTATCTTCAAAATGTTCCATATGGGCTCTCTATCAGGTTACATAGATGTAGACAAAGTAGTTCATCGTACATGGGCAAAAAGCTTGAGGTTATTTCGGCAAACCTAGACCAGAAATTTCAAAGCTATTTTATGAAGGCTCACTTTTGCATAGGCTATGTTGCTCTGCAAGTCGAAGGGCTTATATGCGGCGACTTTTCCGCTGCTTTCTACTGTCATTAGAAAGAGCTCCTGAAGCAAAAAGCTGTTCGCATAATCATCCCGTAACTCAGATAGATACTTTATTGCTGAGATATGCCAGTTTATTATAACAGAAAATATTCCATCAGGCATTTAGGTGCATATAGCATGTATTTATCGGCCAGCTCCCTGAGCTTGATTCGCCAGAATCGCTATTTATTTTTGCGGAATGCATCAAGTGAGACGATATTTGCGAGTGGTTTGTTCAGATCAACGATCCGTTCAATATTATTGATATGCTGTCTGTTTTCATTTGATGCCCTTATGGATTGGGGCTCAGAACCATCTATCGTAACCGTTTCATTGAACTGCCCAATGTGCTCAGCACTTTCAAGTATATCAAATACCGCTTCAAAAGCAACTGTAGGGTCATAAAAAATTAGCATCGCTGAAAATGGAATAATTAGCTTTTCAGGAATATTATTGAAAGAAAGTTTTACCTGAAAATAATCATCCTTTACCTGCAAATCCCAGAACTGATGCTGCAATACAATTGTCATCTGCTCGGGATAACGCTCTTTCAGTCTAGAAGAAATTTCCACACCTGCCGCATTGGTAAGAAATGTGATGAGAAAATGATGTTCTCCCGGCAGTCCTGTTTTTACCACATCCGCGAGCATTTTGCGGATGACATTGCGTAAGGCATCCTGAACAAGGACTTCGTAGCGTATTCGATCTTGAATCATCCGCGATTCTCCCCAAATTAATTGAGCGCATTCACTTCTCAATAGTCAGCAGAAAGGTGAATATTATCTCAAAATATATTTTTATACCAACATAATAATTTCTATATTTAGGATAGCACGTGTGTCATAGTGTTATTGAAATATCTAGGAAGATAACAGTCTGGAGAGGCAGAAAAGAAGCAAGTGAAGGCTTCTGTTGCTAGGTGCCTTCGAACCCCGCTTGCTCCTGCGACAGAACAAGACTCAAATTGAAGCCATCACACCACTATTAAGCAGCGAGACGAACCTCCGCATAGTTGTCGTTTGCAACTATTTTAAAACAGCCCGATAACGGTGGTACAATACCGGGTAAAAGAACGATCTTTACGCCTTCGTCGATCCTATTTCGCCCCCACCTCAAGGTGGCCTACAAGCCACCTTGAGGTGGAGGCGCCGGGTACTGCCCCCGGGTCCAATAGGTTTATTTCACCGTCAGTTTATTACCATAGCCGAAAAATCGACTCCTTTAGAATAGCTTATTTTCTGACAAGATGCAAAGGCTTTAATTGCCTATCTACTAAAATGATCTGAAATTTAAAGTATTTCGATTCGATGTTTCTGCCCCTGAAGAATTTAATGAATTAACGTATGAAATATTTATTTGAATAACGCTTCGAATCGATCATAAAATTATGGTAATTATGAAAAATTATCTTGATTTTCTTGCTCATGTCCTGGAAAATGGAGTTGACAGGCCGGATCGTACTGGAACCGGCGTACGCTCTGTTTTCGGCTATCAGATGCGCTTTAGCTTAGCCCAAGGCTTTCCACTTCTGACAACCAAAAAACTGCATCTGCGTTCGATTATTTACGAACTGTTATGGTTTCTGAAAGGTGATACCAACATTACTTGGCTTAACGAAAACGGAGTCTCAATCTGGGATAAATGGGCTAATGAGAACGGGGATCTCGGCCCTGTCTATGGTTATCAGTGGCGTTCATGGCCGGCAAGTGATGGTCGTCATATTGACCAGATTAGCAATCTGCTCAATATGATCAGAACTAATCCAGATTCTCGCCGGATGATCGTTTCTGCTTGGAATTCTGCCGATGTGGATGAGATGGCTTTACCGCCCTGCCATTGTCTTTTTCAATTTTATGTGGCTGAAAACACATTATCCTGCCAGCTTTATCAACGCTCCGCCGATATATTTCTTGGTGTACCTTTCAACATTGCCTCCTATGCCTTGCTCACAATGATGGTTGCACAGGTGTGCAACCTCAAACTAGGTGAATTTATCCATACATTTGGCGATGCACATCTTTATGCCAATCATTTTGATCAGGCGTATGAGCAGCTTGCCCGCGAACCAAAACCACTGCCTATCATGGAGATTAATAAACAGGTGCATGATCTTTTTACTTTCCGTTACGAGGATTTCACTCTGAAAAATTACGTGACTGCACCCCATATCAAGGCACCTGTAGCGATATGAGTATTCTTCTTTCTCTTATTGCCGCGGTTGCAGAGAATGGTGTTATCGGTCGGGATAACGCAATTCCTTGGCATCTTTCAACCGATTTGAGGCGCTTCAAGGCGCTTACATTGTCAAAGCCTGTGATCATGGGACGTAAAACTTGGGATTCGATCGGCCTTCCGCTGCCGGGTCGATTGAATATCATTATTACACGCGATAGGCATCTCAGGGCCGAAGGAGTAATTATCACCCATTCCTTTATAGAAGCACAGGCCATTGCATGGCGGGAAGCGAAAAAAAACAATCTCAATGAGGTTTTTGTCATTGGTGGCAGTGAGATCTTTAGACAAGCATTACCTTGTGCTAACAGGTTGTATATGACAGAAATCTTGGCGATAGTAGAGGGAGATACATTTTTTCCGATTTTTAACCGTGAAAGATGGCGGCTAAGTTCATCACAGATGGTGCCAGCAGGTGAGCAAGATAGCCATCCTACGCGTTATATTATTTATGAGTAGAAGCCGGTCTGTAATATAAGGTTTGGCGGATATTCATGATTATAATCCAAAAATATGCCAATATTTCTATGAATTTGCGCAGGTATCAAGGTTGGTTTTTGCATAAAAATTGTTGGGGGTTTAGAAAAATTTCTTTGCATTGCATTGAAAGCAGTGCATATCGTCTTTAATAAACGGGTGTGAAACGTAATCTCTTTAGTAGAGAAATAGAGGTGAATATGCCTTGGAGCAATCAGAATGGTGGCGGCAATAACGGTGACAGTCCATGGGGTGGTGACGGTAACCATAAAAATCATCGTAGGTGGTCACCAAGAGGACATGGCGGTGGATTACGTTCAACATCGCCAGGGATGGATGAAATTTTGCGTAAAAAACAGGAGCAATTGAAACAATTTGGCGGCGGAAAGCTTTTCCTTCTGGTTGGCCTTATTTTTGCTATCTTCTGGATTTTTCAGTGTTTTTATATCGTTCAGCAAAATGAACAGGCTGTGAAGCTCCGCTTTGGCAAGCCGAAAGAGGGTATTGTGACAGAGGGGCTGCATTTCCGTTTTTGGCCGATTGATACTTACCGTAAGGTTCCCCGTACCGAGCAGACAGAAACGATCGGTACCCGTGAACAGGATGGCCTTATGCTTTCGGGCGATCAGAACATCGTCCATGTTAATTTTTCAGTCTATTATTATATTGCTGACCCGGCGGCCTACCTTTTCAATGTCAATGATCAGGAAGGCACAATTCAGCAGGTTGCGGAAAGCGCTATGCGGGAAGTGGTGGGGCGACGTCCTGCCGATGATGTCTACCGTGACCAGCGCGAGGTTGTGGCTTCGGAAGTGTTATCGATTATCCAGTCAACTCTCAACAAATATGGGGTGGGTATTAATGTGACGCGTATTTCCATTACGGAGGCAGCACCGCCCCGTGAGGTAGCTGAGGCTTTCAACTCTGTCCAACAGGCAGAGCAGGAACGTAATCGTGCAATTGAGCAGGGTAATCAGGAGCGTGCGCAAAAGCGCGGCATAGCTAATGGCGAAGCTTCGCGTATTCGTGAAGCAGCTGCTGCCTACAAGGCGCGTATCGTGAAAGAGGCCTATGGTGAAGCACAGCGGTTTTCTTCCGTGGCTAAGGAGGCAAGAGCAGCACCTGAAGTGACACGTTTTCGCCTTTATCTGGAGGCAGTGGAACAAATGCTTTCCTCGCCTGATAAGCTTGTTCTCGATAAATCAGGAGGAGGCACTGTGCCTTATCTGCCCTTGAATGAGATTATGCGCAATACCAATCCGCTGAAGGGAAATTGATGATGCAACGGTCACCTTTGATTATTATTTTCTGGGCCTTTTCTGTTATTATCACGGCATTGTGGTTTTCCATCTTTATTGTATATCCGCGCCAGCAGATTGCTGTGAAGCGGGTAGGGAAGATTGTCCGGGTAGAGCCTAAACCGGGAATTTATTTCAAATTGCCGTTTATTGACCAGACAATCATTGTTGACGATCGATTCCGTCGCTACGATCTCCCAACAAAAACGGTTCAAGTGCGTGGTGGAGCATTTTATGAGGTTGATGCGTTTTTCACCTATCGCATTACGGATGCACGGCTTTTTCTCCAGAAGGTTTCTTCCGGCGATCCAGCAATGGCAGAGCAGATCAACCTTGCACCGCGTTTTGATGATGCATTGCGTGCTGTTTACGGCCGGCGCGATTTTAGTGCTGCTCTATCATCAGCGCGAAGCAATATGATGAGTGAGGTGCAGGAACAGATTTCGGCTGATGCCCAATCGCTCGGTATTAAAATTATTGATGTGCGTATCCGCAAGACAGATCTAACACAGGCTGTTTCGCAGCGCACGTTTGAGCGGATGCAGCAGGAGCGTTATGCTGTGGCAGAACGTCTTCGTGCTCGTGGGCGTGAGGAAAAGGATCGTATTGTCGCTGAAGCCAATCGCGAATATGAGGAAATTGTTGCGGAGGCGACGCGTGACTCAGAAATCCTACGTGGTGAAGGTGAGGCCGAGCGTATTCGTGTTTTCCGTGATACGGTGACATCAGATCCAGAATTCTATGCATTCTGGCGTTCTATGAATGCCTACAAGAAGATCAAGAATGTACCGATGGTTCTATCGCCGGATTCTGTTTTTTTTAAATATCTGCGTTCACCGGAAAGAAATGACAGCATATCAGGGCTTGTCAATACACGTTAATTATGACAGAGGTTATGAAAGCCATTTGATAGCAACGTGTTTGTCATGGTTTGCCACAAAATTTTCAGGCTCTGTAGCTTTTTAAACTACCTAAACTGTTTTCATTGGAGCGCTTGAAATTTTTTGCCATTTTCCTTTGGCTTTATGAGTTCCTCAAGGAATCACAATTTTGTCTGCATACCGTTTACAGTTATCAGCTTTATTTTCTGCTATCCTTTCTGTCTTGACGCAGGCTGCACTTACAGCTCGCCGGAATCCATTCTAGAGCTGGATAACTAAGCCTACTTGAAGGAGACAAAAAAAATTCCTACTGTGCATCGGTTTCAAGAATTTTTCTGACAAAAATCAAAGATCAGGAATGTCAGTGTATTACTGGGGATCGTGGCAGCTAGTTCGTTTGGACAGGCCGTTAATATTGTGGTTTTGGAGGCTGGCAAGGAAAAGACGGTGTACATCAAGCTTGATGAAAAAAAATATTTGGGAAGAACCCGACAGGGATGAGCTGGGGAAATTATGATCTGGCTCCGCTATTTATCTTGGTGCGCTCTGTATGACAGTGATGGGAGACTGGATTATCTTGCGTTGCAAAGTTAATAATTTTATTAAGCTCCAGTGTATTAAACCATTAGGGTAAAAGTGCATTTGTTGCCTTTGTTGTAAAGCCCTTGTGAAAGTTATCATTAAAGCAATACCAGTGATCTGATCTTAAACCGTACCTCTGGGAATAAAGAAAAGGATTCAAGATCAGTTAGCTTGAGAGTAACAGTAGCTGTTCAAGTGCGTAAAAGCCGAACTGGGTATTTTTATCCTATTAAGAGTTACCTTATCTTTTTCTTTCTAATTTGGGATTTTGCTAATCATGTTATAAAATCTGTCTTCTGGTAACCTTGGATATAGAGCAGAGCGGAAAGATCGCCGTGGTCGATGTGTATGGATGCAGATTCAGCGACAATTGGTTTGGCGTGTAGAGCCACGCCAGAACCTGCGTATTGCAGCATGGCAAGATCATTTGCTCCGTCACCGACAGCCATTGTTTCAGCAGGGGGGATATTCAATTTTGTGCAAAGTTCTAATAGCTTTTGAAGCTTAGCCTCTTTTCCAAGAATTGGCTCACGCACAAGGCCACTAAGCTGGATGCCATCGTGTTCCAATATATTGGCGCTATGTTCATTAAAGCCAATTGCAGCAGCTATTTTTTCAGCAAACAGAGTAAAACCGCTGGAAACAAGGGCGGTGTAAGCACCGTTGGCACGCATAGTCTGGACAAGCTCCCGTCCGCCGGGCATTAATGTGATTCGTTTTTTAAGAACACTGTCAATAACAGATAGAGGCAGATTCCTGAGAAACGACACACGTTTACGCAACGCCGGTTCAAATGCGATTTTGCCGTTCATAGCGCAGCGGGTAATATCTGCCACCTGCTCACGCAGGTTTACTTCTTCTGCCAGTTCATCAATGCATTCTTGCTCAATCATGGTTGAATCCATATCGGCGAGCAGCAACGTTTTGCGGCGAGTTTTTGCCGGTTGTACGATAACATCAATCGGTGCAGAAGCAATGGTATCCTGAAGTACTTTAGAAGCGATTTTTGCTTGTACACCCGTAGGCAACAGAATATCACATGCAATGTTATATCCAAGCCAGTAAATAGCAATTGCATTTATGGCATGGGCGGCTTTATTTGCAAGACTAGACGTGAGTACTGGATTTGCCGGATTGGCAATCAGAGTGGCAACAAAAGATTGATTGTTTGACATGGTTAAAATTTTCCGAAAGCAAACGACAAATGATGTAATCTTGATAGCTGGACCAACGGCAAGCGGCAAGTCCCAACTTGGAATGGAGATTGCGCGGCAGCGCAATGGTGTTGTGATCAATGCCGATTCTATGCAGGTTTATGATATCCTCCATATCTTGACAGCACAGCCTGATAAGGATGAAATGGCAGGTATTCCCCATTATCTTTATGGTTTTGTAAAACCGGGCGAAGTATTTTCAGCTGGTCATTGGCTTGAGGCAGTGCGAAAGCTATTGCAAAGTCACGAGCTGAAGCGCAGGACCTGTATCTTTGTCGGCGGTACGGGCCTTTATTTCCGTGCTCTACTAGGTGGGCTTGCCAGTATACCGTCAATCGAAATGGAAATCCGTAAAAAATGGCGCCAGTTCTTACAGGAAAAGGGTATTGTGCCGCTTTATGAATATCTGGCAGAGAAAGATCCGCTAATGGCGCAGCGGCTTTCACCAGCTGACGGTCAGCGTATTTTGCGTGCGCTTGAGGTCTGGGAAGCAACAGGCCGGTCACTTGCGGAATGGCAACGTATGAATGCTGAGTCCTTTGTAGATGCTGTCCATGCCTGTAGAGTGCTGCTTATGCCTGAAAGGAGGGATCTGGCGACACGGATAAGTATCCGTTTTGATACGATGATTGAAAAAGGAGCGCTTGAGGAAGTGAGAAAATTGCAGGCCATGCGTCTTGATCCTGCTATGCCAGTAATGAAAGCCATAGGGGTTAGGGAATTCAGCGCTTACCTCGATGGCAAAATCAGCCTTCAAGCGGCAATTGAAAAAATAAAAGCTGAAACTCGCCGTTATGCTAAACGGCAGATGACTTGGCTGCGTCATCAGTTTGATGAAACTTGGCAGCATTTTCCTGGTGCACAGGAAGCGCTGCACGTATTCCTAAAATAGGACTGTGCAACTTTTCCATTGACGAATAATAGTGGCCGGGATATGATCAGAGCTATGAAAAATATTATTCTTGTAGTGTGGATGCGCATGGGGCAGATGGCATAACATCTGGCGTCAGCCTTTCATGTGCGGAACAGGCTCCTTCGGGAGCCTTTTTTATTATGAAAACGGTGGGTGATAAAAATGAAACATAACCATAAAACGGCACAAGCAGCTGATGGGCGTAAAATGTCAGGTGCAGAAATTGTTGTGCAGGCGCTTATTGATCAGGGCGTCAAACACATTTTTGGTTATCCTGGCGGCTCGATACTTCCCATTTTTGATGAAATTTATCAGCAGGATAAAATTCAGCATATTCTTGTCCGCCATGAGCAGGCAGCTGGCCATGCAGCAGAGGGCTATGCGCGTACAACTGGTAAGGTGGGGGTGATGCTTGTCACTTCCGGCCCAGGAGCTACCAATGCGGTAACGCCACTGCAGGATGCGTTGTTGGATTCCATTCCTCTTGTCTGTATTTCTGGCCAAGTGCCCACCACACTTATTGGCTCGGATGCTTTTCAGGAGGCAGATACGGTTAGTATCACGCGGCCCTGTACTAAGCACAACTGGCTGGTCAAGGATGTGAATGATTTATCGCGCATTATTCATGAGGCCTTCCATGTGGCCCGTACCGGCCGCCCAGGCCCTGTTCTGATTGATATTCCCAAGGATATACAGTTTGCCGCTGGTATTTATATGACGCTGAAATCCATGCCTCGTACAAGCTATCGACCGCAGCTTAATGGTGAAGCTCATGCAGTTGATTATGCGGTCAACCTTTTGTGTGAAGCCAGAAAGCCTGTTATTTATTCTGGTGGCGGTGTTATCAATTCCGGTGCAGGTGCGGTACGTTTGCTCCGTGAACTGGTCAGTGTTGGCGATCTTCCTGTTACTTCAACTCTGATGGGTCTTGGCGCTTACCCTGCAAGTGACAAGAACTGGCTCGGCATGCTTGGTATGCATGGCACTTATGAAGCAAATATGGCCATGCATGACTGTGATGTCATGTTGGCAGTCGGTGCGCGTTTTGATGACCGCATCACGGGCCGTCTTGATGCTTTTGCGCCGGATGCGAAAATTATCCATATTGATATTGATCCTTCATCTATTAACAAAAATGTGCATGTGGATGTACCGATTGTTGGCGATGTAGCCCATGTGCTGCAAGATATGGTACGTCGATTGAAGGCTGTTTATTCGAAGACAGGGCAGCTTGAACGGAATGTATGGTGGGACCAGATCAACGTATGGCGTGCTCGTCAGTCGCTTGCTTATCGCAATAATGCGGATGTTATCATGCCTCAGTATGCGATAGAACGCCTGCATGCCTTGACAAAAGATTATAAGCCTTATCTTACCACCGAAGTAGGGCAACATCAGATGTGGACTGCACAATATTTTGGATTTGATGAACCCAATCACTGGATGACCTCTGGCGGACTTGGCACAATGGGGTATGGTTTTCCTGCAGCTATTGGTGTTCAGATTGCTAGGCCGAATGATCTGGTGATCTGTATTGCTGGCGATGCTTCCATCCAGATGAATATTCAGGAATTATCCACTGCTATCCAGTATGGTGTTCCCGTCAAGGTTTTTATTCTCAATAATCAGTATATGGGTATGGTACGTCAGTGGCAGCAATTACTGCATGGCAATCGTCTGTCCCATTCCTATATGGAAGCCCTGCCCGATTTTGTCAGGCTGGCAGAAGCTTACGGCGCTGTTGGCATTCAATGCAGAAAACCTGCGGAATTGGATAATAAAATCTGCCAGATGATTAAGTGCGACAAGCCTGTTTTATTTGACTGCTGTGTGGTCAATTTGGAAAACTGTTTTCCTATGATCCCTTCAGGTCGTGCCCATAATGAAATGCTGTTGCCTGATGAGGCAACTGATGAAGTAGTGGCAAATGCAATTGATGCCAAGGGTCAGCGACTTGTTTAAATTGTAGATTAAAATAAATCTACAATTCAGATTTTTATTTTATCGCATTTTACGAGCGTCGAATACTTTATGTGACTGCAGGATTCTTTAAGGATGATAAATAAAATGAATGCACAAAATTTAGGCTTTGGTTCGGCCTATTTGATTGAATCAGATAATGATCCGATCGAAATACATACCCTTTCAGTTCTGGTTGATAATGAACCAGGGGTGTTGGCTCGGGTGATCGGCCTTTTTTCTGGCCGTGGATACAATATTGAAAGCTTGACAGTTTCAGAAACAGAAACGGAACAACGTCTCTCGCGTATTACTGTTGTAACATGCGGCACTCCGCATGTTATCAGGCAGATTCACCATCAACTTGAGCGGATCGTGCCCGTACACCGGGTGGTTGACCTGCATGTGCGTGCCCGTGAGTTGAAGCAGGATGGCCCGATTGAGCGTGAGTTGGCGCTAATCAAGGTGGTAGCAGAAGGAGCAGACCGTGTGGAGGCTCTGCGTCTGGCAGAGGCGTTTCGTGCCGAAGTTATTGATGCGACGGTCAATCATTTTGTTTTTGAGGTAACAGGTAAATCTTCAAAGCTTGACCAGTTCATTGCTGTCATGCGGCCACTTGGTTTAGCTGAGGTCTGTCGTACCGGCATTGCAGCCATGAACCGCGGGCCCAATCGGATGTAGCAGGGGCCTTGTTTTGAATTGGGACAGTGCATAAAAAGATACTTGCCCTTTATATGCGAATCCTATCATATCCGTTCATGAAGTTTTCGCTGCAGCAAGAACAAGCACTAGCCGCCGTCTCTGTCTGGTTCAGGCAGAGGGGTTTCCCAGTTTTTCGCCTGTTTGGCTATGCCGGGACAGGTAAGACTACACTTGCGTGCCATTTTGCCAAAATGATAGATGGCCCGGTGCAGTTTGCCGCTTTTACTGGCAAGGCGGCACAGATTTTGCGTTCCAAGGGCGCATCCAACGCACGGACTATTCATTCCCTAATCTATCATCGACGCGGAGAAGAAACGGTTGAAGATGGAGAAACTGGCAAGACATCCATTACACCGACCTTTTCACTCAACCGGCAAAGCCTTGTGGCTACAGCGTCGCTTATCGTTGTTGATGAATGCTCGATGGTTGATGAAATACTTGGGCGTGACCTGATGAGCTTTGGTACGCCAATCTTGGTTTTAGGAGATCCGGGCCAGTTGCCACCAATTTCAGGCGGTCGTTTTTTCACAGAGCATGAACCGAATTTTCTTTTAACCGAAATTCACAGGCAAGCTCTTGATAATCCGATTGTGCGGCTAGCTCTTGATGTGCGTGAAGGGCGCGATATTGCTTATGGCGACTACGGAGTAGCAAAACTCATACCCCGTAAGGAGATAACGCAGGAAATGCTGCTAGCTGCCGATCAGGTGCTTGTTGGGATAAATCGTACACGCCGGCGCTATAACAAGCACTTGCGTGAGTTAAAGGGATTTACATCTGAATATCCGCAGGCCGGTGACAAGTTGGTCTGCCTGCGTAATGATGCGTCTAAGGGTTTGCTCAATGGCTCTTTATGGAAAGTAGTGACCTCTTTTAGGGAAACGGCTAAGCCTAGCATTAATCTGCTGGTGACACCGGAAGAGGATGAGCGCGGTATTACGAAGATCAAGCTTTTGAAAGCGCAATTTCAGGATTTTGGTGATGAGATTTTGTGGTCTCTTAAAAAGAATTATGATGATTTTGATTACGGTTATGCGCTGACTGTGCATAAGGCCCAAGGTTCCCAGTGGAGTAATATTGTTCTGTTTGATGAAAGTTTTGCCTTTCGCGATATACGCAAGCGTTGGCTTTATACAGCAATCACCCGTGCAGCAGAGCAGCTCATCATTATCCGTTAAGGTTTTAGGAGTGAGATAGAAAATGCCGGAAGGTGGGATTTTCTATCAATTTCTCTGATCATGTGTGTATTATTAACGATTCATCTGTATCAACTTATTTGTGAGAATTTTGGATACGATAGACGAGATGATCATCAAAAGTTTTCATGTCAATATTTAGATGAAAATCTATATAGTATATTTTTATTATATAGGACAGTTTCAGGAATTTGTATTGAGATATAGGGTACATATCGATGGTATTAAATATCTAAAGTGCTGCGGTTTCAATATTGTCAATAAGATAATGCACTCGCGACGATTTTCTTGTTCTATAGAGCGTTGCCTGTCTGTCTGTTTGCCTTGAAGCAAAATCATCTGCCTACAAGCCTTTCTCCGTGCAGGTTAAGCGTCAGCGCTATACATCGCGTATGAGAGCTTCCAGTTTGGTTCGTCAGGATACATCCGGTTGAATATGATAAAAATGAGGGAGTATCCCACCATGGCAACTCATATATTACCAGCCCCAGAGCGCTATCAGCATAACGCTTTGGCACGTAGCCGGAAAACCCCCTATGCCCAATCTCCGACATAAAACCTGCACAGAGGTGCTGGTCTAATCGTGCAAATTAGTTTTAGCGCTGGGACTATGGACCTAGCACTCCAGAAATAGGCCGGTATTTATGCCTTTTTCATGCAACCATGGCAGCCGTCATCCGATCCCCTAACTAAATTGCAATGTCCATTCTCAAAATCACTTTTAAAGGCTGTTTTAGATTCAGTGTAGGCTAGCGCAGAAGCGCTGAATCCGTTTGCCTGCTTCTTCAAGTACTTCTTTTGAAACGGCATAGGAAATGCGGAAATTGGGACTGAAACCGAAGGCCGAACCCTGAACAACAGCAACACCTTCTGCTTCCAGTAAAGCAGTGACAAAATCCTCATCTGTTTCAATAACCTTACCTTCGGATGTTTTTTTGCCGATCAGCTCTGCACAGGAAGGATAGACATAAAATGCACCTTCCGGAACTGGGCAGGAAATTCCTTGGGTTTGATTGAGCAGGTTGACAATAAGATCACGGCGGTGTTGAAATATCTTTTTGTTTTCATGGACAAAGTCCTGCGGGCCGTTAAGGGCTTCGACCGCTGCCCACTGAGCAATGGAGCAGGCACCTGAGGTTTGTTGTCCTTGCACCATATCCATCGCCTTGATAAGCGGCAGAGGGCCTGCAGCATAGCCGATACGCCAGCCGGTCATAGCATAGGCCTTTGAAACACCGTTCATTGTCAGCGTTCTGTCATAAAGTGCTGGTTCTATTTGGGCTGGTGTGGTATAATTAAAACTGCCGTAGGTAAGGTGTTCATATATGTCATCAGTTAGGATATGAACTTGGGGGTATCTGACAAGCACATCGGTCAGGGCTTTGAGTTCATCATGGTTATAGGTTGCACCCGATGGGTTTGAAGGTGAATTAAATACGAACCATTTTGTTTTCGGTGTGATGGCGGCTTCAAGGACTTCGGGACGAAGTTTGAGCATATCTTCAAAATTTGTTTCAACAAAAATCGGAGTACCGCCGATCAACAGTACCATTTCCGGGTAGCTGACCCAGTAAGGGGTAGCAATGATGACTTCATCGCCCGGGTCGAGGGTAGCCATGAATGCGTTGAAAAGAATCTGTTTGCCACCTGTACCGATAATAGTTTGCTCAGGTTTATAATCAAGGCCGTTTTCGCGTTTGAATTTGGCTGCAATTGCTTTGCGCAATTCCGGAATGCCCGAAACGGGTGTGTATTTGGTTTCACCACGATGAATTGCTTGAATCGCAGCGCTTTTAACGTTATCTGGTGTATCAAAGTCAGGTTCACCGGCACTAAGCGAAAGTATATCTTTTCCTGCTGCTTTAAGCTCACGCGCTTTCTGGGCGACGGCAATGGTTGCAGATGGTTTGATACATGAAAGAGATTCAGCGAGGAATGCCATAATATTATCTCCTGAACGATAACTAAGGACGAAATTATTTGCCTTGATTTTGCCAGTGAAATGCCGTTTTCGCGTGCTGCGGAGGGAAAAAGCCATTCTGACAGCAAGCCTTCATTCTTATGTCGTAAATAGAGAAAAAGTGCAAGAAAACATTGGCTGTTTTTCTGTAAAAGGTTTTATTGTTTAGTATCGGTATGCTTGAAAATACGATCAAACCGATGTCAATTTTGACTTTGAAAGCAGGAAAATTTTCAGTGATGATACCATCAAGTTTCCCGCATTTATGGCTTTTATGCATAGCGTGGAAAATCACGCTATCGCCTAGCTAGGTTTCAAGATAATTCGATTTAAATATCATAAAACGGCTCCCTTGTCGGTTCAATATTCTGATTTCATGGCTTTCTATGAGAACCGGGGTTGCCTAGAACTAGACAGCAATAAGATTTAAAAGAATACCCGGTATCATGCAATTTTCCTGCTCAATTTTACAGTCTTGGTAGACCGTCATGCATCCCAGCATGTCAGCCTGCTACTCGATAAGAGCGATATGCCTTGGATTATCTAGCGATACAGATTTGAAGAAGCTGATTGTCAAGAAAAATTGTGCCTGAAGATGGCAGATAAATACCGCAAAGCAGCAATAAAAAGCATGTTTTTTGCCGGAATGTTATTGCTGGAAATATATGGATCAGAAAATGCATTATGCAATGATGCCTAAATAATGATACCGCATATGGCAAGGTTTGTTCCGTAATTGTCTTTTGCAATATCTTCTTACTGAATAATCGGCCATTCATTATCTGAGTTCTATGATACAGGTTATGCCCCGCTAGTTTATGATATAATCGGACGGGTTCAAGTGTCCGGTCGTATACTAGATAACCTATATAAAGCTTCTCACATTAACCTTGGGGCAAGAGCAAATAGGTACAAAGATTCGGATACTGTTTCGCCCGAGCAACATTATGGAGCATTAAAAGGATATTGCTCACTCAGATAGCTTCATGATAAAGCTTGCACTGTACAAGATTATTTTTTGACAGACGTGCCCAGTTTTTTGCTATTACGAGAACGCTTAAATCAACCAATAGCTCGATCATAATCACAGACATATAAGCAAATGCAAATATCACAATATTGCCAAGTGTTGTAAAATTGAAGCCCTCACCGTAAAATGCCCAAAATCTGACCCATGCAACAATGCCTGCTTGGTAAGTAGTTGAAAGTACCAACGCCTGCCAGTATTTGATATTCTTATAAGCAGTTTTTTGCGAAATAACACATTTTGCAACACAGTCCGTCAGGTAGAGAGGTATAAGGAGTATTGTGATATTCATACCATATTGCGGCAAATCGAAGGGTGCAAAAAACAAACCTTGAACCAATAATCCGAAAATAAGACCGAAAGATATCGGTCCCACGCCAAAAACGAGTAGAAGCGTTGAGCCAAAAATAAAAGTGCACTTCGGAAATCCCGGCCGAATTAATGTGGTAGTATCTCAAAGAACGAGAAGACCAATCCCGTTGTTATTACAACCCGCATGCAAAAGGCAGAAAAACCACCATCCACCCTATAATTGTATTCCATATCATTTTTGCGACAAAACCGAAAGAGGCGGTAGCTGTAGCATAGCTTAAAACAATCTTTACGCCCGTGACTATAATTTGGTTCTATATGCATGTTCTCTGCTCTTTAGGTCAATTTTAAAAATTACCTGCTTAAATCCCTTTGAATATCCTTCCAATTTCGAAAGATATTGTCAGTTGTCAAGCAGAATAATAACAAAAATGATGTGAAGCGTCTAAAAATCCCGCTCCATTAGGTCAAAATAAATAGCTGAATTAAGCTTCATTTACGACAAGAGGGAAAAACAGTATTATATTAAGTTCATATGTTTTCGTTGCATGAACTGGTTCATGGGTGGGCAATGGTTATCATGATGTTGAAGAATGCAAGTGACGTAGAAAATGCTATTTAAGCCAATGAAAAAGTCGGTATTTTCGAATTTTTACAATGATCTGCCAAGTTCTGTGGGCGTCAAGCGGGTGAACATTTTTAGTTGATAACGTTTTTGTTGTTATGTTGAATGAGAAGCCTGGTGTGCTTTTTGTTGGTATACGGTATGAATTGACCAGTATTTTAGACTGGTCTGAATGAATATACGCTCTAAGGCTGTTATGTTTTCTGGATGTTTAAGACTAGGGCTGCTTGAGTCGCGTTAATAGGCAACCAAGGTCTGAGCCCTGTATTGGTTGTAGGCGCTGCCGGGGCTAATTCTTTTTCGCATAAAGCGCATTGGCTGCATGCTCTGGAGCACTTGGCTGGACCTGGATTATAGTTTAGGCGAACAGAACACTTTATTGTATTTCAGAAAATGTTACTGACGAATGACCTTTTGAGCCATTAATACCACAGTACTGCAATACATGTGCTTCTGACAGTCAATATGACACGGTTATTGAAACTACGTGTTACGCTCTGGCAATAATAGTCCACAATCTAGTGCGCGGTACAGTACTTAGCGACCCAAGACAAGCAAGTAAAATACCGCAAGGCCAATCATCACAAGGGACAGAAAGTCTGTGCGTCAGCGCTACGGAAAACTAAAGCGATGGTACAGCTTTGAAAGACGTATACGGCTTTGTGCCTTCACACAAACCAGCTGTGTTGGCATAATGAAGATCAGATCACCATCACCCTTGGCAAGATCCAACAAAACCAGCCGTAATGGCGCAGATTCTGGATCAAATAGCACGTATGACCAAACACAGCCAAGCAGCTCTTTATTCGATGCCAAGAGGTCAGCTTTCACGATAATAGAACCAGCCACATTAAAAACCTCACAACACTTAAATCGTTTTGGCGTTGTCAATACAACCGATAAAGACAAAAACATCTGTTTTCCATCAGAAGCCTATGCAGTTAAATAAGCAATAATATCTCTATACTAAACATGTCCGGCATAGTCACATTCAGTTTTCCCGTGTTTTTCAATTCCTATCAAGTATGACGGCATCTATACTTTAGCGAAGGCAGAAAACCATAAACCGAGCAACAGAAGATCACGACAGAGCATAGCTAAAGCCGAACACTGCCAGCGTTCTTGGTAACTGTTGAGAAAAGCGGCTTTAAGATCGGAAGAAAATTTCCCGGCTTCGTTCCCAAAGTGAGGTGAGACAACAAGACCTGTTTTCTTCTTCCAGCGGGCAAAAAGCTGGGCGATATAATCTTTGAACATCAAAGCATTGGAATCCGTCATGATAACCCAATCATATATGGCTACCTGCTAATTAAGATTGGATCTGATCGATTCATCCCCCACCAGCAATCGTGAAGGAATACCAGAGTATTGCACCATGAGTTCCCTAACAAGCAGTATAGCAGCATCATAAGCCCGAGCCACACAAAAGATAATTTCGATTTTGGATGATAAAGTTCAAAAGATGAGCGGAATGTGCGCTCCAGATTGTATTCAAACCCTGATACAGGGCCGCAAAACCGTTACTCGCTGCCGCTACGCGGGTGAATCACTTCACCCTTTGGCTACCACAGGCCACAGCCTATAATGATAATACACATTAAAACATGCAATATCAACCCGGATACAGCCAGACAAATAAAATATCCCTAGAAGCATCATAGCGATCAGTTTTTCCAATTACTCTAATTTGAAAACTACGCAGGAACTGCATAAAACAGATTGTATTGTTTTTCTGACAACTTCTATTATCATAATAATAAAATTTACCATTGATGATAAATCTCAAAATTCGCTATAAATCGATTGTTATTTGTATGAGACTTTATGTTATAAACCTTGATCGTTCGTCTGACAGACTCCGTCGAGTTGAAATTTTTTTTAGAAAACAGAATTTGGAACTGACACGCATAACAGCGGTTGATGCACAAACCATCAGTGATATGGACTACGACATATTGACAGCAAAACGACGCTGGCCGGAACCCCTAACACGGGGCGAGGTTGCCTGCTTTCTAAGCCACCGTCTTGCTCTTCAGAAAATTGCAGAGGAAGAAGAATCTTATAGCGCAATTTTCGAAGATGATGTGATACTTTCTAGATCAGCCCACCTTTTCCTTAAAGATAGTAGTTGGATTCCTAAGGGGACAGATATTGTAAAGATCGAAACTCAGCACAAAAAAGTCTGGCTCGGACCATCAGCAACAGTTGGGGAAGGTTTTACGATTGCTAGGCTGAAAAGTACCCATATCATGGCTGCAGCCTATATTATATCGAAGCAGACAGCTGCACGCCTTACCGGACAAATGGATTGCATACCGGCCCCGATTGACCATTTTCTTTTCAATTTCGAATATGGCATTGCCCCACTTCTAAACATATATCAGCAAGTGCCAGCAATTGTCATACAAGGAAAGTTTGTTAGTACACTTGAGAATGAACGGATGCAGAACGAGGGCATAAAAAAGAAAAAACGAACGCTGATGCAAACATTGCATCGGGAAATCCGGCGCATTGGAACACGAAGCCGCACAGGTCTATGGGGTCTTACCATAAACACCATAACTAACGAGCAATGGAAACAGATACCTTTTGAGAGCCCCAATTAAGGCTTCGTTCTGGAAAATGCTATTTTTATAGCTATATATGACAATCTTATTATGCCAACATGGTTTTTAGAACCTTTTCAGCCGCAATATTGTTTCACAGTTAGGTAATATTTCCTGTAATGCAGACTTGTACAGTTTGCGTTGATGCAATTTTAAAATCGGTGCAATGACACAATCATGGCAAAAATATTTTTCAGAGAACCATAAACTGTAGCGAAAGCAAGATGCATATTTAAACATGACCAAAGCACTTCACTACTATGCAAGTGCGGTATAAGATTCAAACGAGAAGATCGTTACCATTCATCAGGCCTGATCAGGTGCTTTTTATCGATTTACTGTACTCGCCCTCTGGGCCAGATTGCCTTTACTACCTGATGGGAATATTTCTGATTTCACAACAAAAAATAGTTTGGACCCTATGCAAATATATCCAAAGACAGCTATCGGAAAGATATCTGGAACCAAAATTTCTGTGGCAAAAATTGATAGGTATCTTTATTTTGATACCCGTTTCAATGCTGTTTTCTTCCAGCCTTTTTATGCCGGATAAACTTTCGGACTACGATAAATAAGTCCCTTTTAACCGACCTTTTAAGGTACCCATCCATGCGCATCAGACTTCTTAGCCCACCGAAACTTGATACCAATCCAATGACAGCAGAGAGATTACCGGACAATCATGGATCCCGACTTGATACTGCCTTATATTGCGGCCATTAATATGCTAATCAATCGATTCATACTTGAATTGCGTGTTTTGATATTTCATAAAACGGCGCATTATGGCCGAGCTTTATAATATCGGCGACGAAGAAGAAGATATTTGTGCCTTTACCGCGGTAAACAGCAACAAAAGATTTGTCCCCTTGCCGCAGAAAAATTCCTCTAGAAAATTTTAGTGAATTACAGAAGGTATTCTGATACACTTACTAAATATTGCCTGTATCAATAATTATGCTCGAGAGTACAGCGGTAAAGCGCATAATCTCATCCACATCATTCCAGATGATATTGAAATAGGTAAATGACATACCGCATAAAATCAAAGCTGGGAAGTGACTTTGTGCCCATAGTCAAGAGCAAACAGATAAGCCACTGGACCCCTCAAGGATAGTCCTGCTATTATCCTTTGCGTACGATCCCACACTTAGCACGTATTTCCCATATCTTCTATCCAAAAGATGTCATGGCACATGTCCAGATGGTAAACGCCGCAACTTGATATAAAGCGCGCCATGTCCACCATGATGACGCGCAGCACTTTCAAACGCATTAATACATAGACGGAAAGAAATAGTTTCCAGCCAGTGCGGCACCATTTGGCGCAGAATGCCATCACTGCCGGAAGAAGTTCCTTTGCCTGTAATCACCAAGACATGACGCAAACCGCGATATTGCGCCAACTGCATAAAATGCAAAAGCAAGGAATAGGCTTGTCTCTGTGTTAGACCGTGCAAATCAACCCGCGCGTCAATATTCAGACGGCCTTGTGCAATCTTGCGATGCACGGTGCTATCAAATGCATTTAGCATATATGATCGCATGTTCTTTACTGGTGGAGGAACCTTAGCGGCAGAGGAATTATCTTCTTTGATTTGCAATCTAGGATTAGAGGCATCTTTTTCCGGCTGGAAAGATGAAAAAGGGCGCACATCACGAATCGCGGTTTCCCAAAGCATTCGGTCTTCAGAACAAAGCGGATCTGATAGGATAGTTTGCTGGATTACTTTGACATACCTAGAATGTTTCATCTTTTATGCTATAATGATCATGTTGGTTTCAGCACCAGCATTTTAGAAAGACAATCAGATTCATTTCGAAAAAATATCTGCTGCCCGCAAAAAGAGATTTCAGAACTGAATACTGTTTGTCTGACTATTCATCATCCTCCGTTGCAACAAGTTTCCAGTTTGGATTATCGGCATGGACGTCTCGGGCAAAGGTCCAGCGATCGCGAATCGTAACAATAACCTGCGGATTGCCATCAATAAGCTTCTCGTCCTTATCATATGTGGCCGAAATAACCTCACTGGAAAAGCGCATTGTAACATATGCTTCATTTTTCTGCATACCGGCATCAGTTATTTCTGCCTTGTTGATAGCTATCAGAGAAAATCTAACTGACTGGCTATTAGCCTCGCGTTCATCAATCGCTCGTATAAACTCCTCATAAACGTCTTTTACAAGTAGTTTTTTAAGCATTTCCCGATTACCACTGGCAAAAGCGGTCATAATTATCTCATAGGCAGCCTTAGCACCATTGCAAAACGCCATAGGGGAAAAAGTAGAATCTGCCTTACGGATTGCCCGCAACCCATTATTAAGCACACTGTCTGAAGGAGCCAAACTATCAATATCAGAAAAATCATTCGTAGGTGGACACTCACGCGGCGGTAAAATAACGATATTATCGTCGCTTTCTGAGCCAGCTCTGGTTGGCCTTGCATAGGGATCAAAAGGTGGACGCTCATTACCGGTACGCCGACCGAGAACGTTACGAAGCTGAATAAAAACGATAACAGCAAGTACAAAAAAGATTAATGTTACAATATTCAAATCCATTGGCTCTGCCAATCTCCAATTATGAGATTTTACAAAAAAGCCGAATGCGCATAATTTTACCGCAAATATCAGCTTTATTCGCAGAGATATATAGAACATAGAAAGCAATCATTCAAATACCGCTTTTGAATTCCCATTAATATTAAAGATCATCAGGCGAAGAAGAGAAAGGTATTATCACATGCGATCAGCTTTTTCTGGTTTAGCCATCTTTCTGGTAATTTTTATTGAAATCGCAGGATTTATCATGGTCGGGTCCAGAATCGGTATTCCGGCCACATTAATTTTTGTTCTAATTTCCATGCTTGCGGGTATCTATCTGTTGCGCAGTCAGGGTGTTAGTATTCTGATGCGCATGCAAAACGAACTCATAGCCGGACGGGTACCCAACCGTGAAATAGCTGAAAGCGTCATGATTGTGATCGGCGCAATTCTTCTTATTATTCCCGGGTTTGTTAGCGATATCATCAGTATCATGTTTTTTATCCAGACTATGCGGAATCTGATATGGCGCTATTTTTCAAAAAATTTTGCCCGCAGCCACCCCCATCATAACCAGGAAGCAAAAATCATTGACCTTGATCAGGATGATTACCATTCCGAGTGATCGGGGAAACTTTCCTCAGCGTAAGCCCTGAACTCAAAAGACAACGATGAGTAATAAAACCGCCACCCTTTTCTTGCCAGAAAGAAGCTTACGTGATACCCAAGAGGTGTCTTCAAATATGACGGATAGATTATCCGCCTAGAATTAGGGATTAATTTAATGGCTGGAATTGACACAGGCAAGCATACGGAAGCGCCTGCTCTGAGTGTATTAACACAGTATATTAAGGATCTTTCATTCGAAAGCCCGAATGCGCCTACTGCTTTACGTATGCGTGAAAAAAACCCGCCGATCAACATCAACATCAATGTCAATGCTACATCCATGGGTCAAGATAACTATGACGTTATCTTGACCTTAGGCGCAAAGGCCGGTGAAGAAAAAGACCTACTGTTCAATATTGAACTGGTTTACGGTGCTGTTTTCAAGATACAGAACTTTCCTGAAAAGCATCTCGCACCAATTATATTCGTTGAATGCCCGCGTATTCTTTTTCCATTTGCCCGCCAAATCATCGCAGATGTCACCCGCAATGGCGGCTTTCCTCCACTAATGGTCGATCCGATCGACTTCGGCATTCTATTTCAGCGCCGCGTAGCAGAAGAAAATGCCAAAGCCAAAGTGAACATTGATCCTAAAGTTGATTTTTGAAGTATAGAAGAATGGAATAAGTTTTGATTATCCTTCAGCAGTTATTTTGTTACATTTAAAAAAATTTGGATCATTTGTATAATATAGATTACGAAAGGTTAATATCTAGAATAATAATGTGCCTTCCTATCCACTCCATTTACTCTAATAAGCGGCAATTGTGATGCGCGGTGATAATATCACGGTCATGTGCGCCCAAGCGGCACCGGGCAATAGTCTTTGCTCTGCCGAACTGCTCAACTATATTAGTGGTAAAGTGGCCGCATTTAGCTTCATGTAAGGATATTGTTCTATCAATATTGGTATCCAGCCACTACATCAGTAGTTATTAATCATCATTAACGTCACGCTTGTCAAGTGTTTCAACAGCTTCCTAGAGGCGGTGCCTATTTTTATCTTTCATATAGCCAAAGGTTAAAAAACAATTGACTGCGTAATCTCATCTACTTGAACTGCCAAGTTCAGCAATAGCAGCCAGGATTCAGAATGAGGCCATTTTATACACTGCGCTATCAACGACAAAGACCGTACAACTGCTCAATCTTTTACCCTCTTTGGAGCTGATCAACCAATGAACGTTAGCAAGCCCTATTGTGCATAATTGCAAGTTACTTTGATTTACCATGCCATCAGGCATCCCCTCAGCACCACCATGGCAACAGAAAATAAAGGCAATCCATCTATGGTCTGATGAGGGCAATGCCTAAAATCATAGCTGTCTAGAAATACGGATTGGCTCTACGGTCGGCTAGAAATGAGCCGTCCTGCACCGCTTAAAGGGGGATGCAGCTCACTCCTAAAATCCTACACTGAACAGTGCTACTACCCTAGAGTGATCTTAAGAGTGAAGTATGACACCAGTATTTGATTAGTGGGTGGTAATCGAGTTTTCCGGGTCATGATCTCTAGAATTTGCTTGAAGGCTTTGTAGGGGGAGCTTCGTTCCAAGGTTTTCTATGTTCGGTTATCCATCTAGATTGGCAATATTATCAATTTTTTTTCTGACTGAACATGAACAGGTCCCTACCTTTTGAAAGTTATTACCGCATCAAGCCATTGATAGTTTTCACAAGAAACTCTCTTTCAAGGAATTTTCGCGTCGCAGAAGTAGATATGGACGGCGATAGTTTTGTCAAATCTTGGTATTGATCCCTCTCTTTAATCTTAATCTAGAAAGTCGGAGATCAATGCAGAGGCGTGGTAATCGCATTAAGTTTGGCTGTGAAGGCATCAGTGCACTTTATTAACCAAGAATCTGGCATTTTGCACAGCAGCCCAATCGTGTCTTGCGTTCAACCAAAAAATACCTATGAGAGCATGATGCGATTATTGACTTTGGAGAATGAAGGTGAATTAAATATACTCTTGCTGTAATGCACTCGCGACGATTTTCTTGTTCTATAGAGCGTTGCCTGTCTGTCTGTTTGCCTTGAAGCAAAATCATCTGCCTACAAGCCTTTCTCCGTGCAGGTTAAGCGTCAGCGCTATACATCGCGTATGAGAGCTTCCAGTTTGGTTCGTCAGGATACATCCGG
>QENA01000004.1 GCA_003331045.1 Candidatus Tokpelaia sp. JSC189
GCTAAACCTCAGACAGAACTGGATACAGCATTCGAGAAAATCCGCTAATCATCTCCGAATCACCACTCGACAACGAGTATCACTGCATCTCTCTTGTCCAGCCAAATACTCAGAAAACCTTCGGATTCAATACCAAATTGTACCTCTATCAAATACCCGCATGGAGCAGATGAAATCTTTAGTGTGTGATTTTATTTGCCTTCTGGGTACTTATTTCGGTTGAAATTGTTCAATAAGGATAATATCAGGACAACTAGGCTTGAAGTCTTCAGGTGAATGATGTCTAGGTGTGAAGATCTTCTTAATCGAAGGCAGTTTTTGCGTGGTTCTATTATATTTGCACTTGCTGGTCTTAGTAGCTGTGCGGTTGAAACAGTACCGCCTTCGGTGTTCGTCAGCAATCCATTTTTTATAAGTCCCCCGATTGGTGTTTATTCTGCTGTTACAACCCCTGCTTTCATGTATGGCGAGATTAATGAGAACGGCTTTTATTTGCCTCCAATACCTTATCAAAAAATTCCACGTGCATTTCGGCGGCAGGTTGTACCGAATATAACAGGCGAGGCGCCTGGAATAATTGTTATCGATACAAAAAACCATTTTCTTTATTTTACTGAAAATGAGGGAGATGCCATCCGCTACGGTGTGGGTGTTGGCAAGGCCGGATTTGAGTGGTCTGGACGGGCTAGTGTGCAGTATAAGCGGGAATGGCCGCGCTGGACGCCACCGCCGGAAATGATTGATCGCCAGCCAGAACTGGAGAAATACCGCAATGGTATGGCACCCGGCATTATAAACCCACTTGGTGCCCGTGCGTTGTATATTTTTCAGAATGGTGTAGATACCAGTTATCGTATTCACGGTTCTCCGGAGTGGTGGTCAATCGGGCGGTCAATGTCTTCAGGCTGTATTCGTCTTATCAATCAGGATATTATTGACCTTTATAAACGTGTCGCTATCGGCACACCTATTGTTGTGTATTGATTTGACATGGGCCACAGATCATTAACTGCGACCCGCGTATGGGTGTGCCTGAAAACGAAATTTTTGCTAATGTACAGAATTTATAGCATCAGCTCGAGGCCAATGGGATTGGGTAATCGAGCCGAAAATATTTGGATACATCATTTTTACGCAAGTTTCATTTTTTATCATGACAAACTCAGAATTCAGATGGGGTTCCACGGAATGCAAAATTTCCTCGCCGATCTTGTAAGGAGAAGTATGTGAGTCAGGGCACCTTGCCGATACAGAGAAAGAGTGGATTTTCGGGAAGTGATGTTGCCTTTGCCGCGGGTATTGTCATTATCTTGACGGTACTTTTCCTCCCTGTTCCGGCATTTGTTCTTGATATTGGACTTTCTTTTTCTATTGCCTTTTCGGTTCTGATCCTGATGGTAGGGCTATGGATTCAGCGTCCGCTAGATTTTTCGGCTTTTCCAATAGTCTTACTGATTGCTACCATGCTCCGACTGTCGCTTAACATCGCAACAACGCGTGTGATCTTGACCCACGGCAATGAGGGCTATGCCGCTGCCGGCCATGTTATTCAAGGCTTTTCGCAATTTGTCATGGGAGGTGATTTTGTCATCGGCCTTGTGGTTTTTGCCATTCTGATCATTGTGAATTTTATGGTCATTACCAAAGGTGCAACCCGTATTGCAGAAGTGGGTGCACGTTTCACACTGGATGCTATCCCTGGCAAGCAAATGGCCATTGATGCTGATCTTTCCGCTGGTTTGATTGATGAAAAACAGGCGCAGAACCGCCGTCGCGAATTGGAGGAAGAAAGCTCTTTTTTCGGCTCGATGGATGGTGCATCAAAATTTGTTCGCGGTGATGCAGTTGCCGGACTTATCATCACAGCTGTGAATATTTTTGGCGGCATTATCATTGGTGTCACACGGCAGGGTATGGATTTTTCGCAAGCTGCGGATGTTTTTACTAAACTTTCTGTCGGTGATGGTCTGGTGAGTCAGATTCCGGCTCTGATTGTTTCGCTTGCCGCCGGTCTTTTGGTTTCCAAGGGTAGTACGCGCGGTTCCACTGAAGAGGCGGTTTTGAGTCAGCTCGGTGGTTATCCGAAGGCGCTTTTTGTTGCAGCCCTTCTGCTGGTAATCCTCGGACTTATGCCAGGCTTACCTGCCTTGCCGTTTTTTGGTCTTGCCGTAATCTTGGCAACCGTTGGTTATTCAATTCCACGCCGGCTGGCGCGTGAGGCGGTAGAAAAGCAGAAACAACAGGCCGAGACTGAAAAACATATCCGCGCGGAAGAACGTAACTCGATCAAGGCCTCGTTGGAGACACCGAAGATAGAGTTGGTTTTTGGCAAACAGCTTGCTTCAAGGCTTCTAGTCCAGCAGGGCGAACTTATTAGCCGTATGGCGAAGATGCGGCGTAAGTTTGCCCAGGAATACGGGTTTGTGATCCCCGAGGTTCAGGTTTCGGATGATTATCAGGTGCCGCCTAAGAGTTATGTCATCAAGCTGCATGGCACACGGGTTGCGACTTATGAGATGGTTGTCGGCGGCGTATTAGTCATACTTGACAGCAAACCTGTACCCGATATGCCAGGAGAAGAGGTGCGCGAGCCGGCTTTCGGTATGCGAGCTTTTGCGACATCTGAAACATTTCGCACCGAGCTTGTGCAGGAAGGCTATATGGTTGCCGACAATATGTCGGTTCTACTAACCCATCTGAGCGAGGTCTTGCGTAATAATCTGGCGCAGCTCCTATCCTATAAGGATATGCGTGTCCTGCTTGACCGGTTGGGATCTGAATACCGCAAGCTGCTTGAGGATATATGTCCGCTGCATCTTTCTTTTTCGGGTTTGCAGTCGGTTCTCAAGCTGTTGTTGGCAGAACGTGTTTCGATCAGCAATCTTGATCTGATTCTTGAGGCTGTGGCGGAAATTGTGCCACATATGCGCCGAGCCGAGCAGATTGTTGAACATGTGCGTATGCGGATGGCTCAGCAGATCTGTGGTAATCTGGCGGTTGATGGCGTGCTCAATGTATTACGTCTTGGCAGCCATTGGGATATTATTTTCCATCAGGCCCTAAAACGTGACGCCAAAGGTGAGATCATCGAATTTGATATTGACCCCCGCGAACTGGAAAAATTCGGTGCTGAGGTTTCATCAGTGATCCGTGAACGTATGGAGCAGGGCGAGCAGTTTGTCCTGATCACCTCTGTGGAAGCGCGCCCTTATGTGCGAATGATTGTCGAGCGTATGTTTCCTACGTTGTCTGTTCTTTCTCATGTCGAAGTTGCGCGTGGCATTGAAGTCCGAACGCTTGGCTCGATTTCCAGCTAGAGGGGGGCGGCTTATGTTTGGTGTTTCTGTTTCGGCGGATCAGCTGGTTGTTATGGCTATGCTGATTTTTTCTCGCATGGGGGCCTGTCTAATGCTTATGCCTGGCCTTTCAAGCGCGCGCGCATTTATACAGGTGCGGCTTTTTTCGGCAATTGCGCTTTCCTTGATCATCTTTCCGCTTGTTGAGCCGCGCCTGCAGGATATTGCTGCACATATGAATTTGGCAGGGCTTGTACTTGCTATCTTGTCCGAATTACTAATTGGCGCATTGTTTGGCTTTCTTGCCCAAGCGTTTTTCTGGGCAGTGCAGTTTATGGCTAATGTTATTGCCATGTCAATTGGATATTCAGGTCAACCAGGTATAAGTGTGATTGAGTCGGTGCCCGAAGCACCTCTTGCCAATCTAGTTATGCTTGGTGCGCTGGTAATATTTTTTGTGACTAACATGCATCTTATGCTGCTGCGCGGTCTGATTGCTTCTTATGATGCCATTCCTGTGAGTCTTGTTGTTCAGCCTCAGGCAGCGCTTGTTGATGTGGTTGATACGCTTTCCAGCGTATTTCTGACAGGGATGCATATTGCTGCACCGTTTCTAATTTATGCTATTCTAGTTAATTTCACCATAGGGTTGATCAATAAGCTAACGCCCACCATACCGATTTATTTTATCTCCATGCCTTTTGTTATCTTTGGAGGTCTTCTACTGTTCTTTTTTCTTTTTCCTGAAATATTTTATTTCTTTTCTGACAAGTTGGCAATTCGGATAAAGGAAGGTCTATAGATGCAGGCAAAAAGCCGCCATTATACAAAACTGCTGAAGATACAAAATCTTATCAGGATACGTGAAAAGATCGAAATTGAAATATCACGTCGTAATCTTATCACTATCGAGGATGAAAATAGCTATCTATGTGCACTAATGGAAAGTGGTTCAAAGGCTGATTTCATTGATGCGGTGCTGCTTTCCCGTCGTTTAGAGCGCAATCGGCGCACCAAAAGCAGTCTTCAAGCTAAAATAATCCATGAGATCAAAGATCTGCTTCAGATTTCACGTCGCTGCGATATGCTGAAGGCTAGACAGTATGAAGCGAAATATCAGGAGAAGGCTAAGGAGTTTACCGCCATGCTGGAGGAATATGTTGCTGCGCGTTGTCAAAATTCTCCATGTGTGAAATCATCTTCCATTCCAGCTTCGCTTAAGTTTAACTGATTATAATACAGAAGTTTTTGAGGTTATGTCATGGCCATCACTTTTCCTTCTGATCTCGTTCTTGATGTTGCGCGGGCTGCTGATCCTGTACAATATCAGGCCTCTGTTCAGAAATTGCGTCATATAGAGGCTAGTAGTGCAGCTATGGCACCGTCCATACCTTTTTCGGATATGGTGCAGCCGAAGCCTTCTGTTTTGCCAGCTGCCGTGGCAGACGGAAAAAAGCCGATTGAAGTCTATCGGAAGTTTGAGGCTTTCATGCTTCAGATTATGATCCAAAACATGTTTACAACTGATACACCTTCTGTATTCGGTAAAGGGCTGGGTGGTGAGTTCTGGAAATCAATGCTCGTGGAAATCATCGCCAGGGAGATGGTGATATCTGGCGGTAGTGGTATTGGTGTTGCCGATATGTTGGAAAGTCATCGGAGATTATTAGAGTCTTCACAACCATCGGTTGATCGACAGGTTGTATAAAATCGTGGTTGAGGCTAGTCAGATGGATATGGTAGGTTCTCTTTTGAGCATATCCTGACAAAGCTTTATTATTCGATTGAGGAAAAGGAAAAAATAATGCTGACAGAAGAACAGAATATTATAACCGTTCCCGTTCCTCAAAGGAATAATGTTGGCGATTCTTTTAGCCGTAATTTGATAATGCAAAAATTTATTGCTGCCGTTAAGGCACTGGAAGATGTGATAGATCATGAGACCGGTTTGCTTGAACAGCATGTTAATCCGGATTTTGTTGATATAAATTCCCGAAAAACACGTGGTATACGTATTCTTAACCAGACAATGGCGGAACTTTCAAAGTATCTTGATGAAGATCTTAACCTCGAAATTGAGAACCTGCTGAAAATACTGAAAATAAAACTTGAACGTAATAGTCGTGTGCTAAAAATTCATTTTGAAGCCGTTGATGAACTAGTCAATATGCTACGCTCAGCTTTTGAAGCCCAAGAAACAGATGGGACCTATAATCCTTTTTCGCTTAATGTAGGGCGGTTTTGATGCTTAGATTTATCTTTGTAGGACTTTGGGTTTGTTTTGTTGCATCAGGTGCACTGGTGTTAGGTGTGCAAATGACAAAATCTGGTGCTACAAAATCAGAAGACCGGACGGCAATACCGGGCAATACCGGGCAAGAGCGTTCGGAGCTTATCAGCGTACCTGTGATGGCAGATGGCAGTGTTCGAGGATATGTTATGGCTAAGCTTATCTATCTTACGGATTCTAATATTAAAAACCAGCTGTCTGTACCACTTAGCTTTTTTGTCAATGATGAGATCTTCCGGATATTTTTTGGTGCCTATTCTGACACGCGTGAAATTGAAAAAGTAAAATTTGATGATATCCGGCAGAAAGTCATTGACGGTGTTAACCAGCGTTTTCCTAATCCTGTTATTAAGGATCTTCTGGTTGAACAATTCAATTTTATCAGCATTGATCGTGTGCGAAATTCTGTCTGTCAGTAAATAGTTTTAGCTTTTGCTATTTTTTATTATGGGCGCTGATATTCATATGTGTTGATATAGCGGATAAGTTCTGCGACTGTTTGATAAAATTCTGGTGCAATCATTTGGCCAAGTTTGGTCTGTCTGTACAGTGCACGAGCCAGTATCATATTTTCAATAACAGGAATTTTGTGTTTGTGGGCAATTTCTCGGATTTTGAGGGCAAGAATATTCTGTCCCTTTGCGATCACAACCGGTACAGTATCCATGGGTGGTTTATAGCGTAGCGCAACAGAAAAATGGTTCGGGTTAACAATTACTAGACTTGCCTTCGGAACACTGGCTATCATTTGTCGTCTGCTTCTATCCCGTGAAAGTGAACGCATGCGCGCTTTCACCATCGGGTTGCCTTCGATTTGTTTGAGTTCTTCCTTGATTTCCTGTTTTGTCATGCGTAACTGTCTGCGCCAATTTATACGTGACCATGCGATATCAAAACTAGCAATTGCAATTACAGCAATAACGTTGGCAAGAAGCAATTCCGCAAGCTGTGACCGGATAAATTCAGGCAAAGCCGATGGGTTTATCGCTAATGCATCAACAAATACTGTGTTGTTATGGAAGAAAATCAAATAAATAGTCAGAGTTACGCCGATAAGTTTTATCACTGATTTTAGAAATTCCACAAAACCAGATTTGCTGAATATTCTGTTGAAACCATTTTTTGGCGAAATGCGTAAAAATTTCGGACGGATCCGCTCACCAATTAGGCGTGGTGTATTCTGAATTATAGATGCACCGGCACCAATGGCCATAATAGCGGCTAAGACGGGAGCAAGCGCCAACCCGGTAATCCCACCGATGACAAATATAAGATTTTTAATATCTTCAGCATTGCTAAGTTGCCAGTCTTCTGGGCGTTCAAACAGCTGCACCAGCGCATCTGATAATTTGGTAAAAACTGGAATAGCAATGAATACCGTGATCGAACTAAAACCAACAAGTGAAGCAAAAATTGGTAACTCGCGTGAAAATGGCAGATCGCCTTTTTCTTCTGCCTTGCGAATTTTATGTTCTGTTGGTTCTTCGGTTTGGCTTTCTTTGTCCGGTTTTTCTTCGCTCATACATTTCAAAGAGCAGTGTTTATGCTGCTATTCCTTCTGCACCCAAACTGATTTTTCCTTGCTGTGCCAACCTAAGTGCTGTATTGGCAATTTCACGTTTTGCACGCATAATTTTGTCCTGTGAAAGTCCAATATCTGATGTTGCCAGTTCAGTTTCAACCATTCGGCGTGTACGTTGTGATAGGCTGGCAAGAGTAAGCTCGATCAAAGTTGTATCAGCATTACGCAGGGCTGTGATAATAGTTTCAACGGGAATTTCGTCAAACAAGAGCAATCGTGCTCTGCTGGTGAGGCGAGAAATATCCTCAAACATGAACATATGCGCTCGAATATTTGACATGTCTTCTATACCAATGCTTTCAAGGCTTGTGATGACAGCATCAAGTTCGTTCTTATCCAATTGGTTGAGTATCATCGCGATTCGTTTGTAATGCGATTTCTGCTTGCTTTCAGTTTGCCTGACAAGGGCAGAATGCAAAGCTTGACTGATAATGACATCTGCTGCTGCATAAACTGGTTTTAAATGAATGATACGCTGTACAATATTTGAACGAACTGCCGGAATCTGGGCAAGCAGCACCTTTGCGGCAAGTTCATCCGGTAGACGGGATAGAATATAGGCAACAGTCTGTGGATGTTCATTAGTAAGGTAAGGTTGCAATTCTTCGGCCGTCATATGGTCCATGATCTCAAATACATTGCTATCTGTTCGGTCAGTATCTTGGTTGGGGTCAAGCACTGCGGTAGCTTCATCTTCAGGGAGGGTTTCTCGCACAAGCGATGTGAAGCGCTCTTCCGCTTGTGAAAAAGAAGCACCTTCAGCGAAGGCTTCTTCAAATTCCTGAACCAATTTTTCGAAATCCGAAATTTTTATATCTGGTAAATTACGAACCTGACTGCTAAGTTTGCGCAGTTCGTCAGAGTTAAAATATTTTAGAAAACGAGCCGCCGTTGGTTTATCCATGGCAACAAGCAAGGCTGCTGCCTTCTGTTGTCCTGACAACGTGTAAATCACCGATGAGTTTCCATTCTCTAACGGGTATTCTATCCCGAGTTCATCTTCTGGGATGATGGATTCCTCTTTTGTCTCCGCCATTTTATCTTTCAGTTTTTTATAAATTATAAAGTAGGGGCCACTGATGCTGGAGCTTTTTATTTATCAATCAGTTCTGTCAGGCTAATACCAAAACGTGATGTATCATCGTCAAGAACAATAACTTCACCGCGTGCCACAACTCGGCCATTGACAACGATATCAACTAGATCGCCGATTTGTTTATCCAATGTTATAACAGCACCACGCCCTAGATTCATTAGTGTTGCCACAGACATGGTGGTTGAACCAAGAACAACCTGTACTTCTACCGGAATATTCATGATAAGCTCAGAGTTACCTTGTGACTTTGGAGCATTTTGTGATCGAAAATGGAGATCGGTTGCGCCTTCTTTTTCTGCACAACTATTGCTTTCTTCTGTATCTACGGCTGGGTTAGGTTCTTTCTGAGGTATTTTGGATTCATCTTTCATGGGAATAACCGTATTTTCCTTGTGAGCGTTAAATCGACTTTTAAAGAACATGCTTATGGCTTGGGTGCACTCTTAAGTGCTGTTTTGCTGATCTTGCGTTGCACAAAAACCGGCAGGCCGTTTTTTTCATGCTCCTGTGATTGAAGTATCGTATTTATGGGTATCGAGTTTGCACAGTAGGGAACTTTTATCGATTCATCTGCTGCAACAGTAGGCGATTGATTGAACTTCTGCTGCAACTGGCTGTGCATCTGTTTCATATGCGCAAGAGAACGGCCAATATCATGGCGGATACGAACGGTTTCCTTGATACGGGTATCAAGTTTATAGCTTTCATTGCGGAAATTCTTATGCTCATTACGTAATAGATTGACAGCTTGGTCAAGATTCAAGGTGGCTAGTTTCATTTGGTAAGTCAATTCTCGCCCAAACCGGATGGTTTGTGCAAGTTTACGCATAGCGATGGCAAGAACACCAAGTGATAATATAGCCAACCCCCCGAGGATGGTATTAATTATAAACCAGCCCATCAATCATTTCCTTTTCTTCATCAACAACATCGCTAACGCGGACCGAAAAATTGCTTCCAGTTTTTCCTAAGGAACATTTATAGAGAGGTTTCTGTCTGCTTCTCAGCTTTACTTGATTGGGTGCATTGGTCGATAGGGGTAAAATCTGACCTATTGTAAAATGCGAAAGTTCCTGCAGTGTCATGGTGCCCTGAACAATGTATGCTTCGATATTTACATTGGTGCGACTGATTTCTTGGCGCAATCGGCGAGCCCATAACGGATCGGTGCTATTAGAAGGTGCCCGCAGCATATGGGTAATTGCTTCCTGAATTGGACGATGACAGCTGCGTGGCATTAAAATACGCAGATCTGTTTCCGTTTTGTTATGGCCAATTTTCAACATACAGGAAAACATCTGTGAATGAGCAAAATCATCTGCATCAAATTGCTGAACTAGTGTAATATTTTTCAGTTCAAATAGATTGGTTTGTGTTATCCCAAAAATGTCATTCATAGCTCCGACAAGACAGATTGCCAATTTTTCACCAACTTTTATCTCAACTGGACTAAAAGGCCGCCCATTTCTGTTGGTAGGTTTTGGGGTGGCATTGCCGAAAAAAGCTTCTGTTAAAAAACTGATGAGGTTGGAATCAAGTACAAGGAGAACCTCCCCCCCCCAACTTTTTGCTTTCAGAACAACAATCAGGGAATCGGTGTTGAATAAAGTAGCAATATCGAATGGCTGTAATGTTTCAAGGGCACGTACATCGCTCCATAGGCTTTCCGAGCTGTATAATTTTAACCGTGAGGACAAATTAACTGCCGCATCGCGGAAAATAGGCTGAAATGCCATAAGATCATCGCTAGACAGGCCTGCATCGTGAAGGATATGCGCAGCAAGCACATCTTGTTTTTTATTGGTTGTCTGGCTGTTCAATTTTTGATCACTCATGATTTTATGCCGCTTTTGTTGCATTGCCCATTTGGCCTGTCATTGCTTCCTGTTCAACAACATCAATGGATGGACGGTTTTTAGCAGAAATGGTCTTGCGACCATATTCAAGGGCAATCTGTGGTGTAGCACCATTCATATAGGCAAGAAGGGTCTGTTTGATAACGGTATACATCTGTATCTTTTTACCCCTGATGGATTTGATCTTCGTCGCAATAGGGCCAAAAACACCATAGGAGAAGAAAATGCCTGAGAATGTGCCGACAAGAGCGGCACCAATCAAGTTTCCAAGGACTTCCGGTGTTTCATTAAGCGCACTCATTACTTTGATAACACCAAGAATGGCCGCAATAATACCAAGAGCTGGCAGTGTATCAGCAACTGTCTGTATTGCCTTACAGGGTTTGAATGAATCATTCGAAATTGTACGGATTTCCTCATCCATCAACGCTTCAATTTCAAACGGACGTGCATTACCAAGAATAACAAGCCGACAGTAGTCGCAGATGAAATGTGTGAGGAGATGATCACTCAATATCTTCGGATAACACTGGAATATGGGAGAATCATAAGGATTATCAATATGATTTTCTACTTCTGGGTTCGGTTTGGAACGCATTTCGCGCATCATCGTATAAAGAAGTCCGAGAATGGCAAGATAATCTTTTTGTTTGGGGGTACTTCCTTTTAGCGCCTCGATGATAGCTTGACCTGTATCCTTGATTAAGGAAAAAGGGTTAGAGGTTATGAATATACCAAAAGTTGATCCCAATATAATAAGGAACTCCCAAGGCTGCATGAGAACAGAAACCTTCCCGCCCATAGCCATAAATCCACCAAGCATGCAACTAAGGGCTATTATTAAACCGATGATACTTCCCAATAAACTACACTCCATATGAAGACTGTGGAATACAAATCCTACAATCCATAATTTTTAAGATAATTTTCTTGTGTGAAACTTGCGTGCCTGTGCAATTTATAGATAGGCAGTCATACTTCGTCCAGTTTCATACAAGCTCCATTTTATATTGTATTTTTAAGTTTTAGGGATAGGGAATATTATGATCGGTACATATGCTAACTACAGAAACCTAGTCAACAATATGACTAAAACGCTTAATTCACTTATGAAGCAGCCGCAGGTTGAGCGTGAAACCGCATATTATGCGCATAATATCATGAACGTGTCTTCGGTGGACGCGTTTTTAAAAGATGACCGCCTTTATTCTTATGCCATGCACGCTTGGGGGCTTAAAGATATGACTTATGCTAAAGGCTTTATGCGCAAAGTGCTAACAGATCACGAATTTGCCGGAGGGCTTATCGATAAACGTTATCAGGCTTTTGCTGAGGCCTTCAATTTTGTGAAACATGGCAGTAAGGCTACCCAACGAGATTCCGCAACACGTGGCACTGTCAATAAGTATATGCAACAGACACTGGAAGTCCAGTCTGGCGAGAGTAATGGAGGCATACGGCTTGCTTTATATTTTAATCGGACAGTCAGTGAAATGGTAAGGGCTGGAAGTTTATCGGAAAAAAACTGGCCCTATCAGATGATTTCTGACAAGGCTTTACGAGAGGTTGTGTTTACAGCTCTCGGTATTCCTGAGAATATTGCTGCTTCTGATATTGAAGCGCAGAAAAAAATGATAGAAAGCCGTATGCTCCGTCAGGATCTGACTGATCTTGATAGGCTCGAAAAATTCATCGCCCGGTTTTCAGCGATGTATGATGTAGAGAAGCGCCCTCAGGTCAGTCCAGCGCTCAGTCTGTTGCAAGGCAGTCGAGTTGGTGTATTTGGTCTTTCAGAAGACACTCTGATTGCCATGCAGTCTCTGAAGTTTGGTGCGTGAAAATTGTTGTTCAAGTTTGGTCTGCTGCACGCTGTGACAGACATAACAGATAGGAAAATATCGAGGAAGTGATGCAAAATCCGGTTTATGTTGCTATTTCGGGTCAGATCAGTTTGGCGCGAAGAATGGAAGTGATTGCACGCAATATGGCAAATATAAACACACCAGGTTTTCGGGCGGAAGCTTTGAAATTTGATACGCTGGTCTCTCTTGTCGCGGAAAATAATAGTGCAAAGGTTAATTTTGCTACAGCAGGAAAAAGCTATATCACGACTGACCGTGGTTCGGTAATCGAGACCAGCAATACGCTTGATATTGCCGCCAGGGGTGACAGTTATTTTTCCCTACAGACCCCGGTCGGCCAGATTTATACCCGTGATGGCCGCATGCAGATGACAGAGAATGGAGTGCTTGTTTCTGTTCTGGGCTATCCATTGCTTGATGCAGGCGGTGCACCGCTGCAGCTTGATCCACAAAATGGTGCGCCAAAAATTTCTTCTGATGGTAATATCTATCAGAAGAATATTCAGGTTGGTGCCATTGGTCTTTTTCAATTTCAACCCGGCACGAAATTGCGTTATGGCCCGAATTCATCTGTTATTCCTGATCGTGAGCCAGTACCGGTTCTAGATGATCCACTTAATGGTGTGATGCAGGGCTTCGTTGAAAGTTCGAACATTAACGGTGTTGTTGAAATGACACGTCTTATTGAAGTCAGTCGGGCCTTTGAGCAGGTTGAAGCTATGCTACGTCAACAGGAAGAAATGTCAGGTAAGACCATGGAAACTTTTGGTTCGACCCGATAGGTCTGGTCTGCAGGTGCGAAAGCTTACAATGCTATGGATTCTGTAAACAATACATCGTCTCTTGCCAAGCTTGCAGCCTTTGTTCGTTGCGAACGGCTCCTTGCTCCCGCTCTGGTTACTAGGGGCGGCATTATCGTCGACATATCACGCACGGCATTGGCTATCCGCGGTGTCTCTGAGGCTGTTTCACTGGGCGATACAGTTGTGATTGATTGCGGTGAAGACTTTGTACGCGGCGAGATTATACACATTAACGAAGATCATGCGTTAGTCAAACCCTATGATGAGATCGTTATGCCTGTCCTTCATGCCTCTGTCTTTCCCTGCGGGCCACTTCGGATTGCACCTGATGTTTCTTGGCGGGGGCGTGTTGTCAATGCTTTAGGTGAAGCAATAGACGGCCATGCCCCGCTTGCGTCGGGCCTGCAGTCTATGGCTGTTGAAAATATTGCACTGCCGGCTCTCAAACGGGCACGTGTCGATAAGGTACTTGCTACAGGGGTGAATGTTATTGATATTTTCACGCCGCTTTGTTTTGGTCAGCGTATTGGTATTTTCTCCGGTTCAGGGGTTGGAAAATCAACCCTTCTGGCGATGATGACCCGCGCCGATCATTTTGAGACAGTGGTATTGGCTTTGACGGGTGAGCGTGGGCGTGAGGTGCGCGATATGCTTGATGATGTCCTAAAGGCTAAACGCGACAAGGTGATCACAGTCGTTGCCACCAGTGACGAAAGCCCCATGATGCGGCGTCTAGCGCCTGTCATGGCAACAACCATTGCCGAATATTTTTCTACCCGTGGTGATAATGTGCTTTTGATGGTTGATTCTATTACTCGTTATGCGATTGCTGCCCGTGAGGTGGCAATTGCTGCTGGTGAGCCCCCAGTTTCACGTGGGTTTCCGCCAAGTGTTTTCAGTCAGCTTCCGCGCTTGCTAGAGCGCGCTGGGCCGGGTCGTGAAGGCAATGGATCTATCACGGGTATTTATGCGGTTCTTATTGATGGCGATGATCATAATGACCCAATAGCAGATGCTATCCGTGGGACACTTGATGGTCATATTGTATTGGGGCGGACAATTGCTGAGCAAGGTCGTTTTCCTGCAGTTGATATTCCGGCGTCGGTTTCACGGCTGGCACCATTGTGCTGGACACAGCAGCAGCAGCAGTTGGTGCAGAACTTGAAAGAAATGATTTCACGTTTTGAGGAAACACGTGATCTACGCGCTATGGGTGCCTACAAACCAGGGTTTGATACGGTTCTTGATCAGGCCGTGCAGCTTGTGCCGCTGATTTATGCTGCCATGCAACAGAGACTAGATACACCACTTAGCCGCGATCCTTATGTTGATTTGGCAATGGCACTTAAAATACAGGTGCCGAATAAGGTTGGCGCATAGCGAGGGTAACAGTTTTCTTAAAAATTAATTAAATTTTTACCTATCAAAAATGAATAGCGTTATCTAGGTGCTCAGTGAGCTCCCTGAATCGCTTGGAAGCTATGAGTAGGCTGCCTTTTGCCCAGCAGCGGTAGTCAATAATCGTCTTTATGATCTGGTTAAGGCGCACGCCGGCTTTTATGCACATGTCAAGAAGGATACACAGCGACGCACCGTATGGCTTATGTTCGTGTTTTCAGGCGTGACTAGTAAAGCCGATCTGGCAGTGACGTAAGCAGGTTCTCAAGTGTATCAATGTGCATCATCAGAGTAGGATAGACCTGAATACCTCTTTAGTAGTGGATGAATTATCACAGCTGCGCTTTAGTGTGGAGCTAATATTTTTTCTTTGCAAGGCCACAAGCGTTGAGATGGTCATTGTCCATTATAATTTTGCCGAAAATGCAAGCCTCGCACAAGATTAGTAGAATAATGCTTATACATTGGCTCCTTTAGTGTATTGTTTGGGAGGAAATAGCACAGGCTTTATATTATCGCAGTTTTCAGGATAAAAATATTTTTATCGAACTTGGGAAAATGTTTATGGAATCGATTCATCTATTTCTTATAGCAAGTAGACAGGCTGAATGGCTTTCTGTCCGCCAGAGGGTGGTTGCTGGCAATATTGCCAATGTGAATACACCAGGTTATCGAGCGTGGGATGTAGAGCCTTTTTCTTCGGTACTGAATAGGCAGCCCTTAGTTATGGCACGAACCAGTGCTGGCCATATGGATATTGTCGACAGCGATTTCGAATCTGCAGAAGTGCGGCCGGAAAAGAGTATTGAAAAAACCCATTCCGGTAACAATGTTCTAGTTGAGGAAGAATTGCGCAAGGGAAGTGAAATTAGCCGGGAGATGTCATTGAATACAGCTGTTGTTAGATCATTTCATCGTATGCTGATGGCAGCGGTCAAAGGAGGCTGAGCCCCATGTCTGATCCACTTTTGGCGGTGAGTCGGGTTGCTGTAAGTGGCTTAACTGCTCAGTCAGCCCGTTTGCGTATTATTGTTGAGAATATAGCAAATGCACAGTCCACCGGAATGTCAGCTGCAGCAATTCCTTACCGACGTAAGACAGTGAGTTTTGAGGCTGTACTTAATCCCTATGCTGATATTCAGGGAGTTAAAGTTGCTCGGATCGGCTATGATAAGTCGCCACCGATTGTTAGGTACGAGCCAGGTCATCCTGCCGCTGACAGGAATGGTTATGTAAAGTATCCTAATATCAACGCTATTGTTGAAATGGCGGATATGCGTGAAGCGAGCCGCTCTTATGAGGCAAATCTGCAGGTTGTTCGGCAAGCCCGTGAGCTTATTTCTCAGACAATTGATCTTTTGAAAGGATAAATAGGATGATGCAGTCCCTTCTAACTCTTGCGACACATACTTCTCCCGGTGGAGTGTATGGTCAGGCAGTAGGCATTGCCGGTTCTGCAAATACTTGGGCTTCATCGCGGGGGCAGTTAGTAGGGCAGGAGAGTTTTGATCAAATCCTATCAGGTATTGCTGGTGTGGCGATTAGTAGATTACGGGCGGCTGATATGATTTCAATGCGCAAGATGTCAGGTGAGGATGTAGCGATTCGTGATGTTGTCAACTCCATTATGGACGCTGAACAGGCTTTGAATACAAGTATCGCTATTCGTGACAAAATTGTCCAATCATATCTTGAAATTAGCCGGATGCAAATTTGATTACTCTTTTGGATTGCGGCCTTTTCTATAAACTGTTTAATGAGAGTTAGTAAAGATGGTAATGAGATCTTTATCGATAGCTGCAACGGGTATGAATGCCCAACAAACCAATCTAGATGTAATTGCTAACAATATCGCAAATATCAATACCACTGCTTACAAGCGGGCCCGTGCCGAATTTTCTGATTTGATGTACACGGCAGACCGTATGGTGGGTGTATCAAACATGATGAATCAGGCAACTGTACCGGAGGGAGCGATGATTGGCCTTGGTGTGCGGACCGCTGCTGTGCGCAATCTGCATATGCAGGGCTCTTTCATCCAAACTGGCAATACCTTTGATCTTGCAATCAGTGGTCGTGGTTGGTTTGAAATTCAGGACCCTAATGGGAGTACCTTCTATACTCGTGCAGGTGCTTTCAACCTTAATGAAAACGGTCAGATTGTCACGCTTGACGGTAATCTGGTGCAACCGGTTATCACTTTGCCTGCCGAGCTTGGTAAAAATGGAATCATTACTATCAGCCCGGATGGTATTGTTTATTATAAAATCGATGCCGATGCGCAGCCAGCTGAGGCTGGACGACTCAACCTTATCAATTTTACCAATGAGGCCGGTCTTGAACCTGTTGGTGAGAATCTCTTCCGTGAAACGCAAGCTTCTGGTGCGCCGATTGTCGGCAATCCTGGTGAAGAGAATTATGGATCGCTTATGCAAGGTTATCTTGAGGCATCCAATGTTGATCCCGTCAAGGAGATAACCGAACTTATTTCAGCGCAACGGGCTTATGAAATGAATTCCAAGGTTATTCAGGCGGCTGACGAGATGTTGGCTACTGTTTCCAAAAGCCTGAGATAATGATGATGATGGTTAGAGCTTTGTTTCTGCCAGTATGTTTCCTGATTTTGATTGGATCGTTTTCGCAGGCTTTTGCGGATAAGGTTGATTTTCTTGTGCCTTCCAGGACAATTTATCCTGGGCAAATTATCAGTGAAATGGGTTTGAATAAAAAAAGCTTTTATATCAAGGCTGATGCTGTTTCTTTATATGTCAGTGACATAGGGCAAATTCTTAACAAGACTGCTAAGGGTACTTTAATTGCAGGTAAACCGATTGCAATTTCTGCTCTGGGTAATCCTATTCTTATTAATCGTGGACAGATAACAAAGTTGATTTTCAGTTCAGGTGATTTGAGTATTATGGCAACTGGTATTGCCTTGCAGCCAGCGGCGGCTGGGGAATTTGTCAAGGTGCGCAATGTCGATTCGGGCCGCGTAATTGTAGGAACAGTCATGCAAGATGGCAATGTGCAGGTGGGTATCCAATGACGAGTCATTCCCAGAAAAAGTGGGAACCAGTTTTGCATATGGACATGCGTAACATAACCAGGTGTTTTTGGAACTGGAAAGGTTGGGTTCTGGTTTTCCTTATCCTGTTCTTACAGTACAGCGTTGTTATGTCTCTTGCTGCAAATGAAAATGATCTCGATGCCCGTCGGCCTTCATCTAAAGCTGCGGCTGATGCGATTTGGCTCGGTTCGGGTGGGGATCCAGCAAAGATGCACTATGCTAATTTAGCAAAACCTGGTATTGTCGCGCGTCTTAAGGATATTGCCGAAATACAGGGTGTTCGTGCCAATCAGCTTGTCGGCTACGGTCTTGTTATCGGTCTAAATGGAACCGGTGATTCCTTACGGAATGCGCCTTTTACTGAACAATCAATGCGGGCAATGCTTGATAATCTTGGCATTAGTCCGCCTGCCGGTGCAACGCGTGCCAATAATATGGCAGCGGTTATTGTGACGGCAGATATTCCAGCTTTTGCAACTCCCGGTTCGCGGATTGATGTGACTGTTTCCTCGCTTGGTGACGCTACCTCGCTTCAGGGGGGGGCATTGATCATGACTTCACTGCTTGGTGCGGATGGCAATGCCTATGCTGTTGCCCAAGGCAACCTGACCATTTCAGGTTTTGGCGCGCAAGGGCGGGCTCAATCTTTGACACAGGGTGTGCCGACATCTGGCCGCATTCCCAACGGGGCACTCGTTGAGCGGGCTGTTTCAGGTAATTTCAATGCTGATAGGCAAGTCATTCTTGAATTACGCAACCCCGATTTTTCTACCGCTATTCGTGTGGCTGATCTTATCAATATGTTTGCGTCAAGCCGTTACAAACAGGACGTTGCCCGCGAGCGGGATGCAAAGACAGTTGTTCTTCGTAAGCCTCAGAAACTTTCTATGGCAAGGTTTATTGCAGAAATAGAAGGATTGCCTATTCCAACCGATGAAATTGCTCGTGTTGTTGTTGATGAACGCACCGGTACCGTTGTTATTGGTGAAAAGGTGCGGGTATCGCGTGTGGCAATTTCGCATGGTAGTCTTACTGTGCGGGTGACAGAAACTCCTTATGCCTCACAGCCTAGTCCGTTTAATGAAAATGGTAGGACTGTAATTTTACCGCAAACGGAAATTAAAGCAAATGAAGATATGGCCAGTATTGCGATCGTTGGTGGTACGGATCTTGATAATTTGATCAAGGGTCTTAATCAGATTGGCGTCAAACCAAGCGGTATTATTGCAATCTTGCAGGCAATCAAAACAGCTGGCGCGCTTCATGCAGAACTTGTAGTGCAATGATGAAAAAAGACATTTTTTATTTTTTATTGGTTAGTTTTACGTGGTTTTTCGGCTCTCCCTCTTTCCTTGCTGCTGATTCAGCCAGAAAAATTGATCAGTCTATTCTCCCGCCGGCGTCTGCTATTACGCAAACACCGCCTGATGCATCACTGCCTGATGTGGTGTTCGATCAAATCGCTCGTTTTTGTCAGAATGTGGGCGATCAGGCGCAGGATGCACGTTTTGAACTACAATTGCGGCAACTCAATGTGATGCGAGATGAAGTGGACGTACGAATCAAACTGTTGGAAGAAAAGCGAAAAGAATATGACGATTGGCTTGCTCGGCGCAATGATTTTCTAGCCAAAGCACAGGATTCCTTTGTCGGGATCATCTCAAAAATGCGGCCGGATGCAGCAGCTGCGCAGCTTGCTCTTGTTGATGAGATTGCTGCTGCATCGATTATCTTCAAGCTCGAACCGCGTGTTTCCAGTGCAATTATGAATGAATTGCAACCCGAAAAATCGGCTAACCTTATACGTATTCTTGTGAGTGCACAAAAAGTATCGCTTGAAAAGCCTAGTAGAAGCACATCTGATGTAACAAAGAATGTACCGTGATGACAGAAAAAATCGGAAATCAGAACTTTTTTGTATGTATCTATCGTTCATTTTTACTGATGATCTTTTCTGTTTGTGTCATATCCATATTTTCAGGTTGTGGCTTAAGTAGAGATTTTAATCGTGCTCCTGAATTTTCAGAAGTTCGGACTGATCTTGGCGATCAGCTCAATAATCCTGTGATTTATCCCTCACATCTGGCTGAAAGCAAATATTCGCTTTACCGTGCAGGTGTCCCAAGCTTCTATCGTGATCCGCGGGCAGTAAAGCCCGGAGATGTGTTGACAGTACTTATTTCTATAAGTGATCGCGCCAATCTGAATAATAAAAGCGATTTAAAACGCAATTCTGATTCGGATTATACACTTGAAAGTGATCTTAAATCGATTTTCTATGCCGGCGGTAATATCGGGGCCGCTTCAAAAAATAATTCCAAGGGGGATGCCAAGGTAGAAAGACGGGAGGATATCCGGCTTTCTATTGCGGCGGTGGTGACTTCTATCTTACCAAATGGCAATCTGGTCATCAACGGTTCACAGGAAGTGCGTGTTAATTATGAATTGCGTGTGCTTAATATTGTTGGCATTGTGCGACCGCGTGATATCACCGGTAATAATACAATCAATTATGACAAAATTGCCGAGGCTCGTATTTCCTATGGTGGACGAGGCAGAATGAGTGATATTCAGCAACCGCCTTATGGTCAGCAGTTTCTTAATCGGATATGGCCATTCTGAATGGTCTGCTTATTTTTAGTCGCGAAAATATAGGATTGATTTTGATCTTCAATCCGAATTTCAGGCATAAACAAGGATTTTAGAACTATGGCATCTCATCCGTCACAGAAGAACAGCAAAGGTGAAAAAAAAACATCTGATATCAGAGCATTGATGGCTGCAGTTGCTGTATTGACGTTTGTCGTTGGTTTTGGCGATTGGTTGTTGGGTACAAGAATCGGTGAAGCCATCGTATTGCCATTGCAGGAAAAACTGCCAGATAAAAGCGATAAAGTCGCCGCTGATATTATTGCCAATCACAGCACTGTCGTTGTTCTGCCGCCGCTCCTGACCAATTTGGCTTCTCCTGAAACAACTTGGATTCGGATTGCAACTTCTCTTGTTACCAAGCCGAAAGAAAAAATCACTGTAGATATGGCTGCAGAAATTTCCAATGATTTTCTGGCTTACCTACGTCAATGTTCGCTCACTTATATCAAGGGGTCAGCCGGCCTCCTGTATTTGCGCGAAGATCTGCTTGACCGGGCAAATATCCGTTCGGGAGGAAAAGTATCGCGTATTTTGATTTCAAATCTGGTGATTGAAAAATGAAGCAGTGTTTGCTTGCCTGTCTGCTTTTATTTGCTGCCGGTATCAGTATTGCCTTGGCACAAGAAATTGATGTGAGTGAGGCTGCAACACCAGGAGGTCTGTTTGCAGATCTGTTGCCCACAGGCTCCCCAGCGATCAGTGGGCGCATTGTGCAGCTTTTTGGATTGCTAACTATTTTATCCATTGCACCTGGTCTTTTGATTATGGTTACGAGTTTTACCCGTTTTGCCATTGCATTTTCTCTGCTTCGCTCCGGTCTTGGTCTGCAAACGACTCCCGCCAATCTTGTGATGGTTTCTCTGGCGCTTTTCATGACCTTTTATGTCATGGGGCCTGTTTTTAACCAAGCGTGGTTAAATGGTGTTGAGCCTTTGATGGAGAATCGAATCACGGAAAGCCAAGCAGCTAGGGAAATCAGTGAACCTTTTCGTGCTTTTATGTTGACGCAGGTGCGTGAAAAGGACATTGATCTATTTGTTGATTTGGCCGCTCCCTCTTTTGAGGTCAGAGAAGGTCAGCCTCTTGATTTTCGTGTGCTTATACCGGCCTTTATGATTTCAGAGCTGAAGCGCGGTTTTGAGATCGGTTTTCTGATTGTGCTTCCTTTTTTGGTTATTGATCTTGTGGTTGCGACATTGACAATGTCAATGGGTATGATGATGTTGCCGCCAACGGTTATTTCATTGCCATTCAAGATTCTATTTTTTGTCTTGATTGATGGCTGGAACTTGCTTGTAGGAAGTCTAATTCGTTCTTTCAGTTAAAATGCTGTCTGTCTTGTTATAGCGTTGGGTGTTGTTTGCCTAAGAATTATTATTTTGCAAAAATCTGTTTGTCCTATAATATTCCCCAATATTAATTTCAAAAATATAATTAAAGCTTTTTTTTATATAAAAATGTGCTACTTTGGGGATGAGGCGGGTCGGTCTTTATTCAAAATGCACCGGTAGATATGATGTCATTCCGTTTTTGCCGCTTTCTTATCGGCATGTTTCTCTCTAGAATTATTTAATTGAGATAAAGGGAATAATTATGGGTTCAAGTCTACTTACAAACCGCGCTGCTTTGACAGCATTACAAACATTGCGTCAGATCGACAAAGCTATGTATAAAACACAGCAGCGTGTTTCCACTGGTCTGCGTATCAATCAGGCAAAGGATAATACTGCTTACTGGTCAATTTCTTCAATGATGCGTACTGATAAAGTCGCTCTTGGCGCAATTTCCTATATTATAGACCTTGGTAAGGAGCAGGTGCATACAGCTTATGAATCAGTTGTCAAATCAAAGGAATATGTTGACCAGATTCAGGAATCTCTGGCAATTATGCTTGGGACAGGCAAAGGAGATCTGGAAAAAGTCCGGAAGGATATCAAAACAAGTATGGAGGGTATCAAAACAGCTCTTCATTCTGCTGCTATGGCTGAAAAAAACATACTTCTGGATGATGGCAAGGTTGTTCGTATCTCTGCTTCGTATCGTCGTGAGGGCGACAAGCTTTATATTGATATGATCGAAGTAGGTGGTCAAAATCTTAATTTCGGCAAACCTGATGGTGCTGGTGTATACAGTTTTAAAGATGGTGTCCTCAAAGAGATTTTTGGTACAGGGAACATTGACGAGACTAAATTGACTGCTATCAAAGATAAGGCTAAAAGCGTTGAGGATGCTCAAAAAGTTGTATCGGCGGCAAATGATCCAGATGAAGGAGGAACGGAAAGTCCAAATGCTAAACTTAAAGTAGCCAAGGAAGAATTGCAACAAGCCCTAAAAGATGTGACAATTTCGGATTTTCTCAAGTTTAAGCTGGACGACATTAATACAGCAGCAGTACTTGAGGGTCTTTCTTCGCATCTTCAGGGAATAAATTCTAAAGCTGTCGATGTACTTCTCACTGCTGGTGCAGAGCTTGGTGCTGCTGAAAAGCAGATTGAAAACCAGGTCGATTTCCTTGGCAGGCTGATGGCTTCTATTGATAAAGGTATTGGTGCGATGGTTGATGCAGATATGAATGCTGAATCTGCTCGTCTTTCTGCCCTTCAGGTGCAACAGCAGCTTGCTATTCAGTCCTTGTCGATCGCTAATCAGGACAGCCAGAATATTCTTGCTTTGTTTCGTAGCTAAGTTCTGACTTTTTGGTGATTTATGGGAAAGGCCGCCTTAGGCGGTCTTTCTTGGCTGTGCCGATAATCTGGTTATTTTGCATAAGCTTTAAAATTATATGGAGAAATCTTACCATCGATCTAACTGAGGATATTGTGTTTAAAGGTTGTATCTGTTCAATGGAAAGATAAAATGCCCAAAAAAATTCATGATTTTCTATCTTCTGTGGGCACTACATTAGGCAAGCTTGGGATGCATCGTCTTGTCTTGTTGGGGTTTCTTGGTGTTATGCTTGTTGCAACGTTGTTGTTTTCAAGCTTTTATCTCGCACGTCCAGCCTATGAATCCCTGTATATTGGTCTCAGTCGCGATGATGTAAATCGTATAGGTCTAGCGCTTGGTGAAGCGGGTATTGCCTTTGATGTTTCAGCCGATGGAGCGACGGTGCGGGTGTCTGTCGATAAGTTAGAAAAGGCCCGCATGCTGCTGGCAGAAAAAGGATTGCCGACATCTAGCAATGCCGGTTATGAGTTGTTTGACAGGATGGGCTCGCTTGGTCTGACTTCTTTCATGCAGGAAATTACCCGTCAACGTGCACTTGAAGGTGAAATTAGCCGCACTATCCAAGTGGTGCGTGGTGTAAGGGCAGCACGCATCCATATCGTTCTCCCTGATAAGGGATCTTTTCGCCGAGCAACCCAGAAACCGACTGCTTCGATTGTTATCCGTACAGATAACAGTTTTTCCCCGGAATCTGCACAGGCAATCCGCCATTTGGTTTCTGCTGCGGTTCCTTCTCTTGAACCAGCTGCTGTAACTGTATTAAATGCAGGCGGCCAACTACTTGCTTCAGGTGAAGATCCGTCTAATGGTTCATTTGTTCATATGGCATCGCTTGAACGTCAACTTGCGGCACAGATTGATGAGAATATCCGCAAGCAGCTCGCGCCTTATCTTGGGCTAGGTCATTTTCAGAGCAGTGTTCAGCTTGAACTTGATACAGATCGGCGGCAGATTAATGAGACAGCTTATGATCCTGATTCACAAGTAGCCCGTTCTGTGCGCAGCGTGCGTGATCAACACGACAGCCAAAACAGCCGTAACGATGATGCCGTCAGTGTTGAGCAAAATATTCCACAGGAAGAAATTGCTAGTGATAACAGCGAAAATTCTTCTGACAGACGCAATCGTCGTGAGGAGATCATCAATTACGAAATCAATTCCAAAACGGTATCAATAATCAGCGATGGCTATAAGGTCAAAAAGTTATCTGTTGCTGTTTTGGTTGATCGGAACCGCCTATCTGCGAATAAAGGTGATTCATCTGCGTCTGTTCAATATATTAATGACCAGATTAGTCATATTCGCCAGATGCTGGTGGCTGCTGTCGGTCTTAATGAAGGGCGCGGTGATATTATAAATGTGACGGCCGTTGATTTTCTTTCTGAACAGGATATCGATATGGAATCGCTCATGCCATATGCATGGGATGCCTTTATGCGTTATTTGCCTGTGTTAATCGGCAGTATAGCCATGATTATAGCTATTCTGCTTATTTTGTTTTTCGGGGTGCGTCCCTTGCTGTATGGAATACGTAAGCCTGAAAATATGCAGGTAGCCGATACCTCTGCTGTTTCTGCTGATGAAACGGCTGTGCCTCCTGCCAATCAAGCTGTTGATGCATCTGAAAAAATGCTGAATGATTTGCGTCAGCGTATGCGTGTTCCGCCACAGATTCGTCTTGAACGCATGATAGAACTTGATGAAGAGCGCTTTGTTGAGGTTTTACGGGATTGGATTCGTCACGATAAAGTCCGTGCTCAATTGGAGACGTGATTGAATAAATATGAGGGAATCTGGACCTTTTATGTATAACCCGCATGAAAATATACAGAAGAGCACGAGGTCTATTCTTGCTCGAGCCTTACAAGATTTTAGCATGCGGGATAGACCGGGTAGAGTCCTTAAAGATTTTTCTATCCAGGAAAATTCTTCGCCAGAGTTTTCTGAGCTTCCTCCCATGGTTGAAATCGCTCCTCTTAAAGAGGAGCCTTTAGTTGAAATGCCACCCCCCATTGATATTGAAATCTTGCGGCAGGAGGCTTTTGCGCAGGGTGAAGAAAAGCAGCGTGAGGAAATGCAGGCCGGATTTTCGGAACGTCTGAAATTGATTGAAGAAGCTCATGGTCTGGAGATCAATCAATTAAAAAGCCATATGGCCAATTTGGCTGCAGAGATTGAAAGAGGATTGGAAGTCGGCCTAAAAAAAATTGAACTAGATTTATCCCAGCAGATAGCTGAAATTCTTATGGCTTTTATAAATGAACGCTTGACACAGGAAGCTATCAGGCAGTTTGCAAGCAAGATTGCAGCGGAAAGCATTACTGTTGAAAGACCACTGATCATTGAGGGTAATAAGGAGTTACTTGGTGTGCTTCAGGCACTGCCGGACTTTGATGCATCCTGTTACCGGTTTAAGCCGACCGATGCTCGCGAAATTCGTGTTGTGTATGGTGATACTGTTTTATCAACACGGCTTGCGGCGCGACTTAAAGAGTTGAAGGAATTGGTTTGATGAAATCAAGAGATCCTGAAACGCAAAATGAAATCATTATTGTACGCCGTAGCTATGATAATGACGAGGAAGGGCATTCCAGTGATGTCTGGAAGATTGTCTACGCTGATCTCATGACAGCAATGATGATTTTCTTTTTGATTATGTGGCTGATCAATGTGATTGATAATGACAAGAAGGTTGCGATTGCCAACTATTTTAATCCGATCCAGCTTATTGAATTCGAGAGCGGTCCGCGCGGTATCGATGATCTGGAGAGCAAAATGAAATCAGATCAAAAACCACAGAGTGAAGTTGCTCAGGAAACAGCTGATAATTCAGCCCAGATGACCGAAGCTCATGCTCCTGAAGAAGAATCGGGTATGATGGGTTTGCCTTACCAGGTGCCCAATTTAATTACCCAGACAAAGTCAGGTTCTGCTAATGCCGGCATGCAGAAGGACAGTGTGAAGGCTACTCAGCATAGGAATCCTTTTAATCCTGAATACTGGAATGCGGATATTCCATCTGATGCAATCCTATCTCTTGATCAGATAGCAATGCAGGATGAGGAAAATAAAAACGCTGAAGAAAAAAATAAGCAGACTGAAACAGCAGCCGTTTCTCCGCAGATGTCTATCGCGCAGAAAGAGGAATCAGTGGAGACAAAACATTCAACTGATAAAGAAGATAACGCCGCCGAGTTTGCCAAGAATATTTTATCCGATATCTCTGCCTTGATAAAGGATGAGATAAGGGTCAATTATCCTGAGGTTCATGTTAACCTTGTCGATAACGGTATTGTGATTGAACTGACCGACAGCCAGAATTATGGTATGTTTGCGGTCGGTTCTGCAAAGCCCGATAAACAACTCATTGTATTGCTTGATGGAATTGCAAAAATTATCCAGAAATATGAGGGGAGAATTATTATAAGTGGTCATACTGATGCCCGGCCTTATAAGGGAGGTCATTATGATAATTGGCAGCTATCGGCAGCGCGTGCGCAGGCGGCCTATTATGCGCTGGTTCACAGCGGGTTTGATGAAAGCCGGATTCTGCGTGTTGAAAGCTATGCTGATCGTAATTTGAAAAATAGCGAGGATTCTTATGCTGATGAAAACCGGCGTATTACAATCTTCCTTCAATTGCCAAAAGCGAAGATGCCATGATGAGGGGAAAATTGCGCAGCTATCTATTTTTTTTCCTGATTGTGCTGGTTTCGGTTTCGGTTTCGGCATCGGTGCGCTCTGATGAGGCATCTCCTTATGAAATGTTAAGAAGTTTGCATCATCTGCAGGATGATGTTGCTGCTGGAAAGGCAGATGCCCTAACAAAGCAGGCGGATGCGCTGGCTGCCTTTGGTGCTCGGTTGCATCAAACCGATTTGTCTGCGTTTAATGATGCCAGAAATATCTATGCTTTGATTACCTATCTTTTCATTGGTGGTGACCCTGATATTGTTGCAAGTTTACTGCAGGAGATACCTGAGGGGCTAGTTTCGCAATATTTAGTTGAGGGGGCGCTTGCGTATGCATATAATCGCAGGGATGATTTTTTGGATACCTTTTCAGCGTTTTCTCTGGAAGAGAAAGGTTGGCCAGAGGCCTTGTGCCTCTCAATTTATCTTAGTCTGATACCGGATCAGATATCCAAGGATCCGATGTCTGCTTCAGCACGCTTGGATTATATCCGGTTGATGGCACCTGGGTCGCTTTTTGAGGAAACAGCTATTCGTCGGCAACTCAGGCTTGCTGCTACTTTGTATGATGTAAAAAAGATCAACTTGCTTGTGCGTAATTATGCTAACCGTTTTTCAAACTCTTCCTATGCAAGTAGTTTCTGGAACGAGTTTGCATATGTTGCGCCAATGATTGATAGCCGGTTGACTGATGCGAGCTTGGATAGGCTAATTTCATTGGTGCCGTTACGTATACAATATTTGACTTATCTTTATATTGCTCGTACTGCCTTGATTGACGGGCGTGTGGAGCGTGCTTTTCATGGTGCGAGACAGGCCGATAATCTTGCTATGAAACTCAAGATAGATAATACAGCCGCCCGCTTTTATTATGCGGCGAGTCAGGTAGCGACACCGGCAGCACCAAGAGCTATCAAAATGTTACAGGCAATCCGGGCTGATGATTTGGAAGAACGAGATCGTCCTTTGCTAGATGCTGCCCGGTTTATTGCAAAGGGTGTGGTATATTATCCTAAAAGCATGATTGTTGATACCAAATTAATAGAAAAAAGCGATAACATTGATGATAATGTTTCTCTATGGCATGAACTTACACTAGAATCATTCCCTTTGCCTGATGATCTTGGGGACTATTTTTCAATTTCGGAGCTGCGGAGACAGAATGCTGGTAAAAGTGATGAGATCGCAGATTCTCTTAAAAGGGCACAGGAGAAGTTGGATCTTGTTGATCAACTTTTAAAGGAAGAGGTCAAATGATAGCTGCAGAACTATTAAATATAATACCGCAGTTGCGCAATCCGTCTACAAAGTTATCAAATAAAGATTTGGATTCTTCATCCCATCCAGAAGATTCCGCAATCAGCTTCGATAAACTGCTCAGATACGATATTTCATTTGATCAGATGCATAAGACCAGAGAAGATGTTGATATTATTGAGAATTTGGAGATGGAAAATGAGGAAGAAAACAGAGCTGTTAGCCTACCACTCCAAATGGGAATAGCTAACACAGTGGTGGCCCACACGGTTTTTTCAAAGCAGATCCAGAAGTTAGATACATTATTAAAAACAGCGCCATCTCGGATGACAAGGGATGCTGATTGTACATCGTTTCTTGATATGCGCTGCATGGGGGCGAAAAGTGAAATTACTATGCTTGGCTATAACGGGCGGCTATTTACCAGTGTTGAAGAAGAACATCCTTTACAGCAGCAGCAGGATGTATCAGAGTCTCTAAATGAAAAGGATGTAATAAAAGGCCATCCTGTAATGCGTACTTTATCTTTTGATATGGCCTTTAGTAAGATAGGGATGAGGGAGTGCTTGGAGATTGGTGATAGAGTTCAATTAAAATCTGATTTTTCTTCTGTTTCACAACAAAGTCGCATTGAAGGGCTTGAGATTGTCCAGAATAGAAAATTTGGTGATTTGCGTATTCTGCATATTAAGTTGATGCCAGAAAATCTTGGTAGTGTTCAGGCGCGTATGCGTATGACAGCCAATGGGCTGCATATTGAACTACAGGCCGAACGGACAGAAGTTGCGCGTTTTCTTGCCTCTGATCACCAGATGCTGCTTAAGGCTCTGAAAGAGTCTGGTTGTCAGGATCATAACCGGATTTCAATCGTTGTTATTGATCGGGCGGCACATAATATGGTCCATGCTAGCTCGGTAGTTTCCCAGATAGGTGATCAGGCTTTTGGTGGTCACCGTCCGGGTGAGCAGGAAACAATGCCTGATTTTCAAGCTTTTGGAGAGGGTGGACGACGTTTTTCCAATGATTCAAAAAAAGACTTTCCGTTTGAAAAACATAAACCTGATGATTTGACGTGTGATGCTAATGCATATCACAATTCTCACTACCTTGTTATTTAATCTGTGTTCTGTTGGTCTTGGTTTTGCGCGTAATGCATGTGAGGCGGAAATAATCAAAGCATCTAAGCGGTATGCTGTGCCAATAGGCATTCTCTATGCCGTGGGGTTGACAGAAACAGGACAGAAAAATTCTTTGCAGCCTTATGCCTTGAATATTGAAGGCAAAGCAGTTTTTGCCCGTACTGAGGATGAGGCGTTACGGATTTTCAGCCAGGCTCGAAAAAAAGGGGCAAAACTGATTGATCTTGGCTGTATGCAGATTAATTATTATTATCATGGTACGAAATTTTCCTCTCCCGCAGCCATGTTAGAGCCTGCTGCTAATGTTCATTATGCCGCACGGTTTTTACGCGCACTTTATGACCAACAAGGTAGCTGGACTATGGCTGTTGCCCGCTATCATGCTGGGCCCGATAATATTTCTGCCCAGAAACGCTATATTTGCCGGATCATACGCAATATAATTGCCGCAGGTTTTGGACAATGGACAAAAAAATCAGGAGAATTCTGTCAGTTCAATATTTCGTAAAATATTCATAGTCTATCATTATAATTGATAATTATCAATTTTTTCTGTTTTTTATATTCTTTGATTATAGTTTTATTGCTTACTAACATTATTATTCGCATGATTGATCTCACACATTTGTGAGGAGAATTATGATTGTTATCGTTGATGAGCGCCGGCCGGTTATTAATGATTACGTCACTTTATTTGCTCAGGAAGGGATTCCCATAACAGGTCTTTCATCTGATGATTTCAAGGAATGGATGCTTATTGTTTCTAAAACAGATTTGTTGTCAATTGAAGCACTCCTTTTGAGTGAGTGTAATAATTATTTTGAGTTATCACAGGCAATTCGTAACCATATTTCAGTTCCGATTTTAGCTATTTCTGAGAATCATTCACTTGAACATATACTTGATCTGTTTCATCTGGGTATGGATGATGTAGTGCGTAAACCCGTTTATGTGCGTGAAATTCTGGCTCGTATTGCAGCAATCTACCGGCGGGTGAATACGGATTTATGTAATACAAAAGAAATGCTAGAGGATAGGCCCATACGGGTTTTCAATGATGGGCGTGATCCTGAGGTTAATGGTGAAGTATTGTTGTTGCCGCGCCGTGAACGCCGTATTCTTGAATACCTTGTGAATAATCGTGATAAGCGGGCAAGTAAGGCTCAGATTTTCAATGCAGTGTATGGATTATTTAATGAGGGGGTTGAAGAAAATGTAATTGAAAGCCATATCAGTAAACTGCGTAAGAAACTTAGATGCCTCTTTGGTTATGACGTGATAGATTCAAAACGTTTTTTGGGCTATAGATTAGTTTTTAAGAATTAATTGTTTCTTCTTTATCCTTTAATGGCCTCTTAAGTAAGATTCTAGTTTGATGTCGCCATACGGACCCAACAATGTAGCCCAAGTCCAGCTAATGCGCTTTATGCGAAAAAGAATTAGCCCCGGCAGCGCCTACAACCAATACAGGGCTCAGACCTTGGTTGCCTATTAACGCGACTCAAGCAGCCCTAGTCTTAAACATCCAGAAAACATAACAGCCTTAGAGCGTATATTCATTCAGACCAGTCTAAAATACTGGTCAATTCATACCGTATACCAACAAAAAGCACACCAGGCTTCTCATTCAACATAACAACTAATAAATATTGCACATATTAGATTCAAGTTTCGCACAAGGAATGACATCTATAATGAAAACTGTTCTTTTCGGGTAATTGGAGAATGCAATGGGTATCAGTGGTATGATGCGGACAAGCGTTTTAGGAATGCATGCGCAGGCAAATCGCCTATCGATAGTGGCTGATAATATCGCCAATTCCAACACGGTAGGGTATAAACGTTCGGGTGCACAGTTTTCTACCCTTGTGCTTGCTTCAAACCGTACTGCTTACGAATCTGGCGGTGTTAATACACATATCCGCCATGATATTTCAAAACAGGGATCTTCCTATATAACTATGAGACCCGGAGATGCCATGATTAATGGCAACGGCTTTTTTCGTGTTGGGGATTTTAATGGTGCGGAATATATGACGCGCTCTGGTTCCTTTGGGCGTGATAAGAATGGGTTTTTGCAGAATACCGCAGGTTATTATTTGCTGGATATAAATGGTCAGCGTATACAAATTAATGGTTCCGCAACGGATCTCATTCCGCCAGAAGCTACGAGAAATATTAGTCTGGGAATTAATTTAAAGGCTGAGGAAGAGATTTTTTCCGGAAATTTTGATCCAGAAAATCCTAAAACCTATCATCAGAAGAAATCCTTGGAAACGTACGATATCCAGGGCGGTGTTGTTACGCTTGATATGTATTTTACCAAAACCAACAATAATGAATGGAAGATGGTCGTCTACAGAAATGGTACTCCTATTTATGACATAAATGGCAATGTAGACCCAGGTAGTGAACAGGTTTTGAAATTTGATGTAAATGGTGACTTGGTAACACCAGAAGGTAAAATAGACTTAAACTTGCCGGATTCCGAAGGTGGTACCTATCCTGTTGCGCTTAATTTTGGCGGAAACGGTGAAAAATTGATAACCCAGATGGGCTCAAGCTACGCTTTTGTTTTGGACGCTGATGGCATGACAACTGGCTATTATACCGGTTTTACCTTCAGTAAAAATGGTGATGTTGAGGTAAGTTACAGTAATGGTAAAACGATTTCTCGGGCTATTGTCGGTATGGTAACTGTCCAGGTACTTGATCGGCTGACAGTTTTGAGTGGTACGGTCTTTCAAAGAAATAGTGAATCTGGACCTTTGATTACAGGTCGTGCCGGAGAGGGGGTTTTTGGAGAACTTCAGGTCAACGTTTTGGAAAGATCGAATGCTGACATCGCTGATGAACTGACGGATATGATAGAGGCGCAGCGTAATTATACAGCAAATTCCAAGGTTTTTCAGGCTGGTTCTGAATTGATGGAGATCATTGTCAATCTCAAACGCTGATTTTTCTGTTTATCAGAATATTTTAAGGAAGGTTTTTTATGTCTTTAAGCTCAGCATTAGAAACGGCAAGGAATTCGCTAAAAGCAACAGCGGGGCAAATTAATGTTGCGTCGCAAAATATGGCTAGTGCTCAGGATCAAAACTATACGCGTCGTATAAGCTATATCAATAGTTATGCTGGTTCTGTTTATGCTATGGTGCGCCGTGACAGTAATTCGCAATTTTTAGCCGATTATCTAACAAAATCTAGCTACATGATGACATGGGATACTATTGCTAATGGGATTGATCGGCTGTCGTCAATTCATAGTAGCGATGATTTCGCGTATTCACCTGCAAAACTTCTTGTGCTTTTTCGGGACGAATTACAGACGTATTACAACGAGTATGAGAAACCTAGAACAGGTGAGGCGGCAATTGTACGGGCAAGGGACCTTGTTGAAAGTTTGAATCGCGGTTCGCAAAAAATTGAAAAACTACGCAATGATTCTGATGCAGATATAAAGATATCTGTTGATCATATCAACGAATTGTTGAATCGGTTTCATGATTTGGAACAGCAGATTTTTAAGTTAAAGGCTTCTGGCCACGATATTTACGGCTATATAGATCAGCGTGATGGAATCCTAAAAGAACTAGCACAGGAAATCGGCGTTACAACAAGTATTCATTCTGATGGTTCTATGACCATTTATGGCATGGATGGCAGTACACTTTATGATAAAACACCGCGCAAGGTTACGTTTGAGCCAAGCATGGTGTTGCCTGCAGGGGTGGTAGGTGGCGGAGTTTTGATTGATGGTGTGCCTCTCAGTCACACTTCATTCAAGGATCCCAATGGCAGCGGTAATCTTGGGGGCTTACTTAAGGTTCGGGATGAAATTGCACCAAAGTATCAAAGGCAGCTCGATGAAATTTCAGCGGCTTTGTTGGATATATTTCAAGGGCCTCCTTCGCTGTTTCTTGATGGGGGTGATTCATCTGTAACGGGTTTATCAGGCCGTCTGTTGATAAATCCAGATTTTGATTCTGATCAGGGTGGTTCTCCTGCTGCTCTGGGAGAGCGCGATAATATTCAGAAGTTGCTGGATAAATTTAGGGAAGAGCGTATTTATGGTGATGGAACGGGTATTTCTGGTACACCAAATATTCTAAAATTTGCAGAAGATTCTATCTCTTGGCTTGAAGCAATACGTAAGGATACTATTGATAAGGCTCAATATCAGAGTACAATGTTTATGCGAGCTAATGAGGCGCTTTCTAATAAAACAGGCGTTAATATCGATGATGAGATGGTATTAATGATGCAATTAGAAAATACATATTCTGCGACAGCTCGTATCATCAGTACAGTTGGTAAGATGCTTGACGATTTAATGATAGCAATAAGGTAACTATACGATGAGAATAAATAATATTTCTACTCATGTAATGTATAACTACAATCGTCAGACCTTGATGCAGCAAAAAAAGGATTTTTTGGAGGCCAATTATGAATTGGTCAATGGCCGGGTTCCTGATATAGGCTTGGCGCTTGGCGGAAAGATTGGTCGATTTCTTAATATAGAAAACCAACAGAGTTTGCTGAATGAATTAAAGATTACAAATGGTCTTATTGCTGAGCGTATGGCAGCAGGTCAGATCGCGATTAAAAGTCTTGTTTATGCTCCAAGATCAAATGAGAGCGAACCTGAAGGGGCTTTGGTGCGTTTTAATAAAATTTTATTAGGTGCTTCTTCTGGTAAAGCGACTTCCAGAAGTTTGACGAAAGAAGCACAACTCGCGCTTGATGTTTTTGTTTCTGCACTTAACACTAATATTGACGGTGAGTTTGTTTTTGGTGGTGCCAATACCAATGAACCTCCACTCACTTATTATAAGGCAGGCAGCGACGAAGGGGCCAGCAAAATTGTAAGAGATGAATTTAGGGGATATTTTGGTTTTTCGCCGGATGATTCCGCCGCAGCGAGTATAACAAAAGAGCAGATGCAGGAATTTATTGATGGCCCCTTTTCTGATCTTTTTGAAGATCCAAGCTGGGGTATCAATTTTTCCAAAGCTGATGATATTCCCCAAAGGAATTCTATTTCACCCGATGGTGTAGTTGTTGATACTTCCGTATCAGCCAATAAAGATGCTTTTCGCCAAGCAATGAAAAGTCTTATTCTTGTGGCTGAGTTTTCTGAAGCTGGTCTTTCAGAGGATGCAGTAGCGGCTGTAGAAGAGGGAGCCAGAAATTCCTCCAGTGCTTCGATAGGTAGTGCTATAAATAAAATTAGCATTGTCTCTTCGCATCTTGGGAGCTTGGAAAATCGTATTCAATCAGCTACTGAACAGATTGAATCGCAGTTAACTCTTCTGCAAGATCTTCGCATGCGATTTATTGGTATTGATCAGAATGAAGCTGCTGCTCGTTTGGAAGAGATCAAGCTTATGATTGCTGTTTCTAATGGATTGACAGTGCAAATTTCACGTTTGAGTCTCGTTAACTATTTGTCTGTGAGATAATCATATGTATCGTATGCGGTACAAAGATACAATAGAAGAGAGTGTACAAAATGTGCGTGAACATGAAGCTGCATTGTTTAACCGCTGCGTTAAGCTTTTACAGGCTGCTCAGAAGGCAGGGTTAAAAACGCCAGAAGTTCTTGATGCTGTTATATTTATACGTAAATTATGGAGTGTTTTGATCAAAGATTTGGGACAAGAGGTAAATGTTTTTTCTGGGGAAATGAAGGCTTCATTGATTTCAATAGGCTTTTTTTTTCTGAAGGAAATTGACCGGCTAGAAAAAGGAGAGGAAATTGATTTTGATACTTTGATTGAAATTTCACACTCTATTCGCGATGGCTTAACTATACCAAAGATAGGTAGTTAAAATGGGAGCGAATGTTATGCATCTTACCCTGCGGCCCAATGAAAAATTGTATTTAAATGGTGCTATTTTGCAGGTTGACCGTAAAACTAGATTTCAACTGCTTAATAATGCCACTTTTTTACTTGAGGCGCATATTCTTCAAGCCCAAGATGCGAATACACCACTGAAACAACTTTATTTTGCTGCCCAGATCATGCTGATTGATCCTGTCAATGCAGATCAGGCACGTCGTATATTCTTGAATCTGCATAAAAAGCTATTTCAAATAATAACAGACACAATTATTTTGGATGGTTTGCGTTCTTGTATCCAGTTTCTTGAAGAAGGGCGCGTTTTTTATATATTAAAAATTATCCGTAGCCTGTTTTTACAAGAAGCCCAAATTCTCGGTAAGCTGTCAGATGATAATGTAGGCTGTATTAAAAATACTACTAAAGGGATGTATGCTTATGACAACGACGCTCCTCACCAGTAATTATAATCAAAATGGTATGAATAATAGTTTCGATAAAAACGGGAGGGCAGGCACGGTTGATTATGACACATTCATCAAGTTGCTTATTGCCCAGATGAAATATCAGGATCCAACCCAACCTATAGATGCCACGCAATATGTTTCACAGCTTGCTAGTTTTTCGGCAGTCGAACAAACTTTGCAAATAAACAAAAAAATTGATGAAATACTGATTAATGCTCCTATTATGCAAGCAAGTAATTATATCGGTAAATACCTAGAGAGTGAAGATGGGAAAGTTGCCGGCATCGTCAAATCAGTAAAGATTTATTCTGATGGTGTTGTTGCTGCGCTTGATAGCGGTGAAAAGCTGATTATCGGGTCTGGTGTAACGGTGAGCGATAAGGCACCTGAGAAGAAGCCAGAAAAAGAAATGATGGCATGAATGAGGCTGATGCGATAAATCTGGTGACATCTGCTGTCTGGACTGTACTGATTGCCAGTGGCCCTTCAGTGGTTTCAGCCATGTTAGTGGGTATCACTATCGCCTTGTTTCAGGCGTTAACTCAGATTCAGGAAATAACATTGACGTTTATTCCGAAAATCGTTATAATATTTGTTGTTTTGGCTTTTTCTGCTCCTTTTGTTGGCAGTCAGATTTATACCTTCGCACAGTATGTTTATGGGCGGATCGAAAGTGGGTTCTAGAAGACCGATAGCGAAAATAAAATATAGGAAAGTTCTATAAATTATGCTGCCAGTAAAGTTTTTTATTTAGAATTATTCTAATCTAGAATTGAAAATAGGCTTGGATATTTTTTCTGAATTCAGGATTGTCATCAATCAGAAGTTATCTTCCTCGCGAAGGTCCTATTGATTTGTTTAGCTCATAGTTTAAAATCATGATGAGCTAAGATCAGATTTATAAAAATACGATCCCTTGAGAATAGAAAAGGATAAAAAGCTGTTCTAGCTGACGGCTGCAATTGTTTTCCATTGGCTTTGTTACGTTCTGCAACGTTTTATCTTTATCGAGTAGGGTATCAACGCTTTCCATCTTCTTAGGTGGTCATATTACATTCTTGGAACCGATATGAGAAGGGTATGATATTTAAGGATTTTATCGGAGGTTCAGAGAACAATTTTTGAACCGTTCGCAGTGATAATAGTATAGGAGCATATTTAGAGTAATTCTGCATATAATGGAAGTAAAAGTCAGTTCATGGATTTTTATTTCACAAAAATCGAAATCGGTAAAAGTATCATGTTTTTTATTGAGCCAAATCTAATTAAGGAGCCATGCTTATAATGGTAGAATGGACGCGTTAATGATGGTGATGGATTGCAGGCAGCGCAAAACCGCCTATAGATTTTGGAGCGGGTCATATTCTTGCAAAAACTGGACCTAGTACAGATTTTTTTCATACAGGAAAAACAGTGGGTTTCGGGTGATTCGTTTTGAAAATGTTGGATTGCGCTATGGTATGGGGGCCGAAGTACTGCGTGATGTTAGCTTTAATATTCCTTCTGGTTCTTTTCAGTTTCTGACCGGCCCTTCAGGTGCGGGGAAGACAACGCTTCTGCGCTTGATGTTTCTTGCACTCAGGCCAACACGTGGCATCATCACTGTTTTTGACAGGGATACATCGCTATTGGCGTGCAATGAAATGCCTGGACTACGTAAACGTATTGGCATTGTCTTTCAAGATTTTCGCCTGCTGGATCATATGACAACCTATGAAAATGTATCGCTACCGCTGCATGTACGTGGGCGTGAGGAAGCTAGTTATCGTGCCGAGGTAGAAGAGCTTTTGCATTGGGTCGGACTGGGAGATCGTATGAATGTTTTGTCGCCTGTTCTTTCCGGTGGGGAAAAGCAGCGTGCAGCGATTGCCCGTGCTCTGATCGACCAGCCAGAAATCCTACTGGCCGACGAGCCGACCGGCAATGTTGATCCGCCGCTTGCACACCGTCTCCTTAGACTTTTTATTGAACTTAACCGCCTCGGTACAGCGGTTGTCATTGCAACTCATGATCTTAACCTGATGGATCAGGTAGATGTCCGCCGGATGATTCTGGATAGCGGAAGGTTGGCAATTTATGACTGAGCGGTGGGTACACAGACAGAAACGACTGCGTGGGCGCAGGAAAAGAATGGATTTTGCACCTATTGTGCCTGAAGGTGATGTGCGTAGCTTTGCTCTTGCTGTTGTGATTGCCATCATGACATTTTTTGCAAGTCTGACGCTAGGCGGGATGAATCTTATTCATACTTTGGCTTACAATTGGAAAAATCAGATTTCACGGGAGGCGACAATACAGATTCATCCTGCCGAAGGAATGGATATGGAAAAAGCGTTGGATGAAGCTGTGATTATTATCAAATCTTTTGCTGGTATTACAGATGCGCATATTATCAGCCGTGCAGAAACGGAGCAGTTGCTTGAGCCTTGGCTTGGCAGCGGCTTTGATATAGATGCACTACCCGTTCCAAGGCTGATTGTTGTGACATTGCAGGAAGGAATACTGCTTGATTTCGAGGGTATTCGTGATGCTCTGGTACAGAATATTCCGAGTGCACGTTTTGATAATCACAAAATATGGGTTGCCCGTCTTGTATCTATGGCACAGGGGACGATGGCTATAGGTATTGTTGTTTTTTTGCTTGTGCTGTTAGCAATGGTCCTGAGCATTGTGTTTGCAACGCGTGGTGTATTGTCCAGCAATGGGCATATTGTTGAAGTGCTTTATTTTATCGGTGCAGATGCTGGTTTTATCGCACGTCAGTTTGACTGCTGTTTTTTGCGTACAGGACTAAAGGGGGCATTCATCGGCGGTTTTTGTGCAATTGTCATGTTCTTTTTGGGTTCTGCTTGGCAAGCCTATAATATGACCACGCTGGAGAGTAGTCAGATGGCTGTTTTGTTTGGTAATTTTTCAATGGGCTGGATCAGCCTTGCCGAAATTCTTGTTCTTATCATTTTTGTTTCAATACTGACAATGTTTACCAGCCACTATACAGTTGTTCACCAGTTGCATGAAATTGATAAAAGAGAAACAGCTTATTTTCAATAAAACCTGTTAATTTTTGGGAGAATATTATTTCTGGTAATATAGCCATAATGTGATTGTGCTGGATTATGCCATTGGCCAGGATGAGCAGAGCGTGATTCGGTTAGGCAGGGAACCGGAGGAACAGGATGCAGGAATGCAAGAAAAAGGACTGCATGTGTGTGTTCAAATCCTGTCAATATCTGTACCGAAGGTTTTTGAAACGCTGGCCTCCAATGATGCTGGTTGCTATTTTTTGTCTTGTTATCTTTATTGTGGATTTTGCTTCTTTTAGTGAAAAGATAAACACGCTTAAATCGCCTGTGCCGCTAAAGACTGCAGATGGCATTATTGTGTTCACTGGCGGCTATGCCCGGCTGGAAACTGGTCTGAGGTTACTTGAAGAAGGTAAAGGGCGCAAATTGCTTATTAGTGGCGTTAACCCGAAAACCGGGCGGGATGTTCTGATTCGAGCAATTCATGCAGATCCACAGCTTTTCGAGTGTTGTGTGGATCTTGGCCGTGAAGCATTGAACACAATCGGCAATGCCGAGGAAAGTACCTACTGGGTTGCAAAAAACAATTATCATCGGGTTTTTATTGTTACCAATGCGTATCATATGCCACGTAGTTTGAGTGAACTCAAACGCAAGATGCCAAGTATAGAGCTTATTCCCTATCCTGTTGAGCAGAATAATGGTGAGGCGGAAAGTTGGTGGCAGTTTTTTGAATGGCTGCGAATCCTTATGGTGGAATATATAAAATTTTTGGGTGTATCTATCCGTAATTCTCTTGACATAATAGCCTCTGTTAAATTTCTGGTGTCTTAATCTCGGGAAAGGGCTTCTACAGGGTCCAGCTTTGAGGCATTGCGCGCAGGCAGATAGCCAAAGGCAATGCCGATAATTGTTGAAAAAATAAAAGCTGTGATGATGGATGATAGGGAATAAGCCAGTTTGAAAGACGCATCGGCAAGATCAAAGATCATGCCGACTGCAAGTCCGAGCAAAATACCGAGGGTACCGCCAATCAGGCAGACAAGAACTGCTTCTATCAGAAATTGCTGTAGGATATCTCCCTGACGAGCACCAACCGCCATGCGTACACCGATTTCATTGATTCGTTCCGAGACAGTCACCAGCATGATATTCATGACGCCGATTCCGCCAACAATTAGTGAAATCAGTGCAATAGAGACAACAAGCAGAGTCAGCACTTGGGTGCTCTGCATAACCTGTTCACGGAATTCTTCACTATTGCGAATAAAGAAATCTTCGGTTCCATGACGTGTAATGAGAAAACGTTTTACAGCAGCTTCTGCTAGGCGGGAATCGACATCGTCGGCAACAAGCACCGTGATGGAGCGGACAGTTGTATTGCCTAGGAATCGTGTTTGCAGCGTTGTATAGGGTAGATAAAGATACAGGGCATCGCTGCTTGGACCGTATTTCTGCATTTCAATAATGCCGATAATGTGTGCCGCTACCTTGCCGACCAGAACGATCTGGCCAATCGGGTTTTCTCCATTGGGAAAAAGAGTTCGAACGGCATCTTTTTCAAGCACAAGATCAAGGCTGCGGTTTGCGACACTTTCCGCATCAAAAAGGTGCCCTTCAATCAACTTGGCGCCTTGGGCGGTAAAAAACTGGTCACTGACACCCGAGATCGATGCATTGGCCTCAATAGAGCCACACCGTACTGTGCTTGATATGGCAACCATAGGTGTGACAGCAGCAGCATAAGGTTGTTCTGCAAGAGCCTTGGCATCGGCGTCAACCAGTGTTGTCACTTTAGCTGCGCGTACGTCGGCCATGCTTTTTCCGGCGAAGATCGTCAGTGTATTGGTGCCAAGCCGGTTGATATTTTCAAGAATCTGTTTTTGTGTTCCGTTTCCAAGCGCAACCATGGAAATAACGGCAGCGATGCCGATAATCACGCCGAGCATAGTCAGAAAGGTCCGCATACGGTGGGCATTCATCGACAGAAGAGCCATGCGGAATGCCTCGCCAAAGCGATCAATCAATGAACGCCAGAAGCTAATTTTGTGCCGCGAAAGAACATATTCCACATTAATATTTTCTCGGCTTGGTATTGTTTCAAGCAGCTTTCTGGTACAGTCAGAGAGAATTTTCCCATCGCTGATTTCGATAATGCGCTCTGTGCGTCTGGCAATAGCCATATCATGGGTAACAATGATAATTGTATGGCCTTCGGCATGCAGTTCTTCCAGAATGCGTAGAACGTCTTCACCATTGTTTTTGTCAAGCGCTCCGGTTGGTTCATCTGCAAGAATAACCTGTGCATCATTCATCAGTGCCCGGGCAATGGATATGCGTTGTTGTTGGCCGCCCGAAAGCTGGCTGGGCCTATGGTGAATCCTCTCACCCATGCCAAGCCGTTCAAGTAGAATGCGTGCCCGTTTCTTGCGTTCAGCCGGCGGCTGATTGGCATAGATGGCCGGGATTTCCACATTGCCGAGAGCTGTGAGTTCTCCAAGCAAATGATAGCGCTGAAAGATAAAACCAAAATGGTTACGCCGCAGTTCTGACAGCTGGTCAGCATCAAGTGCGACTGTTTCCCGGTCTGAGATACGGTAGCTGCCGTGTGAAGGTCGATCAAGGCAGCCAAGAATATTCATCAATGTGGATTTTCCTGAGCCCGACGCACCAACAATTGCCACCATTTCTCCACACCGGATGGTAAAATTAATGCCCTTGAGAACACTCATTGTTGTTTCTCCGGCAGAAAAATTTCGCCAGATATCTTTCAGGATTATAAGCTCTTGCTGGTTCTTGGTCATGAAAAATCACCGCATCCTGATACTACGGCTGGAACTGCCCGAGACTATTCCATCACTCGATCCTGTAATCACCCTATCAATTTCATCAAGACCCGAAAGAACTTCAGCCATCACTTTGTTATTAATACCAATTGTTACTTTTTTCTCGATTATTTGTCCTTTGTTTTTCAAGATGCGTACCGTATAGGAGCCATCCTTGTTGCGTGTTCTAAGGCTATCCGTTGGAATAAGGAGTGCATGTTTAGCTCGTCCCAATATAATGTGGATTTCCGCCGTCATGTAGGTGCGCAGTTCCCCATCAGCATTATCAATATTGAAGATACCCTTATAATAAATCGCCGATGAAGTGCCCGAGCTTGATGACGTATTGGCATTGAAGCTGATATCATTGCGAATTGATTCCGGTGCTGGTTCAATGCTTTCAAGTCTGCTCTCATAGCGGCGGCTGGGGTTTCCAATGACATTGAAATATAGATCTTGACCTGGCTGGACATTGACAATATCAGCTTCGGAAATTTCCGTCTGTACGGTCATGATAGAAAGATCTCCCAGAATAACAATGGTCGGTGCTGATTGTACGGCGTTGACATTCTGGCCCTCCTGCACAACAGTCGCCAGCACGGTACCATCAAAAGGGGCTCTAACACGGGTATAGTCTAGGTTAACGCGGGCGGTTTCTACATCAACTTTCGACTGAACAATTTGTGCTTTGAGAGCATCAATCTGTGCCATTCGTATCTTGACCTGTGCAGAAGCATTATCAAAATCTGCTTTTGAAATGGCATTGCTGCTTATCAGCTTTTTTTGCCGTTCGAGAATTTGCTTGGCTAGTAAAAATTGTGCTTCCTGCTCGGCCAATTTGGCGCGGTTGTTGGCAAGGGCAGCGTCCTTGTTTTTCAGGTCGTTTTCTTGGGTTGTGGGATCAATTTCAGCAAGCAAATCACCTTGTTTCACCTGCGTGCCCGGCACTACCTTCAATGAAATGATCCGACCCGTTGTACGGGCACCGACGGCAACTAGCCGATGCGGTTTGACAGTACCGGTCGCCAGCACACTGGATTCAATATTTCCTTTTTTGACAGCAACAGTCATATATCTGACATCTTGGACAATCCAAAAGGCTGATCTTATCCATAAGAACACGGAGATGAGTATAATAAAGGCGATAAGGGCAATCAGAAGCTTTTTTCTATCATATGCCATGATCTGTCTTTCTTAATTCCCGCCAGTATGATCTGGTGTATTTGGTTGCTGATTGTATCAAAAAAATATCTCAAGACATGGTTTGCAGATGTGTGGGCTGGTTCTGGTATCGATAGCTTCTATCTGATTGATATAGCATAGCTCTACTGAATAACGGGAGCGTTTGGCAATCAGCAGTTGAAGAAAGCTAGTGTTGCGGGTTTCATACAGTCCGTGTGAAAATTCGAGTGATTTGATCATAGGCATCTGGCGCTTCTCTATTGTTGACATTGAGGTCTGAGATGGTGCTGACGGAAGATTTGTCCTGCGTCAGTTTTGCTGTACATTTTTGTGAAACAAGTGTTTTCCGAGTAAGAGCAACCTGTTTCTGAAGGCTGCGGGCCTCATAATTGGTTGTAATATGATCGATAAGTATCACTATCATTGCCCGTAAATCTTCTTCTCCAATATCAAGGCCAATTACGTATTAACTCGTACCGAAGAAATCACTTTCCCAAATAGAATCAAGATCAATCAGTTTGTTCAAAAGCGGTTCATTTAAGCTGGTGCCACCAGCCGGAAAGCTTAAGATAAGCCATACCGGGTTTTCTTCGAGGCTATTGACCAATTTTCTAGAAATAAAAATGAGGCTTTCTAATATTTAAGGCTGGCAGGATAGCGTATATATAATCCTCATCTTGCAAACAGATTTCATCTCTTCCTGTAAAGGATTTCTTTATAGAGGAGTATAAATATTCCATAATTTCTTCTTTATATAAAGTTTTTGGCATTTCAGCATATTTCCAGAGGAAATACTATAAAATCATAAATTGAACAGAAATTCTCGTGAATTATTTTTCATATAGAGATGAAAGATAAATACCCTAAAGTAGGGGAGTTCAGCACCTAGGATGAGTTCAATCCTTGCAGTTGCGATTTGAGCTAGCTAATCTTTGGCACAAGTAACTCCACTTAAGTGAAGATTTCAGATTCGAGAATTTTCCTGCATCAAATCAATCCAGTTTCTTTGCTTCTGCATATCTCTTCCAGCAGCAAAGCGATAGCAATTATTACAATTACTTTCCCTTGTAAGGCTTATTTTGTAAAAATTATTTTAAGATTGTTATCAATTAGGCATTTGATGGACTTGATGCAAGATATACGCAATCTGATCAAGGTCATGATGAAAGTTTATTTATGAGATACCACTTTTAAATTAATGTAACTGACAAGGAAGAATTATTCGCAAGATTAAAATGCTGTTTGATTCCGAGAGCTATAGGCAGTCTTGAAAAACAGATCTGGCTATCCCCGTTGCTCTTTTTACCAGATCCAGAACATCAGCAGCCATACTGTAATGATAGGTACGACTGAAAGGCTGAAAAGGCACAGGGAGGCTATCCACTGACCCATACTCGGCTCATAATGGGCAAGAACACGGGCACCAAGATGAAGACTCCACAGACTTGCACCGGCTAGAATAAGGGCGCGTAGACCACCAAGCCACCAGAAGATGATACCGTTATATTGCAGCAGCTTTATGGTGGTTTCTGTTAGCCCTAGAAAAAGACTCGTCGCAGCAAGTGGTAGAAAAGCTTGGGCAAGATGCTGTTTGAGTATCGCCCCTTTATGGATGAGGAAGGTGACAAAGCTTAGAATGAGACTGAGAAAACCACCAAAAATCAAGCCGGTACTCAGAATGTAAACAGTAATGCACAAGCCATCAAGCCAATTGAAAGTGTCATTGTTTGTCGGATAATTTGTTAGCATCCACCATGGCGCAGTAGCACTAAGTGGCCACAAAATATTACGCTCCACTAACCATGTCGCAAGAGTCAGCTTGAACTGTATAAACCACGGATTGACTGTCCAGGTAAAGGCACCGATGGCAACACCAATCATGCCGTAGAGCAAAAGGCGCATTTCCCATATATTGCTCTTCTGGACACTATATTTAATGATTTCCTCATTACAGGAGCGCGGCTCAAGTGCAATTGCATTGCGGTATCCAGCACAACGCCCACACATATGGCAGGCAGAAATACCATTAAGCTGGCGGATGTTAATCATTGGCGGACATTGGGGAGCTGGAGGTACATGGGTATCATACTGGTGCCAGGCTTTTGCATCCGTCTTGAAACTTATCGGTGATAAGCGTGATAGAAGATTGAAAACACCGCTGACAGGACAAAGGTAACGACACCATACGCGTGTGCCACGGCCGAAGAAGAAGCCGACAATCATAGCTCCAACAGTTGATCCACCAAGAATGAGGAGAGTAGCTTGCGCATAATCGTAGACACTAATAAGCTGTCCGTAAATCGTTATAAGGACAAATGCGGTTGAGGGCCAACCTCGCCATTTAAGCCAGCGTGGTATGGTTCTATTAAGTTGTACTTTGCGGCTTGCCCATTCGCTTAGAGCCCCTTCCGGACAGAAGATACCACACCACAGGCGGCCGAACAACAACATGGATAGGATGACGAGAGGCCACCATATACCCCAGAAGACAAACTGGGCAAAAAGAGCGAGATTATTGAGAATATGCGCTTGTCTGGGTGGCAGTGCCATGAAAGCGGGTATGACGAGAAGAACCAGATAAAACAGGATAATTGTCCATTGAATGATCCGGACAGTGTTGCGGCATCGCTGCATGGCTAGCCCCAAGGAACGCAAAGAAAGGGAAGGCAGGGAGGATGCAAGAAAATACCGCATCTGATTCCACCGTCTACCAGGTATTTCCGTTTATGTTTTTCTGGGTTCCCTCTGACGATAAAATAATGGCTATTACCCAGTATAATAGAAGAGCAGAAATCTCCATCATTGACGGATTTGCGTGATAACCGGTCAGTGATGTAAGGGCATTGTTGTCAGCCAACAGCCATTGTGTGCTCCATACAGGAGTATCCATAAAGGAATATAGCCATTCTGGTAGGTCATGCGCAGAAAGCTGGCTTGCTGCTTTATCAAAGGCATTGACCATCATTGCGCCACCAATAAGCAGAAGTACACATTTACTTATACGAAAATACCATTTCCAAGAAATGGCACTTGAGAATTTTTGCAGAAGGATAAAGGTGAGAATAGCAAGTCCGAAACCGGCCGCACTGCCAAAAATGAAAAGACTGAGTGATGTTCCCTTCTGCTGCATTCCTACCCCGGCTAGGAATACGACGGTCTCCGAACCTTCACGGGCAACAGCAATCGCCGCAAGCATCATGATACTGAATTGTCTTCGGCGTTTCAAGCTCTCAGTAGCTTTCGTTTCAAACTGTTTTTTTATGCCGCTTCCATGACGGTGCATCCAGGTAAGCATTTGCAGAATCAGAATACTTGCAAAAATCATCATGAAGGTAAAAAACCATTCGCCACCCGGTCCCGAAAACCATTGTCCGATAACGTAGAAAGCTGCAGCCAGAATACCGGCGAGCAATAACCCCAGACCGGTTCCGATCCATAGCTGGCTGGTTTGTGATGCCAGATTTTCACGCCTGAGCCAAGCATAAAGGATGCCTATAATAAGAAGGGCTTCAACGCTTTCGCGCCAGACGATAAAAAGAGGTAACTGCATTATCTCTCATTGTTCCTTTGCAATAATATTAAAACCGCCCATTTCCATATGAAATTCATCAATGAAATGATATATCCCGGGTTTCAGCGGATGAATAACAACAAAAGATTCGATGCCTAGGCCCAGTACTTTCTCAACACGCAGGGAAAGATTCTCAAACTCTACTGGACTCGTTCCCGTATTCCGCACTGTGATCTTGAATCTCTGACCTGCGGGAACTTCAATTTCTTTTGGCTCAAATTTTCCATTTGTAATCGTGATAGCGTGATTGGGCAAAGAAGCAGCGTAAGCTGACCATATCGATAAAAACCAGAAAATTATAAATAAAATACGCATTCGAAATATTCTTGCTATTATCCTGTGAGGGGCAAAAGCTAAGCTTTTTAGTTCTATCGCATTTCTGCAAGCGCTGTGAAAAATTTCACTTCAACAGGAAGGCACTCTAGTAGCCACCTTTCTTGCCTGTGCCTGCATACACGAAATCATATTCGCTGATGCATTGCGTGAACCAAGATTCAACTCCGGTTTCCTTGTCAACATGTCTTCCGAACATTGATTTTTCTGATGGTGGCTGAACAGTGAACTTCAGGTGATATTTTCCCACCCCCAGCATTTTGATATTATCACCGTAATGTGGGCCATCATTGGCTACCATCGGGTGAAGGATACCTTTCAAGGGTTCACTGCTACCCTGTTTGGTTAGTTCATAGGCAATCTGCAGGTAAGGCATCCAGCTACCCTCCTGAAACCCGTTTTTATTATCTTCAGTGGCATGAATATCGGCCTCAAGATGAATATCTGACTGGGCAGCCGGCCGCATCATACCGGCCGGTTCCATTTCAACTGGCTGGAGGTAGACTGCTGCAATTTCCATACCGCTGCATAACTGTGGTTTACCGATCGGATATTCAAGAGCAAGCGTTGGAGATGCGCAGAGAACAAGTAGAAAAGAAATAATATAACGATCCACTTTCATCAGAGACTTCTTCCCTATATCAATGACTAATTGCAAAAAACATGATATTAATATTCATGTTTTTATATCCAGTCAACCATATTAGTGATAAAGCCTTATCCGGAAATGATATACAGACAGTGCAGTATTTTCTTAGAAGCCATCTTTAAGGGCTGAGTGCTTTTTGTAAAGATTCCAACTCTCGTTCATCATATAACGGCCAAAAACAGGAAGAGGGATATAGCCATAATAGGGAGAGAGCTGCCATCCTGACAGAAAAGTGTTTTTCCCAGCAATTTCTGCCAAATAAACTGCAGCGGTCAGCCCGGTACGGTTAGCCCCGTGGTTGCAGTGGATAAGCAGTGGTTTGGGAGCCTGCTTCATCATATCCGCAAGTTTCTGGATTTCGCCGATAGGTAGCACCTTTTTTGAAGAAAAGGGAAAATGATAAAATGTCATGTTCGCTTTTTCTGCGGAATTTTTTTCATCATCCAGCTCTGCATAGGAAATATCATCGCGCAGATTGATAATGCTGCGAATACCATAAAGACGGCGAAAATTATCCAAATCCTGCGGTTTTGGCTGGCCTGAACGATAAAACTCCCCAGGAATAATTTCGTGAAAATTACCGGTAAATTGCTCTATTCCAATCCAAGTACTTATAAGAACCATAAAAACCAGTAATGCAAAACCAATTCGTTTCAAAATATTTATGAAATATGTTCTTATCATCTTGTCCGGAAATAGTCTTCTGCTAACAGAACTTAGCTAAAAATGGTTAATCTGCAAAATAATCTTGCAAGGATCGCACTTGCAATGAACCTGCATTCAAGGCCGCAATGGCTTTAGCTACAGCTTCGGCTCCAGCCAAAGTAGTATAGTATGGGACTTTTTGCAGCAAGGCAGCAAGGCGTATTGATTTTGAATCGGATACAGCACTTGCACTATCCGTCGTATTGAAAATAATATTGATTTGCCGGTTGCGGATGGCATCTTCCACATGTGGATGCCCTTCAAGCACTTTGTTGATCTTAGTGGCTTTGATACCATGTTTTGCCAAAAAATTTTGTGTACCAGCTGTTACCATAATATGAAAACCGAGTGCAGCAAGCTGCTTTACCGGAAAAAGTATCCGTTTTTTGTCCTCATCACGAACAGAAACAAAAAGTGTGCCCTGGCGTGGCAGATCAACACCTGTGCCAAGTTGTGCCTTGGCAAAAGCAAGCGCATAGTCGTAATCGAGGCCCATAACTTCGCCGGTTGAGCGCATCTCCGGTCCGAGCAGTGTATCCACTCCGGGAAAACGTGCAAACGGAAAAATAGCCTCCTTGATAGCTATATATGACCGTTTTGGTTTGGGTAGCTCGCCGCCGTAATTATCGAGCGCATCTTTAAGGCTTTGGCCTGCCATGATACGGGCTGCAACCTTAGCAATCGGGAGGCCGATTGTCTTGGCAACAAAAGGCACTGTCCGTGATGCGCGTGGGTTGACTTCAAGCACATAAATCACGTTGTTCTTGATGGCATACTGTACATTCATCAGGCCACCGACATTCAGCGCCTTAGCAAGGGCGAGGGTCTGTTTTTCCAATTTTTTCACAATGGATGCCGAAAGGGTGTGTACCGGCAGTGAACAGGCAGAGTCGCCGGAGTGAATACCCGCTTCTTCGATATGTTCCATGATGCCGGCAATCATAGTATCTTTGCCATCGCATAGGCAGTCAACATCAACCTCAATGGCTTCTGTCAGATAAGTGTCGAATAATAGGGGATTCTTGCCAAGCAGGGTGTTGATCTGACCTGTCTTATCGTTGGGATAACGGGCCTTGATATCTTCAGGCACCAGTTCCTGTACGGTATCAAGCAGATAGGCTTGCAGGGCTCGCTCATCATTAATAACCTGCATGGCACGTCCACCAAGGACATAGGATGGGCGTACTACAAGCGGAAAGCCAAGTTCACTGGCAATCAGACGCGCCTGTTCTACCGAATAGGCAATATCATTTTTGGGTTGGGTCAGGCCCAGCCTGATCAGAAGTTTCTGAAAACGGTTACGATCTTCGGCAAGGTCAATCGCATCGGGCGAGGTACCCAGGATCGGGATGCCTGCTTTTTCCAGGTCTTCTGCCAGCTTCAGTGGTGTTTGGCCGCCAAACTGTACAATAACGCCGACAAGTTCGCCCTTTTCTTTTTCCGTTTCCAGAATGGCAAGCACATCTTCCGTTGTCAGCGATTCAAAATACAGCCGATCGGCTGTGTCATAATCAGTTGAGACTGTTTCAGGGTTACAGTTGACCATGATGGCTTCAAACCCGATATCGCGTAGTGCAAAGGCAGCATGACAGCAGCAGTAGTCAAATTCAATTCCCTGTCCGATACGATTTGGGCCGCCACCAAGGATAACCACCTTGCGCCGTTCGGAAACCTGTGCTTCAGATCGGCTGTGGCCTGCAAAGGGTGTTTCATAGGTTGAGTACATATAGGCGGTAGGTGAGGCAAACTCCGCAGCACTGGTATCAATCCGTTTGAAGACAGGCCTAACATTAAGCTGCGCGCGCAAGGCCGCAATATCCTCAGCACTTTTTCCTGTGAGCATTCCCAGCCTAGTATCGGAAAACCCCATGGATTTCAGCATTCGCAGATTTTCAGCATCTTTCGGCAGACCGTTGGCACGGATGCGCGTTTCCATATGAATGATGTTTTCGATCTGTTCCAAAAACCACGGATCAATGCGGCTGATCTGATGGATTTCGGCAACACCGAGCCCCATGCGCATGGCTTGGGCAACAAAGCGCAATCGGTCCGGCGTGGGCGTAGCAATGGCGGCGCGTATGGCGTTTTTCTCATCTCCTTCCTCGGAAGGTATGGTGATTTCATCAAAGCCGATCAAGCCGGTTTCGAGCCCGCGTAAGGCTTTCTGTAGCGATTCCTGAAAAGTACGGCCGATGGCCATCACTTCACCGACTGATTTCATTGCCGTGGTCAGTACCGGCGAGGCCCCAGGAAATTTTTCAAAGGCAAAGCGTGGAATTTTGGTTACGACATAGTCGATTGACGGTTCAAATGAAGCCGGTGAGGCCCCACCGGTGATGGTGTTTTCCAATTCGTCCAGCGTATAGCCGACGGCAAGTTTGGCCGCAATACGGGCAATAGGGAAACCTGTTGCCTTTGAAGCCAGTGCTGATGATCGTGAAACACGAGGATTCATTTCAATAACAATCAGGCGTCCATTTTTAGGGTTAACTGCAAATTGCACATTGGAGCCTCCGGTTTCAACACCGATTTCGCGCAATACTGCAATCGAGGCATTGCGCATGATCTGATACTCCTTGTCGGTCAGGGTCAAAGCAGGAGCAACCGTGATAGAATCACCTGTGTGTACGCCCATCGGATCAACATTTTCAATGGAGCAGACAACGATACAGTTATCTTTTTTGTCGCGGACAACTTCCATCTCGTATTCTTTCCAGCCAAGAACGCTTTCTTCGATTAGAACTTCTGTTGTGGGGGAAGCATCAAGCCCACTTTCAACAATCTCATAAAATTGGGAACGGTTGTAGGCAATGCCGCCACCGGTGCCCCCTAGTGTGAAAGAGGGGCGTATAATGGCTGGCAGACCAATGTGATCAAGTGCTTGGCCAGCTTTGCCGATGGCATGGTCCATATAGCGCTGCTTGCGGGTACCAGCGCTGAGTTGCCACTTGGTTTCAAGCGTATCAAGCGCTTTATCGAGGGCTTCACCTGACAGTTTTTCTTTCAGTTTGCGAAGCGCAGTTTCATGACGTCGTCTATCTTCCTCCTTGATCTCCGTTGCATTGGCCAGCATGGAGTGTGGAGTCTCAAGACCGATTTTTTTCATCGCCTCGCGGAAAAGCGCCCGGTCTTCTGCTTTGTCAATGGCTTCGGCATTAGCGCCGATCATCTTGACGTTATAACGCTCGAGCACGCCCATGCGTTTGAGCGAAAGCGCGGTATTGAGTGCTGTCTGCCCACCCATGGTCGGAAGTAGCGCATCTGGGCGCTCATAGGCAATGATTTTTGCTACGACCTCAGGGGTGATCGGCTCAATATAGGTTGCGTCTGCCAGATCAGGATCAGTCATGATGGTGGCAGGGTTTGAATTGACCAAGATAATGCGATAACCTTCTTCTTTCAGCGCTCTGCATGCCTGTGTGCCTGAATAGTCAAATTCACAAGCCTGACCTATAATAATAGGGCCTGCACCGATGATAAGGATAGATTTTATATCTGTGCGTTTTGGCATCACATTTTCCTTAGTGACACCCCCCCACGCGGAAGTATCCGCTGGGTTGGGATTACAATCTTTACAAAAGCTAAGCCTACTTTTAATATGCAAAAGAAGCGCTAAAAGTAACCCCAAAAACGCACATTTCTGTTTTTTGCGAAATTATAGTTATGAGTTTTAGAAATGCTAACTGTTTATTACGGAAGTTTTTATCCGTTGGCAAAAACGCAGTGAGTAATGTTGAGGATTGTCATTAAATGTAATGTATTTCCGCGGGTGATGATGGAAATACGCGCTGGCTTTGGGCTTATTTCGATTCTTTCAATTTTCTGTTTGGTAGCGGTGCTCTGCAAGCAGTTTTATGGCTAGCGTGCTTGCTGAAACGGAAAGTGTATGGAGACGATTATTCAAAAATACAGGGAACCCGGTTTTGTTCTTTGAATTCGCGATGTATTCTGTCTGCTGGATGACAGCATCTTTCTGCCTCTTTAAGTATCCCGAGCAGCTGTTAAGATCTATGTTGATAAAACATTTTTTGATCAGCTTGGTGCCCTCGATGAATTTGCCTCTGCCCATAATCATTAGTCCATGAGATCGGCTATCATGTTTACAATATGATCAGCATTCTTGGCACTATCGGGCATGGGCTGCTAGATGGCAGATTGAGAAGGATAGTGAATGCAATCACAGTACGTTTTGAGTCCAAGCCAACTGCGTTGTCGGTGTCTGGGCCTAATTGTACCGAAAAGCTAGGAATTCTTGAAATCAGATGATATTATAAAGCTACCGTGAATGCTATCTGTAAGATCGCTGATGATGAGTTGCAGTGCAAAGCCCACGGCTATGTCGTGCCATATAGCTTCCCCATGGTATATCCCAGATGCCAATGTCTATATGCTCCTAGCGTGGTTATAAATAGAGCTCTACAATATGCGGTGATATTTGACATATCGGCCGCTGCTTTGTTCTATAGTATTATATGGGGAATCAGGTAGCGGTTAGGCTGCAAAGCAAACTTGGAAGATGGGAATCGGGGAAAATACAGGTGAAAATCAATGAGAGTAGCGCAACCTTCAGACACCGGATTTATTCGCCGCGGTCTTATTCTTGTATTTATCACACTGCTGCTCGATATTATTGGCATCGCGATAATCATACCCGTCATGTTTGCATTTCTGAGCGAGCTGACCGGTGATTCTATCAGCCGAGCATCAGTTGATGGCGGCTTTCTGTTGATGGTTTATTCTACAATGCAGTTTATTTTTGCCCCGCTAGTCGGTAATCTCTCTGATCGGTTCGGGCGTAGGCCAGTGCTGCTTGTTTCAATTCTGACCTTTGCGCTTGATAACCTGATTTGCGCTCTGGCAGCTAGTTACTGGATGTTATTTGCTGGGCGCATTTTGGCAGGGGTAAGCGGTGCTAGCTTTGCTACATGCTCAGCCTTCATTGCTGATATTTCCAATGATAAAACCCGTACTCGCAATTTTGGTCTGATCGGCATTGCCTTTGGTATAGGTTTTATTTTTGGGCCTATAGTTGGCGGTCTTCTGGGCCATTTTGGTCCGCGTGTTCCTTTTTATGGCGCTACGGTGCTTTCGTTTGTCAATTTCATTTTCTCTTGGTTTATGCTGCCGGAAACTCTGTCGATAAAGAATCGTAGGTGTTTTAGTATCAGGCGTGCCAATCCGCTTGGCGCATTCAGCCAGATGCGCAAATACCCTTCCGTATTGTGGGTTTCGCTTGCTTTCTTTTTCTATTGGATGGGAGAAGCTGTCTGGCCTTCTGTGTGGCCTTTTGTTAGCACTTACCGCTATGGCTGGAATGAGAGCCTAATCGGATTGTCTTTGGGTATGTTCGGTGTCGGCCAGATCGTGATGATGGTTCTTGTTCTGCCGCGTCTCACAATGCTGGGCTGGAGTGACTGGCGCATATCGGTTGTAGGTCTTACGTTTGCCATGATTGGGCTTGTCGGTTATGCCTTTGCTTCGGAAGGGTGGATGATACTGGTTATTTTTGCCTTGACATGCATGGAATATTTAGCCCATGTGCCGATGCGAGCCATTGCGGCGGGCGAAGTTCCGCCTTCCGCACAAGGGGAGTTGCAGGGCGCACTGAGCAGTATCAGCAGCCTTACATCTATGGTCGGGCCGATCATGTATACATGGGTTTTCGCACGTTCAACTGATACGAATGCATCGGTACATTTTGCCGGAGCGCCGTATCTTTTGGCTGCTGTTTTTATTGTTGCCTCTTGGCTTGTCATGATCTTCTATGTCTGTCCGCCAGGAAAAATTAGAAAGCCAAGAGGCAGAAAATTTCTGAAAACCAGAAAGATATTGCATATTTTATAAAAAACCTGATAGGCTAATTCCGTTTTTATGCTACTCTGTTATTATGTTCCTTGATCAGCTTAAGAAAGCGCCGGAACAGATAGTGGCTGTCGTGCGGCCCAGGTGAAGCTTCTGGGTGGTGCTGTACGGAAAATATAGGTTTTCCCTTCAGCTGGATGCCGCAATTTGAACCATCAAACAGCGAGATATGAGTTTCTTCGACATTTTTTGGGAGTGTTTTTGTATCAACTGCAAATCCGTGGTTCATAGAAACAATTTCTACTTTGCCGGTCTGAACATCTTTGACCGGATGATTAGCACCATGATGCCCCTGATGCATTTTAACCGTTTTGGCCCCGCTTGCCAGTGCTAGCATCTGATGCCCAAGACAGATACCGAAGAGCGGATTACCGCTTTCAATCAGCTTGGCAATGGTAGGGACTGCGTAGCTTCCCGTTGCTATCGGATCTCCCGGGCCATTAGAAAGAAAAATTCCATCCGGGTTCATGGCAAGAATATCTTCTGCCGATGTGCGGGCAGGAACAATGGTCACTTTTGCACAAAGCGCGGCGAGTAGACGCAGAATATTGCGCTTTACGCCATAATCAACAGCGACAACGTGATATTGTGTGTGTGTTTCTTTGCTGTATCCCTTACTCCAAGCCCAAGGTATCTCGCTCCATTGCTGTGATTGGCTACAGCTGACATCGCTGGCCAGATCCAATCCTTCAAGGCCACGCCATGAAGCTGCGCGTTTCTTGAGCACTTCTATGTCAAAGTTACCGGTTGGATCGTGGGCGATAATTGCATTGGGCACGCCTTTTTCACGGATAAACGCTGTCAGTGCGCGGGTATCAATGCGTGATAGGCCGATAATACCGCATGCCTTGAGCCATGCATCAAGATTTTCTGCGGCCCGGTAATTTGAGGGATGTGTAATATCAGCTTTGAAAATAGCGCCCACAGCACCAAGTCGGTTGGTAGGGTTCAACATTTCGATATCTTCTTGATTGATTCCGACATTGCCGATATGCGGAAATGTGAAAGTTACAATTTGGCCTGTATAGGAAGGATCGGTCAGGATTTCTTCGTATCCTGTCATTGCAGTATTAAAGCATACTTCAGCCTCGACCACGCCTTTTGCCCCCACCCCCTTGCCTTCAATAATTGTTCCATCTGCCAAGACCAGCAGAGCTGTCGGCTTCATCTCGATCCAAGGTTGATTGATTTTTATGCTTTTTTTCTGCATCATCGTTTACCTGTTTCTATTTCTGTTGATAATGCTGGCTGGTAAGTTGCTCAAAAACATTTTATCAAGCCTAAATTTAGCATATTATCAAACCCAAACCAAGAATGGCAAATACAACACCACCACGCGGCCTGAAAATATTAATTTCAGCTGAGATTTGGAAAATACAGTAATATTTTCCCGAAAATAAACAGTTATTCTAGCATATATTCATAGCTATCGCTTGGCAAGGCAATGTTAATCCATAGGTCTTTGATGAAGAACCCAATTTTTATGGTATGATTGGCATGTTGATTGAGTTTTGATGTGTTGTTTTGGTATTTTTTGGAGTTTTGTGATAGCGAGCGGGCGAATGGTTAGAGAATTGGCATAATTTTAAGATTGTGTGTGGTTTATGCCTATTGTGTTGAGTTTTTATGAAAGATGGGGCAAGGACACCGATGTCATGGTCTGGCCTGGACAATGCGTCTGGTTCTGGCCACCAAGGCAGATGAGTTTTCAACA
>QENA01000005.1 GCA_003331045.1 Candidatus Tokpelaia sp. JSC189
TCTCTGTTACTTTCCTGCCCTATATAATACCGGCTTAGCCCTAAATAATTGTCCCATTTTCAATATCCAAGCTTGAACCACCGAGCCTATTAGCACACTGCTCCCAAAAAATCCTAAACGAAATACCATCTGATACCAAAATGCAACCAGTATTCCATCCCCTTCAACAGTTCGTTCAGTCTTGTACTCTATCAGTAACAAAAACTAATTGTAGCTTTTTAATTAAAATGATGTCTATATCTGAATATAAAAAATGCAAGCATTTGGTCAAATGCTTGCACCTAAAAATGAATTTAAGTGCATCTTCTAAAGAATATAACGTGAAAGATCCGTATTTGAAGCAAGATCGCCCACAGATTTACGGACATAGTCAGCATCAATCATAACAGTTGTTCCACCCTTTTCAGGCGCTGTATAGGAGATTTCATTAAGCACACGCTCCATCACTGTCTGAAGGCGCCGTGCACCAATATTTTCAACACTCGCGTTAAGGTCGACTGCAATATCGGCAAGAGCATCAATAGCATCATCAGTGAATTCAAGTTTAATCTCTTCTGTGGCCATTAATGCAATATACTGCTTAATAAGACTTGCTTCCGGCTCTGTCAGGATACGGCGGAAATCTTCCCGTGTTAGAGCATTAAGCTCAACCCGGATCGGCAAGCGACCCTGCAATTCAGGCAAAAGATCTGATGGTTTAGAAATATGAAATGCACCGGATGCAATAAACAGGATATGATCTGTTTTTACCTGCCCGTATTTTGTTGAAATACTTGTTCCTTCCACTAGCGGCAGCAAATCACGCTGCACACCTTCACGCGGAGTCGTATGGTTATTTGACTGGCGGATAGCAATCTTGTCAATCTCATCAATGAAGACAATACCATCATTTTCCGTAACCTTAAGCGCTTCTTGCACAATCTGTTCTTGATCAAGCAGTTTATCGGATTCATCATCCATCAATGGTTTAAATGCATTACGCACGGTTATCTTGCGTGTTTTGGTGCGACTGCCAAGTTTGCCAAAAATATCGGAAAAGTTCATAATGCCCATCTGGGCACCAGGCATGCCGGGTATATCAAAGGTCGGAGTTGTAGTACTATTGTCCGCTACTTCAATTTCAATTTCCTTGTCGTCGAGTTTACCTTCACGCAAATTCTTACGGAAAACTTCACGCGTTGTTGGACTTGCACTCTTGCCAACCAATGCCTCGAGAACACGTTCCTCGGCATTGATATTGGCACGGGCACGCACTTCTTCACGGCGCTTTTCCTTAACTAGGTTAATGGCAACTTCGGCCAAATCACGGATGATTTGCTCCACATCACGGCCGACAAAGCCGATTTCGGTAAACTTGGTTGCTTCCACCTTGACAAAGGGTGCTCCCGAAAGTCTAGCAAGCCGACGGGAAATTTCGGTTTTACCAACACCGGTGGGTCCGATCATCAGGATATTTTTCGGCATAACTTCTTCACGCATTGGGCTTTCAAGCTGCTGTCGGCGCCAACGGTTACGCAGCGCAATGGCAACAGCTTGCTTAGCAGCATTCTGTCCGATGATGAAGCGGTCAAGCTCGAATACAATTTCGCGGGGTGAAAATGTGTTACTCATAAACTTTAAAACTTTCCAAAATAAAAAATGTGGACTTACTTGGTATCAGTATCAAGCATTTCAATAGTAAAACTACTGTTGGTGTAAACACAAATATCAGCAGCAATTGTCATCGCTTTACGGGCTATTTCTTCGGCAGTCATCTTCGTATCAGCTAGCGCTCGGGCAGCAGCAAGCGCATAATTACCCCCTGATCCAATTGCCATAATACCATATTCAGGCTCCAAGACATCACCTTGGCCAGTCAGGGCAAGTGTTATATTCTTATCTGCAACTAGCATCATCGCTTCAAGCTGACGTAAGTAACGGTCGGTGCGCCAATCCTTAGCCAGTTCAACGGAAGCGCGCATCAACTGACTTGGATACTGTTCCAATTTACTTTCCAAGCGTTCAAGCAAGGTAAAGGCATCAGCCGTTGCACCGGCAAAACCGGCAAGGACATTCTGACTGGCACCAATGCGGCGCACTTTGCGTGCATTGCCTTTCACTATTGTCTGGCCAAAGGAAACCTGACCATCACCAGCGATAACAACCCTTCCGTCTTTCCGGACGATAATAATTGTAGTGCCATACATTCTACCAGATTCATGTTCTATCATAAAAAATGCTCCCAAATCTACTGCCTTGTTCATCCTATTTCCGGTAATGAATTACGAGCAAACACCATTTTACTATTTAGATAAAATCTTTATGAAACTCAACCTTATCCCTGCTTTCAGATTTTTCTGATATTTATGGCGGGGAAATAAGGAAATTTAGGCTAAACTCGTATGGTAAAATGATTTGGCAATTTTAGCTATTTGCTTTAAATAGAGAAGCGTTATCCCTCATTCCGGATCAAAAACTAGGACATATAAAAAATGGCAAGAAAAGCTTTAGTCAACCGGAAAACCAGCGAAACAGAGACTTCCGTTTTACTGAATATAGACGGCAAGGGACTATCTGATATCAGGACCGGCGTCGGTTTTTTTGACCATATGCTTGAGCAACTATCACGTCATTCTCTAATTGACATGCAGGTGCACGCCAAGGGCGATCTGCATGTCGATGATCATCATACGGTTGAGGATTGTGGCATTTTGCTTGGTCAAGCCCTATCCGAAGCTTTGGGTGAACGACGTGGTATCACGCGCTATGCCTCACTTGACCTTGTTATGGATGAAAGCTGCACAAGAGCGGCAATCGATGTATCAGGACGCCCGTTTCTTGTCTGGCAGGTTACTTTTCCAGCTGCCAAAATCAGCACATTTGATACAGAGCTTGTGCGTGAATTTTTTCAAGCCTTTGCACAGAAGGCCGGCATCACGCTCCATGTCATCACCTATTATGGTGCCAACAGTCATCATATTGCCGAGACCTGTTTCAAAGCTGTTGCACGTGTGTTGCGGCAAGCTCTTGCAATAGACCCGTGGCAAATGGATGTCATCCCTTCCACAAAGGGTTTACTTTAAAGGATGAAGCTAGGATGCGAGTAGCCATTATTGATTACGGTTCTGGTAACCTACGTTCAGTCGCCAAGGCATTTGAGCACGCAGCCCATGAACAGATGATTGCAACAGAGATTGAGATTACTAATAATGCAGAACGTGTAGGCACTGCAGATAGAATTGTTCTGCCCGGTGTTGGTACCTACGCCGATTGCCGAAAAGGGCTTGATGGTGTTACCGGCATGGTTGAAGTACTTGAGGAAACAGTATTAAAGGGTGGCAGACCGTTTCTCGGAATCTGTGTTGGCATGCAGCTTTTATCAACAAGTGGACTTGAAAAGGAACTGACTTATGGTTTTGGATGGATCAAGGGAGATGTCATCCGCATAATACCAGAAAAGCAGAATCTCAAAGTGCCGCAGATCGGCTGGAATACACTCGAACTTGCCGCACGGCATCCACTTTTCGAAGGAATCCATACAGGAGAGAATGGTCTCCACGCCTATTTTGTACATTCTTATCATTTTGACTGTCTGGATAAACAGAATCAGCTGGCAATAACAGACTATGGAGGTCCGATAACAGCCGCGATTGCACATAATAATTTGGCAGGGACGCAGTTCCACCCTGAAAAAAGCCAGCGTCTCGGCTTGCAATTTATCGCTAACTTTCTACAATGGCAACCATGATCCTTTATCCCGCAATTGATCTCAAGAATGGTCAATGTGTCCGCCTGAAAAAAGGCGATATGGATTGTGCTACAGCTTATAGCAGCAATCCGGCAGCACAGGCAAGAAGTTTCCAGGACCAAGGATTTGAATGGTTGCATGTAGTTGATCTCAACGGAGCGTTTGCTGGTAAAAGCATCAATGGCACAGCTGTTGAAGCCATTTTGCAAGCGACCACCAATCCTATCCAGCTTGGCGGCGGTATTCGTTCGCTTGCCCACATTGAAAATTGGCTTGAGAAAGGCTTGGCGCGTGTTATACTTGGTACAGTGGCAGTGCGTAACCCGAATCTTGTATGTGAGGCCTGCAGGCTTTTTCCGGAACGGATCGCTGTCGGCATTGATGCACGGGGCAGCAAGGTTGCCGTGGAAGGTTGGGCTAAAACATCCCATCTTGATGCAGGAGAACTTGCCCGTCGTTTTGAAGGAGCAGGCGTCGCAGCTATCATCTATACAGATATCGACCGTGATGGAATCTTAAGCGGCATCAACTGGCAGACTACTCTTGAATTGGCCCGGCAGGTTTCTATTCCCGTCATTGCATCCGGTGGCTTGGCCTCGTTTGAGGATATTGAGCGGATGACCATGCCAGATGCCGCTATCCTGAACGGTGTCATTACCGGACGTGCCCTATATGACGGGCGAATTGATCCGGCAACCGCTCTTGCCGCATTATATCAAGCAAAGGAATTGTAGCCATGTCGATGAAAACACGTATCATCCCCTGCCTAGATGTTATGGACGGGCGTGTTGTTAAGGGTATCAATTTTGTTGATCTGGTTGATGCGGGTGATCCAGTTGAAGTTGCCCATGCCTATAATTTAGCTGGAGCTGATGAGTTATGCTTTCTTGACATTACCGCCTCTTGCGACAACCGCGATACAATTCTTGATGTGGTGGCCCGCACGGCAGAATGCTGTTTTATGCCAGTTACTGTCGGCGGCGGGGTACGCACGATTAATGATATCCGGAAGTTGCTGATGGCAGGCGCTGATAAAGTATCTGTCAATACAGCAGCAGTCAGGAATACTGATTTTGTCGCGCAAGCAGCAGATAAATTTGGCGACCAGTGCATTGTCATTGCCATTGATGCCAAAAAGATCAGCAAAGAAGGGGAAAGTCCTCGCTGGGAAATTTTTACCCATGGAGGCAGAACACCAACGGGTATTGATACAATTGAGTTCGCGCAGAAAGTCGTTGCCCTCGGTGCGGGAGAAATTCTACTGACATCTATTGATCGGGATGGGACAAAGGCAGGTTATAATATTGAACTGACCCGTAAACTGGCCGATAATGTCCACGTTCCGGTTATTGCCTCAGGCGGCGTTGGTACACTGGATCATCTTGTTGAAGGCATCCGTGACGGCCATGCTGCGGCAGTACTCGCAGCCTCGATTTTCCATTTTGGCAGCTATTCCATTCGTGAGGCAAAACAATATATGGCAAAGGCAGGTATAGCTGTGCGTCTTGACGGATATGGAGAAAGCAGATGAGCGAATTTACTCTTGAAAATCTTGAACAGATTATCGCAACACGCGCTAATATTACCAACGGCAGTTCCTATACGGCTAGCCTCGTGACTAAAGGAAGCACCTATGCAACAAAAAAACTGGGGGAAGAAGCCTTTGAAACAGTTATTGCTGCATTGAGTGAAGACCGGAACCGTTTAATAAGTGAAAGTGCCGATCTTATCTACCATCTTCTAGTTGTATGGAAGATTCGCAGTGTCAGGCTGGCAGATATTTTGACCGAACTTGAAAAACGTACAGCGCGAAGTGGTTTACAAGAAAAAGCAACACGGATTCATGACTAAGCCTCTCTTACCCACCCTAAAACATAAAAAAACCTCAAGAGATGAAGTTCTTGCTGGGGAATATCTGCCATTCAACCTGTTTTTGGCAGAAGAATGGGCTTCATTTAGAGCCGATACGGCATTGACTCTCACTTTTGATGAAGTCAAACGTCTGCGATCCATGGGTGATCCCATCGATTTGGAAGAAGTTCAGCGCATTTATCTTTCACTCTCGCGCCTTCTATCAAGCCACGTTGAATCAAGTCAGAAACTGTTTCAGCAGCGGCATCGTTTTCTGCAGATGAAAGCTACAGTCAAAACTCCATTCATCATCGGAATTGCCGGTTCAGTAGCAGTTGGAAAATCAACAACAGCACGTATTCTACAGGAACTGCTCAAACGCTGGCCGTCAAGCCCCAAGGTTGATCTGGTGACAACGGATGGTTTTCTATATCCTAACACTGTTTTATGTACACAGAACCTGATGGAACGCAAGGGTTTTCCTGAAAGTTATGACATGCGCCTACTGCTGCGCTTCCTTTCTGATATCAAAACTGGCCTTTCCAGCGTCAGGGCACCGTTTTATTCACATTTGGCCTACGATGTGCTGAAAGACAGATATATTACTGTTGACAGGCCCGATATTTTGATTATTGAGGGGTTGAATGTGCTTCAAATACACAATCTGCCACGAGACGGCAGAACTGTACCGTTTGTTTCGGATTTTTTTGATTTTTCCATTTACATAGACGCAGAAATACTAAACATTCGTAAATGGTATATGCGCCGGTTCATCCAACTATGGAAAACAGCATTTCAAAACCCACAATCCTTCTTCCATCGTTACGCGGATATGAAGCTGGAAAAGGCCTGTAGTATTGCTGAAGGAGTGTGGACCAATATTAATCTCAGGAACCTTGAAGAAAATATTCTGCCGACCCGTCCGCGTGCCGATCTTATCCTGCACAAAGGTGCTGATCATATGGTTGAAAAAGTGGCTTTACGCAAATTATAATGAACTATTTTGGGATCTTGTAAAACAGATAAATTACAAAAACCGCTACATCGTTTACTGCAAGGTTGCTTGACAAGCCTTTTCTGACTATGCTCGATATTGTCTTAATGAATAGCTATCATTTTGAACGTTACCTGCCCTAGAAAGAGCAGCGAGAATTCAGATTGTCATTCTTAACCATATGAATGGGACGCAGAGAGTTCTACGTTAAAATTCCCGTTTATCTTTATGCTTGTCAAGTGTGCAGATGCAATAGCCCTCCTCCTCGGATTTATCAATATAGGATGGGGAACTACAGGATGCCTCCAAGGTAATGTTAGTGTGGGAAAAAAGTTTGCCTCGATATTGACAAGTCGAATATGAAAACAGAAAGCGGCATACTAGCAATGAAAGTAAACCTACAAAATTACTCTTCTGTCTGTAGCTATTTGTTCCTATAGTTGAAATAGCAAGCCTGATAGGTTATATTTTTCTGCCAGTTCCTAGTTATATATAAAAAAGCTTTCCTATTATCAATACTATTATAAACAGTATCTTTTCAGGCTTAAAATAGCTACTCTGTTCCTAAACGGGTTTACACAAAACAAGATTATCGGCACATTTTAATATTTAATGGCTGGATCTGATGCATAAGCAAGCTTTCCTGTTAATGGTAAAGCACAGGGTATTTATGCGCCCTATGCAGTATTAAAGGAAAATTTAGGAAATGATCTCAGAGATACACTTACATGTTTTTCGCCAAAATATTGCAGACATCTTCTGGGTCCGATTAGATATCCAGACTTTTGGAAAAAACTAAACCAGCATTTCTTTTTAACATCATACTATTTTAGCTATTTCCTACTTATTTCATTTTTTGTCTAATCCTTAGTGCGTTGTCTCAGAAATTCTTCTCAACATTTCCACGCATAGCAACAAGGCTATAATCATTACCGTAAATATTCCAAAGCGCATCTTATTCATACTCTCATTTAATTATTATATTTTAACTTATCATCAGTAAACTGCGCTCTATGAGACTTTATTATTTCGCATCAAAATAATTCTTTCAATATATAAAACTTTGAAAAAAGTAGATTGAGATAACAAATGAAAAAAGCCCTACAAAATATTTCACGGGGCTTTTTATCTTACTAAAGATTTTCCTACTTACTCAGGCGAAATGAGAGTGGACCCATCTATAATAGATTTATCGATTTCAGGAACAGAATTTTCTACTTCCTCGGAGATTGAAGTGGGATAATAAATCACCTCACTATGGGTCACACGACCCGAACCACCCATCATATTATAATTCAGATACTGCATCGTCTTCCAAGTACCAGCAATGATGATGAATACACAGACAATCGCAATCCACATGGTACCAATATTCCAATTAGCATCTGGGCCTTCATTTAGATGAAGAAAAAATATAATTTGCACTGTCATCTGAATTATTGCTAAGCAAAGCAACAAAAGAACCTTAGCGCTGATCGACCAACCGTCTATCCAGTGCAACATAACAGAAAGAAACGCCACAAGGGTTAAGATAACTGACAGGATAAAACCTGTAATATATTTACCCACACTTGCTCTATGTGCATGATGTGTTTGTATACTCATCACAAAGCTCCCAGAAGATAGACAACAGTAAAGACGCCGATCCATACAATATCAAGGAAGTGCCAAAAAAGAGACAGGCATATCAGACGAACTCTGTTATCCGCATTCAACCCATGGCATGAAAGATGTACAAACATGCACGCCATCCAGATCAAACCACCCGTAACGTGGATGCCATGCGTAGCAACCAGTACAAAGAAAGCTGACCAATAGGCAGAAACCGAAGGCGTAGCCCCCTCATGAATCAGGTGCATGAATTCATAGAGCTCCATTCCGACAAAGATTGCACCTAAAACAAATGTAATCTGCAACCAAAACCGTGTTGCCTTCAAGTTATTGCTATACATCTTCACGATAGAAAAACCATAGCTGATAGATGAAACCAGCAGAAAAAACGTTTCAAATATCACAAATGGTAGATTGATAAAATCCTTACCTACTGAGCCTCCGTCATAAGCAGACGAAAATACCGCAAAATTCGCAAAAAGCGTGGCAAATAAGAATAAATCCTGAAGAATATAAATCCAGAAACCGAATATTTTAATTGAAGCATCACCACAATGATGCTGAGCCACGTGGGTGGTTTCTACAGCCGTAACAGTCATAACTTTATCTTCCTTTTGCCTCAAGATATGCAGTAAAGGCGTTCTCAGTTTCCTGCACCAGCGCCTCAGAGAAGTAATAACCGCGGTGATCTCCAATAAAGGAATGAACAATAATTACAGCAACCACTCCAACAAAGGAAAAAGCAACAAGCCACCAAATATGCCATACAAGCGCAAACCCAAGAATTAGAGATAGAATGCCTGCCCAAAAACCCGCGGAAGTATTCGATGGCATATGAATGCTGGAAAATCCGCTGGTTTTACGTGGAACATTTTTCGTTTTCATGTGCCAATAAGCATCAAGCGTTGTCACATGCGGAATTACGGCAAAATTATAAGGAGGCGGTGGAGAGGAAACCGACCATTCGAGCGTACGAGTATCACCCCAAGGATCGTTTTCACGCACAGGAAACTTTCCTTTATGCTTTATACCATACCAGATGACAAGCAGAAACTGCAATACAGTAAAGAGAATGCCGAGAGCAATGATAAAAGCACCTATCATAGCAACAATAAAATAGGGTTGCCACGAGGGTTCTATATAATGCTGCAACCGGCGGGTTGCTCCCATCAAGCCAAGGATATAGAGCGGGAAAAAAGCAAAATAAAAGCCAATAAACCAGCACCAAAAAGAAGCAATGCCGAGTGTGCGATTAAGTTTTATGCCAAAGGCCTTCGGAAACCAGTAAATAAGGCCAGCAAGATAAGCGAATACAACACCGCCAATGATGGTATGATGGAAATGAGCTACAAGGAATAGCGAATTATGAAACTGCCAATCAGCCGGAGTGATTGAAAGCATAACACCTGTGAGGCCACCGCCAACAAATGTAAAAATCATGCCCATACACCAGAGCATTGGGGGTTCCAGACGGATCCGGCCTTTATACATGGTAAAAAGCCAATTGAAAATTTTCACACCGGTCGGCACAGCAATGATCATTGTCGCAATACTGAAAAACGTATTGACAGCAACACCACCACCCATGGTGAAGAAATGATGCGCCCATACTAAAAAGGAAAGGATAAGAATAACAAGGATCGCCCAGATCATCGAAGTATAACCAAAAAGACGTTTGCTTGAAAAAGTCGGAACCACTTCTGAAAGAATACCGAATGCCGGCAGAATAAGAACGTAAACCTCCGGATGACCGAATATCCATACATAATTGATCCAGACCATGGGGTTACCCCCACCATCATTAGTAAAGAAATGCATCCCCAAATAACGATCACCGATAAGCAAAGCCAAGGCAATAGTCAGAACCGGGTAAATCATCAGAATGAGAACATTTGCGACAAGCGCAGTCCAACAAAAAACGGGCAGTTTCATCATTGCCATGCCTGGTGCACGCATTTTGATGATTGTCGCCACAAAATTAACCGCACTTATCGTTGTTGCAACGCCTGACAATTGAAGTGACCACAGGTAATAATCAACCCCAGTATCGGGGCTTCCACTTAATTCCGATAAAGGCGGATAGGCAAGCCAGCCAACGCGACCAAAATTGCCAATGCCGAGCGAAATATTAATAAGAAGAGCTCCAGCAAAGGTAATCCAGAATCCCAGATTGTTAAGAAACGGAAATGCTACATCCCGTGCACCGATCTGCAATGGAAGAATATAATTGAAAAGCCCGAACAGCAGCGGCGTTGCCATGAAGAAAATCATGATTACCCCATGGGCTGTAAAAATCTGATCATAGTGATCAGGTGGCAAATAACCTGCGCTTTCACTGCCCAACGCCATCGCTTGATGCACGCGCATCATAAGTGCATCAGCAAAACCGCGGACCAACATCACAAGCGCCAAAACAACATACATAATACCGATACGTTTATGATCAACAGTTGTAATCCAATTCCGCCAGAGAGACCCCCACCAACCAAAAAACGTAATAACGGCAAGCAGCAGAACACCAAGCGCAACAACCGTCAGCACGGTATAAAGAACAATTGGCTCATGCTGTAATGCAGAGAATGCCTCTGCTGTTGGATCTGTAAATCTTCCAAACATTAATTTCAACCTATCGATTCAAGAATTTCTATTTGAGTGAAGCAAAACACATTTCACCTTACTCTTGACACCATTAATAATCCTCAGCCTCACCGGTATCAAAAATCGAGCAAAGTTTACCCCATAGTGATCGCGCGGCAGCAAAGCGCATCAACTCCTCATTACATTTAGAGCCCTCAGCTACACAACGGTTGACGACACGATAATAAAGATCCTTATCAATTCCCGAAAAATATGCTACGGGATCACGTTTGCTTCTTTTCATCAGTTCAAGATAGGTGTGTCGATCAAGCTGATTTTGACTCTTGTAGACCCTAGAAACCCAGTGATCAAATGCATCATTAGAAACTGAATACCAAGCAAAGTGCATATCGGCAAAACCTTCGCCGCTATAATTTGCTGATACACCAAGGAACTGACCATCCTCTTCAGAAAGGAGATGTAATTTCGCGTTCATCTGCGGCATAGCGTATAGAACAGTACCAAGCTTTGGTACCCAGAAAGCATTGATTGTATCCTGAGCAGTGAGCTGCAAGGCAACCTGACGGCCTGTTGGGACATAAATTTCATTGATTGTGGCAATACCATACTCAGGATAAATAAATAACCATTTCCATTCGAGCGCAATGGCATCAATTCGCAATGGTTTACCCTCAGCTGCAACAGCATAATTCAGGGGCTTGGATGGCTCGTATTTATAGGTAAAGTATGCACTCAATACAGCAAGAACCGAAACTACGCAAATTGGAATACCCCACATGAAAAACTCAATCTTATGGGATGCAGCCCAATTTGGAAGATATTCTGTATTTCCCTTTGAAGCATGATATTTGACTGCAAAGAAAATCACAGCGACCATAACTGGGATCACGATGCAAAGCATCAGAATTAGTGAAACAACAATTAGATTACGCTGCGCCTTAGCTACCAGCCCTGCCGGATTCAAAATAGCTATATCACAACCGGATAACAGCAGCGCTAACACCAATACACACGAAATGCCTAATACTCTTTTCAAACTTTTCATTCTAATCCTGCCCCTTATCAGCATTACTGACTTTAAGCATGAAGATACCTGAAATTTATATTATAATTTAATAGACAGAATTCAAAAAACAACTAAAGTTCCCTGCTTGTCGTGCCTAACCCTAGATTAGAAAAACATAATTAAGGCCCTATAGCATCATATCAGGTATAGAACACACTATTATGGATTATAATCCTGATTTCAAGGTTTGGCAAAGCTGCTTGTAGAAAACTCTACAAGAATATACAATATTATTCGATTTTTTTTAATTTACTGACTAAAAATTCGATCGCAAACTGATAACCTAAGATACCACAGCCAACAATTGTGCAATCAGTGCGAGAAGAAATATAAGAATGGTGTCGGAATGATTCGCGCCGGTGAATATTGGATATATGTACCTCAGCAACTGGGCCATTAAAGCTTTTTAACGCATCAAGAATAGCAATGGATGTATGGCTGTAAGCTGCAGGGTTGATAACAACAGCAGATGCCTCCTGCCTAGCATCCTGAATCCAATCGATTAGAACACCTTCAATGTTGCTCTGGAAAAAACGGAGGGAAAATCCTGCTTTTTCAGTAGTAAAACGGCATAAAGCCTCAATATCTGCCAATGTTTCGCGTCCATAAATTTCCGGTTCACGTAATCCCATCAGATTAAGATTGGGACCATTCAGCACATAGATCATGTCTATCATGATCATATCCTCCGGCAAAGAATACAACAAATTTATTTCATGCCATTAGCATAAAACGGGTTTCTATATTATTTTACTTTCCAATACATTAATAACCAGGAAGCGGTAAAATCTTCAATCCCGCCCCATAAGACAGACATGCCCATCCTGTACAAGAAAAAATTCGGCTCGTCCTTCCAGACTACTGAAAATAGCTCTATCTGTTCCTGTCATGAAAGCCTGAGCACCCAGTTCATCAAGAATATCAAACAGAGTCTGCCGGCGCTTATTATCCAGATGTGCAGCAATTTCATCCAGAAGCAGAATTGGCCTCATACCTGACAATTCACCCGTCAGGTAGGCATGAGAAAGAACAAGCCCTGTCAGGAGGGCTTTTTGTTCACCTGTTGAACACAATCCAGCTGGAATCAATTTTTCTTTATGGATAACAATAAGATCCGTACAATGTGGTCCGGAAAGTGTGCGCCCGGCAATACGATCTGCGGTACGACCTTCTCTCAACAGGACGCGGAAACCTTCCTCTACATCAATAGCCGGCAAGGAAAGCAATGTCTTTTCAACCGCACCCTCAAGGCCAAATCTGGCCTGCGGGAAATCTCTCGTATGCAATATACGCTCTGTTACAGTATTCAGTAGCCGGATCATCTCATGGCGTGCTGCTGCAATGGCTATGCCAAGCCCGACCATCTGCTCTTCAAACGCATCAAGAGAGCCCGTATCGCGTATACCATCAGCCAGAAGACGATTGCGCGACCGCATTGCTTTTTCGTAATCAAGGACACGTCGCCAATGCAGTGGATCAATAGCCAGAATCATACGGTCAAGAAAACGACGCCTATCGCCAGACGAGCCGGTAAAAAGCGCATCCATTGCTGGAATAAGCCAGATAATGCGACAATATTCCAGCATCATATCAGCAAACTGCGGCGTACCATTTATCCGTACTCGCCGCCCACTTTTACCCCGTCCGGCACCTATAAGTCCTGTCCCAATCAAAGCCTCACCATAGGTTGCACAATCAAGCCGCGCATGAACGCCGAACCCAGAAGAATTATGACACGAAGCATCAAATGAGGTTACATCATGATAGGCGGTGCAACGCAAGCCACGCCCTGGTGAAAGAAATGAAATCGCTTCGAGCAAATTAGTCTTGCCAGCGCCATTACATCCCGTCAATACCACAAGTGCACCAGAAAAATCCAGCTTCAGTGTTATATAATTACGGTATGACGAGAGGGCAATATGCCGCAGAAGAACCTGCTCAGCATAATCAGGCCTGAAAAAAATAGCCACAACAGCTTCATACACGCATCGGCATCAGCACATAAAGTGCATCTGCCGTCTCGCTCTCGCGGATCAGTGTCGGTGAACCCATGTCTGCCAGCATGAAAATAACATCCTCACCAGATAACTGGCCGGTAATATCCAGCAGGTAGCGTGAATTAAAACCGATTTCCATCGCTTTATCCTTGTATTCAACAGGCAATTGATCTTCGGCAGTACCTGAATCCGGATTGTTAACAGTCAAGGTCAACTGGTCAGGCATAATTGACAGTTTAACAGCCCGTCCCCGATCGCTGGAAATAGTAGATACTCTGTCAACAGACGCAGAAAAAGCAACCCGTTTGAGAACAAGCTTTTTCCCATTAGCAGTAGGAATAACCTTTTGATACTCGGGAAATATGCCATCAATCAGCTTTGATGTCAAAACAACAGAACCAATACCGAAACGAATTTTGGCATCCGAAAGTTCGATTAAGACTGGTTCATCAACTTCTTCTCCCAAAAGCTTATGTAGTTCTCCCACTGTCTTGCGGGGAATAATAATGCCTGGCATTCCCTCTGATCCTTGTGGGGCCTCAATCTCCACCCTAGCCAAGCGATGCCCATCCGTCGCAACAGCACGTAATTTTAATATCCCTTGATCATCCAGAACATGCAAATAAATACCGTTCAGATAATAGCGCGTTTCCTCAGTGGAAATAGCAAATTGTGTGGCTTCAACAAGCCGCTTTAGGCCCAGAGCTTCAAATTTAAAAGAATAGCTGAATTCACCAGAACTCAATTCAGGAAAATCTGCCTTCGGCAAACATTGCAGCCGGAAACTCGAATGACCGGATATGACAGCAACAAAATTCTCTTCCGAATCTATCTCCAGTATAATTTCACCGCCATCAGGCAGTTTGCGGACAATCTCATAAAGTAGGTGAGCAGGAACCGTTGTCGCACCTGCCTTCTCAATATTTGCCCCTGTTGTTTCCGTTATCTCAAGATCAAGATCTGTTGCCTTAAGCTGCATTTTCCCGGCATCAGCGTCAATGAGAACATTGGAAAGTATTGGAATTGTATTGCGGCGCTCAACTACACGGTGTACTCGCCCAAGAGATTTCAGAAGATTTGTACGATCTACAATAATACGCATAATAACACAACCCACTCCTGGAGCAGCAAACCTGCTCGCATATTTAGATACTTCATCAGGATTGACTGCATGTTTCAAAAAAACACCAATAACAGGCGATCCTTAGTTTTTATCGTAAATTAGTAGAAAATCACTCACTACTGTCAGAAAACAAACCGCAAAAACAAGCCACTCCATAAAACCTTATAATTTTTCCTGATTGATAACTACGAAAAATAAGCTTGACGAAACATTTCAAACCCAGGCAAGTCATTTACGGACTTATCTGTTATCAAAATACTCAAACAGCTTGGTTATTGATAAGGCGCTTCAAAAGCTCAAGCTCTTGAGAAAAATTCTGGTCACCTCCGGCCAGACTCTCAATCTTGCGAACAGCATGGAGTACTGTTGTATGGTCACGCCCGCCAAAGCGGCGGCCGATCTCAGGCAGGGAACGCGACGTCAGTATTTTTGCCAGATACATAGCAACCTGCCGCGACTTGACAATGCAACGGGTACGGCGCTTGGATAATAGATCGTGCTTTGATACATTATAGTGGCCGATAACAACACGCTGAATTTCCTCAATCCGGATACGTTTAGGCTCACTATTGCGTGTCAGATGGCCAAGCAGCTCATCAATCCGGGTAAGGGACAGATCCGGCTCAAAAGACTGACGAAAAAGAAGCTGGTTGAAAGCTCCCTCAATATCTCGCCCTGAACCGGAAACTGTGCGTGCAATATGAGCCAGCACATCTTCTCTGAGATTGACCACTTCTTCCCTTTGACGGGCCAGTTTCAAACGGTAGCGTAACATTTCCAAGCGCATCTCATAATCCGGTGCACTGATTTCAAGAGAAACGCCACCCTGCAAACGGGAGCGAACACGCACGTCAAGCGACTCAAGCTCTGCAGGAAGACGATCGGCCGCCACAACAACTTGCTTAGCACTATCAAGCAGATTATTGAGAAGATGGCAAAACTCATGCTGAATGGACTTCCCCTGCAAAAATTGCATATCATCAATAATCAGAAGGTCAATATCACGCAGCTGTTTTTTAAAGGAAAGTGCATCATTATCACGAATCGCTGTAGCAAACCGCCACATAAAATATTCAGCCGTCAGATAAACCACATGGACAGGTATAGGTCGCTTCACAGCTGCCGTGGCAATTGCCTGCAAAAGGTGAGTCTTCCCCAAACCTACGGAAGCATGGACAAAGAGCGGATTAAAGTGAAGCGCTCCTGTACCTGCCTCGGCAATGGCCCGCGCGGCAGCAAGTGCAACACGGTTTGATGTGCCTTCAATAAAACTCTCAAAGATATAACGAGGATCTAGCGGAGAACCAAAAACAGAGGGGCTTACGCGTGGTGTCCTATCTGTCTTGTCTCCGGTCGATAAAAAATTTATAGCCGTTTTCGGCTGTACCTCAATATCCGCAAATTGCTGAGAAACTGCTGGTCTAGCAACACGGCTAACACTGCGCACCACAACATCAATACGCATAATTGCCGGATTTTCTTCCTGCCATAGTTCTGCAAGTAGTGTTGAATAATGATTATTGATCCATGAGCGTAAAAATGCGGTCGGCACCGACAGACGAACCTGGTTGCGTCCATATTCATCCAGTTTCAAGCGACCAAACCAACTAACATAAGCCTCTGCACCAACCCGTGCCTTTAGCTTGGCCGAAACCCGCTCAAAAATCTGCTGACTGTTTTTTTCAGAATATTTCTGTTGATCACCTACAATTTCTTGACTCATATTTCCGGATGAAAATGATACACTTGTGCAAGAATCTTGGATCAGGTGGCTATCTGTACCCGCTCTTAAACTATTCATCGCTTTTTGCCCTTTAATTACCAATTTTCAGATCAACAACACATAATCTTTAGAATAAAAATCCACTCCAGAAATCTGGCTTTCATCATCTATCACCTTGTCATCCTCAAATAGGCCTAAAAACGAACCTGATAAGAGTAGATAAAGTTATCTCACAAATATTGCCTGCGGTAATACATAAACCAGCCTGATCGGCATCCCATTAAAACAGGAAAGCCAAAAACAATACAGCAGATACATTCCTGCAAAACCGAGATGAATCGAACTACCATCGATATTTACCAGAAATACCCAAGTAACCTTGAAACTCAAGATTGCCTAGATTTTTTAAAACCGCCTTCCGGCTTCTGGTAGGCTTGAGCATACAAAAACGAAGAGGTTAAGTGCAAGAGGACAAAAACAGGTGCAAAAGCACTTAGACTGCCCAATACTGCTAAATCGGTAATGAACTATTCAGCCACAAGCTTTGATTCAAAAAGGGTTTTCCATTTATATTGTGAAAAGAATAATTCTAGAAATAAAGTTTAAAAAATTCTCTTGACAAAAACTATTTTGACAAATTTTCCTATGTCCTGTGGACAAACAGGTTAACTATTTAATTTAAAAGGATTTAATTTCTGTAAAAATTAGGAGATTATATGAGTAGAAAGACTCGATATCAAGCAAATATCATACCAAACTGTTGCTTTTTATAAGCCTCGCAAATTAATTAAACGAAAACTGCATTGCTCAAACAACAAAAATAATATGCAAAATACATGCACAGAACAGATAATAATTAAGACATGAGTCTTAATTTAGAAAAATAACAAGAAAGCTCATTCTAATATAGAAAATACCTATTGCAATACTAAACCGTATATTCAATTAGGATTTTATATCAACAGGATAAAATGTCAAAAATTCCTATCACTTCCTAATAAACTAAACTACAAAAACTGTCTACACTGGCAAAGGAAGCTACTTCCGCTGATAACCCTTAACCATCAGACAAAAAACCTTTGGGATAAACAATTTTTCTCACCTTCGAATCTAGTTTCTAACAATTACAAGATAAAAACCTAAAATTCCTGCTAAGGTCTCCTTGAAGAGAAATTGTTGATCAAAATCAAGGACAAAGCATTTTCAGACGTCTGAACAAACGTGAAATCTTACGAGAAGCAGTATTCTTATGAAGAACACCTTTAGTTACGGCACGCATAACCTGCGGTTCGAGAGCTCTGAAAGCCCCTTGTGCAGCCGTCTTATCTCCACGAACAACAGCGTCTTCAAATTTTCGAACAAACGTACGAAACTGTGAACGACGGGCCTTATTGATCTCAGTGCGGGCAGCAATCTTACGCACGGCCTTTTTGGCCGAGGATGTATTGGCCATAAACTCTCTCTCTTTAAGTAATCTGATCGGCATTAATAACCATCATAAAATATAACAGCACCAAAGGTGCTAAAGCATAACCTACCCATACTAGAATTCAGTCAGAACGTCAATGGTATTATTGCACAAATAGGCCGAAAACATAATTAAGGAATATAAAATACAGATCCTTTTATTTTTCCGCCTTGCACTCCCAGCAGCATATCACGATTGCGCAAGTCCACGCAGAACATACTGAAGAATGCCGCCATTATGAAGATAATCCAGCTCATCCACGGTATCAATACGGCAAATCAATGGGACATCCTTGATCGTGCCATCGATAAAAGTGACCTTTGCCGATGTTCTCTGCCGCGGCTTGATTGTATTTATCCCCTTAATCGTAACGGTCTCATTGCCCTTGAGGCCAAGAGACTTCCAGCTTGTCCCTGCCTCAAACACAAAGGGAACTACCCCCATGCCAACAAGGTTTGAACGATGAATTCGCTCGAAAGACTGTGCGATCACAGCCCGTACACCAAGCAGACTTGCACCCTTTGCCGCCCAATCCCGTGAAGAACCATTACCATATTCAACTCCGGCAAAAACAATAAGAGGTACCTTTTCCTGCCTATAGAGCATGGCTGCATCGTAAATCGACTCTTCCTGCCCGCTAGGATAATGCATGGTATAACCGCCTTCACGCCCGTTTTCACCCAGCATAAAATTATAAATACGGATATTGGCAAATGTGCCGCGCATCATCACTTTATGATTACCACGACGTGTGCCATACTGGTTAAAATCTGCGGGTTTAATACCACATGCCATCAGATATTTTCCGGCAGGGGAATCAACTTTAATGGAACCAGCAGGGGAAATATGATCCGTTGTGATCTTATCACCAAAAAGACCGAGGATACGGGCATCTGTAATATCACCGAGAGCTTCCGGAACCTTTGGCATATCCTCAAAATAAGGCGGATTGCGAACATAAGTTGAATCATCATCCCATGTGTAAGTCTCGCCTGCCGAGACGTGAATAGCCCGCCAGTTCTCATCACCCTTGAAGACATCTGCATATTTTTCTATAAAGAGTTTACGCGTAACATTTTTCTCGATCAACTCTTGGATTTCCTGCGAGGTCGGCCAGATTTCATGCAGAAAAACCGGCTCACCATCCTTGCCGATGCCAAGGGGCTCCTTAGTTAGATCCTTACACACCGTACCGGCAAGAGCATGTGCAACAACCAGCGGCGGTGCAGCCAAATAGTTAGCCTGAATATCAGGAGAGATTCGTCCTTCAAAGTTACGATTACCTGAAAGAACAGCAACTGCAATTAACTTCTTATCATTAATCGCTTTGGAAATAGCAGGTGACAGCGGACCAGAATTGCCGATACAGGTTGTACAACCAAAACCAACCAGATTGAAACCAAGTGCATCAAGGGCCTTCTGCAAACCGGAATTGGCCAAATAAGCTTCAACAACCTGTGAGCCTGGCGCTAAGGATGTCTTGACCCAAGGCTTGGTTTTTAATCCCCTAGCTACTGCATTGCGGGCCAAGAGACCGGCACCGATCAATACACTCGGGTTGGATGTGTTCGTACAGGATGTGATCGCAGCAATTACAACATCACCATGACCAAGATCAAAACCCTCACCCTCAACGCTGTAACGTTCTTCCTGTCCGCTGGCCTTCTTGTATTCACTTGCCAGCGCGATATTAAATCCTGCTCCCACCTGCTCCAGCGGCATACAGCCTTCAGGACGTTTAGGCCCCGCCATTGCGGGAATTACATCACCAATATCAAGCTCAAGTACATCGGTAAAGATTGGCTCGAGCTGGCTGACATCACGCCACATGCCTTGCGCACGGGCATAAGATTCAGCCAGCCGGATCCGATGCTCATCACGCCCTGTCCTGTTCAGATAACGTATGGTTTCAGGATCAATAGGGAAAAAGCCACAGGTAGCACCATATTCTGGTCCCATATTACTAATTGTTGCCCGGTCAGCCAATGTCATCTGATCCAAACCAGAACCAAAGAATTCGACAAACTTGCCGACAACGCCTTTCTTACGCAACATCTGTGTGACGGTCAGAACAAGATCAGTCGCGGTCACACCTTCCCTTAAACGACCTGTCAGGCGAAAACCTATAACTTCAGGCAGGAGCATGGAAACCGGCTGGCCAAGCATAGCCGCCTCGGCCTCAATCCCACCGACACCCCAACCAAGCACACCAAGGCCGTTAACCATGGTTGTATGGGAATCCGTGCCCACACAGGTATCAGGATAGGCCAACATCTGACCATCCTCTTCGTTTATCAAGACAGTCTGGGCAAGATATTCAAGATTAACCTGGTGACAAATGCCCGTACCTGGCGGTACTACACGAAAATTTCTGAAAGCCTGCTGGCCCCATTTCAAAAAACGATAACGCTCACCATTACGCTGGTATTCAAGCTCTACATTATGCTTGAAAGCAAGCGGATCGCCAAAATCATCAACAATAACTGAATGATCAATAACCAGATCAACGGGCACAAGCGGGTTTATTTTTTCCGGATTACCGCCAAGCTTGACCATAGCATCACGCATGGCGGCAAGATCAACCAAAGCAGGAACTCCAGTAAAATCCTGCATCAGAACACGAGCCGGACGATAAGCAATTTCGGCATCGACACGGCCTTTGTCGGTCAGCCATTTGGCAAAATTTTGAATATCTTCCCTCTTCACTGAGAGCTCGTCTTCAAAACGTAAAAGATTTTCCAGAAGCACTTTCATAGAAAAAGGAAGGGATGAAATACCTCTAAGACCATTTTTTTCTGCTTCAGTTAAACTATAATAAACATATATTTTCCCATCGACATCAAGAGTCTTACGGCATTTAAAACTATCAATTTGAGACACGAGTGTATCGTCCTTAAAATTATAGAGGGCTTACAATCCGGAAGATCGAACATTATAAAACGCCGGACAAAGCTGTAATTCGATCGCGGATGCAGTCATTTCCGCCTTTCATCATTAACTTAAACTCCTACAGTGGAAGCTTTGGAGACAGACCCAAGCATCCTCTGAAATGCCGACCGCTAGCATAGATTTAAGGTCCTTAGTATAGCTTTTTTTAGAATTATTCTAGAGTAGATTTTTTAAATTTTTAAAGTATTCAGAGGCTTTATTTTATCCTAATATGCTTAAAATTAACGGAGCGATAATGCGGCTTACCGGTACTGACCTGACAGCAGAACGAGGGGGAAAAATTCTTTTTTCCGGCCTGAATTTTTCACTTGTTTCCGGTAATCTTCTGACGGTTACCGGACCAAATGGCGCAGGAAAGTCGACACTTCTACGGATCATTGCAGGTCTGCACAAGCCTATCATAGGCTCAATTCAGATAGAAGAAGCTGGAGCTGTATTGCCAAGAGCGATGTTCTGTCACTATCTCAGCGAGAAAAATGCCATGAAGCCCATGCTTCCAGTGGGAGAAAACCTGCGGTTCTGGGGAAGATGGTTAAGGGCACGGGACTATGATCCTCATCAAGTGCTTGAGGCCGTGGAAATGGCCCATAGCATTCACCTGCCCTACGGTATTCTTTCTACAGGCCAGAAAAGACGCGTGGCTCTTGCGCGACTGTTGATTGCTTGGCGCCCCTTATGGATACTGGATGAGCCGACAGCCGGTCTTGATAATGCCGCATGCAGCCTATTCACTATCATTATGAAACGTCATATATACTCCAGCGGCATGATTATTGCAGCAACTCATCTGCCGCTCGGGCTTAGTGCTACCTTGAATATTACATTGCAGGAGAACAGAATATGAAAGAACTGTTTCTGCGAGATATCAGGGTGGCATTTTCTTCAGGCAACAATCTAGTCACCAATCTGATGTTTTTTCTTGCAGTTATCATTACTACGCCCCTTGGTATTGGACCGATGAGCGATGTACTTTCCCATATCAGCGCTGGTATTGTATGGATCGCCGCCCTACTCACTGTCCTGCTTGGCCTTGATCAGCTTTTTCAAACAGATAGAGAAGAGGGTTCCCTCGACGTCATGGTTATGGGAACAGACCTCCTTGCCCTTGCGCTCATTGTTTTTGTAAAATGCTTGGCGCACTGGGCTGGTACAATTCTGCCACTTATCATCGCATCGCCTTTTTTTGCCCTACTTTTGAATATGGAGTGGGCGGCAGTCGGAGCAACGGTGATCAGCTTACTGCTTGGTACCCCCGCTATCACCTTCATTGGCGCAGTTGGAGCAGCTTTGACGATTACCTTGCCCCGTGTTGGGGTGATGCTTTCGGTTATTGTGCTGCCACTCGTCATCCCTGTTCTCATTTTTGGTGTTTCTGCGGTTTATACGTTAACGACAGGAACTCTTACCCCCATCACACCGTTGCTATTTCTGCTTGCGCTCACACTATTTTTCAGTGTTCTAGGCCCAACAGCGGCGGCGACAACATTTAAATACATGTCTGAATAAATGCAGGTATTTATGGTATATCGTCTCAAAAAGTAACTTTAAAAAATATTTAATTTTTCGGAAAATGCTGATTGCACCTGCTCCACAGATACCCTAACCATGGATTCTATGAAAGAAATGACTAAAGCCAAATATAGTTGGTGGAAAGAGCTGGTTGGCCCTCTCCAATTCGTGCAGCTATCAGAAAAAATTCTCCCGCCCTTATACATTATAACAATTATTGTTCTAACGGTCGCTCTTTATCTAGCATTTCGGGCTCCTATAGATTACCAACAGGGTATAACAGTCAAAATCATGTTCATTCACGTGCCATTTGCTTGGCTTGCGATGCTGTGCTATACGGTCATGACACTTTCTGCGGCCAGAACACTATTTTCGTACCATCTGCTTGCTGATGCGGCACTTAAAACAGCAACCCCCATTGGTACTGTCTTCACGGTACTTGCACTCATCACCGGATCCCTCTGGGGAAAACCGATATGGGGCACATGGTGGGAATGGGATGCACGGTTAACATCCATGTTTATCCTTCTTCTGATTTATCTTGGAATATTTGCGCTTTCACGGGCTTTTGAAAATGAGGAAACATCAGCAGCACATGCCGCCGCGATTCTGACTATTATCGGCTTTATCAATATTCCCATTATCAAGTTTTCTGTCGATTGGTGGAATACGCTCCACCAATCTGCTTCCATTCTAAGAAGGGGGGGGGCTGCCATCAACACATCTATTCTCATCCCGCTTCTGATCAATGCGTTTGCCTTCACGCTTGTTTTTGTCACATTCCATCTCATGGCAATACAAAATGAGATATTACGCCGATGTGTTATTACAAGACAGCGCATAGCTGCGCGAAAATTACCCGAAACGGATATATCATGACACATCTGCACTATGTGATTGCAAGCTATACTATTACAGCCGTTGGCCTCGGCGGTATTCTTGTATGGCTTCTAGCCAATCGGCATCAACAACGATCGGCCTTACGGCGGCTTCAGCAGAATGATAAAAAATGCCACTGGAATAAAAAGCCATGACTACAAACTATCTGCTACCAGCTAAACGATGGCATATGTTGTTTTTTCTTATGCCGTTTGCTTTGTTTAGTGGTTTTATTATCATCGCTTTTATCCATATCAGCACACCGCCACAAATTTTGGATCAGCTCCCCAATGCTCTAACAGGCAAGCAGATTCCAGATACTGTTCTGCCTACACTGTCATCTGATAACACCACTGATCCAATTTTTGATATGAAAAATTTCAAGGGTCGTGTAACGCTAATTAACTTCTGGGGATCTTGGTGTTCGTCTTGCCGAGAAGAACATTCTTTTTTAATGGCACTCGCCAATAACCCTTTGTTTGATCTCGTCAGCATCAATTATAAAGATACAGAAGAAAATGGCTTACGCTTTCTCGGCACTTTCGGTAATCCATTTCGGATTACCGGTTTTGATCCAAGCGGGCGAGCTGCTATTAATTGGGGTATTTACGGTCCGCCTGAAACTTTTATTGTAAGTAAAGGAAACATCATTCTCTATCGACACATTGGTCCGCTGACACCTGCAGCATTCAAGAAAAAATTGAAGCCCATTATTACTGAAGCCAGAAGATAATAAGGCATATGCCCTTGTAAAACGTTCTTATGCGATGAAAAGAGTATTGTTTTATATGTCCAATCATAGTAAATTACCTTTTGAAAAGGGCCTGTATATGCTTGCAGCCAGTGAACAGGTCGATATCCTTTTTGTTCTGTAAATGATACCTGATTTTGCAAAAAGTGCCGATCTCAATGAGGTATATCTTAGAAAGGATGTGGCGACTGTTTCACTTTACATGGTAATCTTTTTCCATTTGTGCTGATAGAGATGGATGTCTATACTTCGATCTAAGGATAAAACACTGGATTTGTTCACGCAATGCAGATCCACCAGTATAAAAAATAGGATTATGAAAAATAATCAAGGCACTTTGATCTTTCCAGACACTGGGTTTAGTGGCTGATCAGGAAGTAAAAATGCGAGGTATGCAGAGGTAAACTGCCTGGAAAGATGGCAATCAGATCAAAACCCAGCTGAGCTGTGCATGATCAGGGAGCATAATATAATTCGCTGCTGCTTCAAATTTAACCCTATCGTGCAAGGGAGGAGCTTAAAGGGATGGCGAACATAGAGCGTACGAATTATCTTAAGATGTTAGGATAGGTTTTTTCAAGAGAGATAAGGAATCTAACCGGCGCGTTTCCTGCATATCCTGTCAAAATAATTCTGCAGTTTGTCGCGGAAGGGAAAATGCATACAATTTCTAATAATCACAGGTGTCTGCTTACGCGAGGCAGGGGTACGGCCGTTTGGCAATTCCGAGATATCTTATCACCAGAATACTGACATCATATGCTGCATAGGTTTGGGTGACCATTGGGATTACAGAAGCAAGCGCTCTGTTTTTGGCAATGACCTTGGTGATAGAACCATCTTGTACGGGTATAGGATTAGCTTATCCTTGTAATGTTGAAAATTGTTCCAGATAATAAGTCAGCAATTTTTGGCTGAGTATGATGGAGTATTTGGCGGCGGAATTTATTTTCTCTGTATCAATCGGTTCAAATATTGAATCCTGCAAAATTTTGCATATACATTTTCATATGCTTAAATGTGTTTGTCTGGCATCAACACTAAAATGAAGCCGCAGTCAGGCTCTGCTTGCTCGGTGGGCAGGTATCATGCAGTTCTTCAAGCGTATGTATTGATCTTGATAATGACCTTATCAGCAAGTAGGAAATGACCTCGATAATAGCATAAGTTCAACTTATGCCGCTATGCAGTGCGACTTCTTAAGAAAGCAATTAAAAATATAAGCGAAAACCTAGAAACTGATGCCCTTTATCTGAAAGATAAAAGCCCGTTTGAAATTGTGCTGGGCAAAATTGAATCTGATAAAACAACGATCTCAAATCAAGCTAATATTATAGGCCAGGATGGCAAATCAAGCTACAGCTTATACGGAGATCAAAGAATAAATAATAGGACCCGCCAAGGATGATTTCTATCAAATTGGCTCCCCCAGCAGAAGCCGCGGAGAGCCATTCCTAAATCCTGCAGCCTGCTGAATAAAATAATTTTTAAGGCGGGGCATACGGTCGACTAAGCCAAGGCCAATGTCACGAATAGCACGCAGTGGCGCAAAATCATTCGAAAACATACGGTTAAGCAAATCAGCTGTAATTCCCATCCGTACTGTTGTAAAACGACGCCAGGTCTGGTAACGCTCAAGTGCTTCCATCGAACCAATATCAAGCCCCAAGCGGGAAGTTTCAACAATAACCTCTGCCAAGGCGGCTGCATCCTGCAAACCGAGATTAAGTCCCTGACCTAAAATCGGATGGATGCCATGGGCTGCATCGCCCGTAAGCGCAAAATGCGGGCGGATAAAATCTCGCACTAGCATAAGCCCGAAAGGAAAGGCACAGCGACCACCCTCAACTTGTAAAGCACCCAGATGATAGCCAAAACGGCTTTTAAGCTCTGCTTCAAAGGTCATTTCATCCGCAGCAAGCAGCCGTTTCACATTTTCATCACACTCATTCCAGACCAGCGAAGAACGATTGGCTTTAAGTGGAAGAACAGCAAACGGCCCTGCAGGCAGAAAATGTTCCTCAGCTCGGCCATGATGTGGGCGTTCATGGGCTACTGTACAAACAATGCCCATCTGCCCATAGGATTGATATAATGTTTTGATGCCAGCCATTTCACGCATTTTTGAATGCAAACCATCTGCCCCGACCAATAACCGAGTCTCATAAACAATGCTATTATTAAGATGGACACGGATGCCCTGGAGCATCTCATCAAATTTCTCAACCCGCACACCTTCAATAATATGGATTTCCAGCGCGTTAGCACGCTGATGCAGGCTGGCATTTAAAAAGTGGTTTTCCACCATATAAGCAAAAGGCTCCCCAGGGCTGGCATCACCTGTAAATGTCAGAAAAACCGGGCGGACAGGATCATCCGTACGTGAATCCGTAATAATTATTTGACGAATTGGCTCGGCGGCAGGCAAAATCGCTTGCCAACATTGCAACTGATCAAGCATCCTCACTGCCGCAGCAGAAACGGCAAAAGCACGCGGATCAACTTTCCATGCACTTGGGTTGGCCGCATCAACAACAATAATATCTAATTGCGGTGCAGCGGCTTTGATAGCAATGGCCAAGGATAATCCTATATAAGCGCCGCCTACAATAACAATATCTACCTCGTAAGACGAGCGGTTTTCTTTCTCTGTCATTTTTCCATCCTACCTCTGACCCCTATATATTCTATTTCATAAAAAATCCTAAGCAGATAAAACCCGAAGCGAAAGGGAAAATCCCTATCAATCCGATTGGTTAATGAGTCATTAACTCTCTTTATCTAAGAAAAAAACAACCTATCTGGTAATAAACGATATTCAAGCAGGAAATATTTATGCGGCAAGGTCCTTCAGCTTATGATATAGTAGCTAAAGACGGCGATCAGCCGACACGTCTGCTTGATACATTCTACCGGAAGACAGCTACTTTCCTAGGATCAGGATTGCTAGCAATTACCGTTTTGGCAGGCATAGCGCTAGTAACATGGAATATCGCCGATCCTTCACTCAGCTATGCCAACAACAATCTGGTTACCAATATTCTTGGTTTCTGGGGCGCGGTCTATGCTGATCTTGCCATGCAATTCTTCGGTCTTGCTAGTGTTATTGCACTGTTGCCGCCATTTTTTTGGAGCATTCTTTTGATTTTCCAGCACAGCCTATACCATCTCCCACAGAAGTTTTTTTTCTGGATCTTATCTATCATTTTTTTCAGTGCTGCCGTTGGTATATTTCCCCCGCCTTCAATTTGGCCCCTGCCTATTGGATTGGGAGGGGTTTTTGGTGATAAAATCCTTGACTTCTGTCATATTTTTCTGGACAGGCTACCTCTACCTTCCTTTATCATAAAATTAACATTTATCATTTTATTTGTCCCGTTAGCACTTATAATGGCAACCTATGCAGGAGGGGCTCTCGGCAATAATAAACCAAAGCCAAAAAAAATAACCGTGTCCCAAGAAGTACCTTCTTACAAAGCGATGCAACAGAATGGCGAGGAGAAAAGGATCTTCAGTATAAGCCGGATCGGTGTTATCTTGGGTAGATTTCTACATCCTGTATCATTGTCAAAACGCCTGATTAGCAAAGAAAAGAATGCCATAGAACCTGAATTTTTTTTTCCAATCAGATTAGGAAGCGAGCAAATTGAACCCGATTTTTCTGCACAAAATGCCGAATTGCAAAATGCTTTCAGCAACAGCAGTAGACTAATGAATTATATGAAAAGAAATACAGGCAATAACCGCAAGGGTTTTGAACTACCGCATATTTCCTACCTAACAGTGCCAAAAAAGATCCCGCAGGATGAAATCCTGTCACGCAAGGCACTAGCGAAAAATACCCAAATGCTGACCGCCGTGTTAGAGGATTTTGGCATTAAGGGGGATATCATCAATGCCTATCCGGGACCTGTTGTCACACTTTATGAGCTGGAGCCAGCACCAGGTGTAAAATCCGCACGGATCATCAGCCTTGCAGATGATATCGCCCGTTCGATGAGCGCTGTTTCAGCCCGTATCGCAGTGGTGCCAGGCCGTAATGCCATTGGTATTGAACTGCCCAACTCAACTCGAGAAACCGTTTATCTACGAGAAATGCTGGAAACACCTGAATTTCAGGAAAGTAAGGCAAAGCTAGGGCTGACACTTGGCAAAACTATTGGCGGAGACCCCATTATTGCCGATCTTTCCAAAATGCCACATCTATTGGTTGCAGGTACAACAGGTTCGGGTAAATCGGTTGCCATCAATACCATGATCATGTCTCTTGTTTACCGCATGACACCGGAAGAATGCCGCCTCATTATGGTTGATCCTAAAATGCTTGAATTATCTGTTTATGATGGCATTCCTCACCTGCTGACCCCTGTTGTCACCGATCCTAAAAAGGCAATTGTTGCTCTGAAGTGGACAGTTCGGGAAATGGAAGACCGATACCGCAAAATGGCAAAGCTCGGTGTGCGTAATATTGATGGTTATAACGATCGTATCAAGGAAAGCTGCAAGAAACGCGAAACCTTGTCGCGTACGGTGCAAACCGGTTTCGATAAAGAGACAGGTGAACCGGTTTTTGAGACAGAAAAGCTTGAATTAGAAACCATGCCCTATATTGTCGTAATTATCGATGAAATGGCCGACCTGATGATGGTTGCCGGCAAGGATATTGAAGGGGCAGTTCAGCGCCTAGCGCAGATGGCCCGTGCAGCAGGCATCCATGTTATAATGGCAACACAGCGGCCTTCAGTGGATATCATTACCGGCACAATCAAAGCGAATTTTCCAACCCGTATTTCTTTTGCTGTCACCTCCAAGATTGACAGCCGAACTATTCTGGGAGAACAGGGTGCTGAACAGCTGCTTGGCCAAGGTGACATGCTATTCATGATAGGCGGCGGGCGCATCCAGCGTGTGCATGGGCCATTTGTTGGCGATTCCGAGGTCGAACAGGTTGTCGCTCATCTTAAAACACAAGGCGTACCGGAACATCTTAGTTCTGTCATGGAAGAAAGTGATGCGGGTAATTTTGGCGATATCGATAGTGGTGTATCTAATAATCCGTATGATCAGGCTATTGCCATAGTGCTACGTGACCGCAAGGCTTCAACATCCTATATCCAGCGCCGCCTTGGCATTGGTTACAACCGTGCAGCCACAATCATTGAACGCATGGAAGAAGAAGGAATTATCAGTCCCGCCAATCATGCTGGAAAACGCGAAATTCTGATACCTGAGCAGGAAAACGAATTCTGATAATCTGATATGCTTTCTTAAGTCACACTTAGCTGCCACAGCAGGGTATCAAACCCTAGCAGGATCAGAAGGTAAAGTGTAATGAAATTTATTTCTCATATCAAGGTAGCGTTAATTTTCAGCCCTGTTTTACTTGTGGCAGAAAGTACTGCAGCTTTCCCTGCCCACGCAACGTCTCAGCAGATCAAGGCCTATGCCCAGCAGATAGCTGATCATTTCTGCAACATCCGCACAATGACAGGTGATTTTGTGCAATTCGGCCCACGAGGAGAAACAGCAGAAGGTGCATTTTATATGGAGCGGCCGGGTAAAATCCGGTTTATTTATAAAAATTCGCCCATTCGCGTGATTTCCGATGGGCAGTCTATCGCTATCAACAACAGGAAACTAAATACTTGGAGCCTTTATCAACTTCAGCAGACCCCTATGAAACTACTCCTCAGCGATCATATCGATGTGAGCGAACACAACCTTTTGGAGTTCAGGCAAGAATCCAGTGCGATTACCTTTGTCATTGTTGATAATAGTATAGGAAAATTAAAAATTCGAATGATTTTTGATCCCAAAACCTTTAAGTTACGACAATGGACGATAATCGACCAACAAAATCTTGAAACAACAATTCAACTGATCAATACGCGTACCGGTGTAGCCTTTGCTAATGGCATGTTTGATATTGATTATCAGCGCATTGGAATGAAACGAAAAAACCGGTAAGACCTCATTTCCTTTTGCAAAAAGGTATCGTTTTCCATGACAGGATGGAACTTAATAAACAAACTTGAAGTTTGTAATATTTATTGCTTATATCCCTTAGAAATTATGAAGAAATGGACTTGCACGTATGGCAACGATAACTGTTCGTCTTGGCGGAATATTGATGACTATATTGAAGAACAAATCAGTCAATAATGTCTTGTATGATAATGTTAGCGAATGTATTTGTGATTTCCTCCAAATGCATAAAGAACGTGACAGCTGTTTCGAAGATGACACTTAACTACGCTACTATTCTTGTATTATCTTGATACCAAATTTTCGATTCCTGTCAGCGAAACTTTCCTGCGCCTTCGAGCTAAAAACGATATCGTCGACACAAAATATAATGTGAAGCATCTTGATTATTGTGCTTAAACGAAGCGTCACTAGTGATTTTCCAATAAATCCAGCGTAACCGTAATCTATCGCACATTAACGCTTAGGTACACGTTAGAGATACGGTGCACTCCACACCTTTGAGCGAACCACCGTAAATCAAAACCATGTCGGATATCTTTGATGGATAATATCAAACGCTTTCGAGACTACATCACTGTTATTATGATCCAGACCGCGGGATAAATCAACTTTAAATCTTAGCCGCAATGGAGATTTTCTGCTTGCACTATTTCTGGATGACCAGAAATCGCGGTTGTCGATAATCGCGTTGGCGAGATTAGATTGACTTTTGAAGCATTTTTCGGCTAGCCATACACTAGCACTGTCATAATTTTCAAAGATTTTTCTAGATGCAAAGTCGCATAAATTTCCATGATATTACACCACTCTAAGATCGACAGATCTTCCGCAGTCAGATATTCTAATCCGGTGCGGGTAACTTCTGAACTATCCAGCGCAGCAACTGCAAATTGAGTTCAGGACGCGTGTTCGTAAATGTCGCAATAAGAAAAATCGCTGGCGTCAAGTCCTTGTGAGAGGCAGCACGTAAATGCAGGCAGGCTCATTCCTAACCGCCCGTAGAGTCAATGCGTATTCTAAACAGTTATGGTAGTGATCGCCTTGAGCTTGGTTCTTGATTGGCATTATGCCGATTCTCTAACCACTCGGCCACTCACTATCACAAAATTCCAAAACAACACATCAAAACTCAAAAATAACACTCAATCCACATGCTTATCATACCATAATCGATATCAGAGGCTGTATTTTTTATGTGATTTTTTTCTAAAAAAATGCTATGTTGAGTTAAGAGCTCATGAATGCGTAGACGGGTTCTGAAACACAAGTTTCGGAACCTTTTTTGTCAGGCATATTACTGCAAACAAGTTAAAGTTATCTGGCATCGCTACTCTGGCATCGCTACTCATGTAATAAAATAAAGAACTGGATTATTGCAAGCTCTGTAAAAACTTGAAATCATCCTAGGTAAAGAAAGGATTGAAATCATGGAAAAGATCCCAATGACCAAAAACGGTTTTGAGAAGCTTAAAGAAGAGCTTCGCTGGCGTCAGCAGGAAGAGCGTCCCCGTATCATCGAAGCGATTGCAGATGCACGTGCTCATGGAGATCTTTCTGAAAATGCTGAGTATCATGCAGCCAAAGAAGCACAAAGCCATAATGAAGGTCGCATCTACGAAGTTGAGGATTATATTGCTCGAGCTGAAGTGATCGATATTGCTAAGCTGTCTGGCAATAGAATAAAATTCGGTGCCACCGTTACCATCCTTGATGAAGAAACAGAGGAAAAACGTATTTATCAGATTGTCGGCGACCAAGAAGCAGATGTAAAAGATGGCAAGATCTCTGTATCTTCACCTATTGCTCGCGCCCTCATCGGCAAAGGCAGAGGAGAGACGATCGAAGTCAACGCGCCGGGTGGAGCTCGTTCTTTTGAAATCATCCAGTTAAAATTTATCTAAATTTCGATGCTTGTATCCCTTAGCGAAACTGTTGTTATTGCACCAAATTTCAAAAAACGCCTTTCAGGTGTGACATCTACAATCGTCCACCTTATTCCCTTGCAGCGTGCGCAAGGTGTGCATATTGCCACCTTAGGCATGGGTCTGCCCGATTATCTGCCACAGCTTTCCTGGAGTTCTCTCGGCCATTTGTGGAAACAGCCACCGGGACATCCATTCCGCATCTGGCATGCCCGCCGCAATGTTGAAATGATTGTAGGTATTATCATGCGTGATATTCTGTGCATGAAAGTGCGTCTTATTTTTACATCTGCGTCTCAGCGCCATCACAAACCTCTAACCAGATGGCTGATCCGGCGGATGGATAGAGTTATTGCCACCAGCGTACGCTCAAGTTCCTATCTGAAAGTGCCTCATACAGTTATCATGCACGGGGTTGATCTTGAATATTTTACGCCACCGACAACGAAAAAGAATGAATTTTTAGCATCAGGTATTCCCGGGAAATATGCAATCGGCTGTTTTGGCCGTATCCGCTATCAGAAGGGAACAGATCTTTTTGTTGATGCGATGATTGCATTATTGCCGCGTTATCCGGAGTGGACAGCCATTATCGCAGGTCGGACAACAGCGAAGCATCAAAAATTTGAAAAAGCATTAAAAGAAAAAATTGCGGCAGCCAACATGATGAGCCGCATCATCTTTCTTGGCGAAGTGCGCAATGTACATGACTGGTATCAGCACCTCACGCTTTATGTAGCACCTTCCCGCAATGAAGGATTCGGTCTTACCCCACTTGAGGCCATGGCATCACAAACAGCAGTTGTCACAAGCGATGCTGGTGCCTATACTGAACTTGTTGGGCCGGGATCAGGGACGGTTGTCCCCGCCGGGAATGGTATTGCGCTGCAAAAAGCAATTGAGTCTTACCTTGCTGATCCTATACAGACCATTGCGGCAGGTAGGATCGCCCTTGCCCATGTGCGCTCAGCCTTTCCTCTTATCAAGGAAGTAATTGCCATTCATGCCGTTTACAATAACCTCCTTATGTCATCAAACAAACCGAAAGATGCATTATATAATCCATAACGCTTGATTTTTGACAGAATGTATTGTCAGCAGAGTAACACAGAATCTAATGATCCATGACGTCACCCACAAAACCCCCTTTATCATCTCAAAACACACACAACAAACCACAAACATCAGAAAGTGGTATAAAACCTGCAGCTCATACAAATAAAACAGCAGGACGAACAGCCCATAGAACTTTAATCGGCAGAACTTCCTCTGCTAAAGAACGCATGGCAGCAGGACTCAGTCCGATCGCTGGCCTTGATATATCGCTTGAAAATGTCTCCATTTTCCCCAATACTGCTGCCACAGCAACGGTTGAGGCACTTTCACAGCTTATTGCATCAGGTAATCCGCTTTTCAAAAACGGCAAACTGTGGAGACCTCATCGTCCAGTACGACCTGAAAAATCAGAAGGCGGCATTGCATTCAAAATGGAAACACCATTTGAGCCTTCAGGAGACCAGCCAACAGCGATTGAAGAACTAGAAAAAAGAATCAGCAATCAGGAGCGCACACAGGTTCTGCTTGGCGTAACAGGATCAGGAAAAACTTTTACCATGGCCAAGGTAATTGAAAAAACGCAGCGCCCTGCTCTTATTCTAGCACCTAACAAAACACTGGCAGCACAACTTTACGGTGAATTCAAATCATTCTTTCCTGATAACGCGGTTGAGTATTTTGTATCTTACTATGATTATTACCAGCCGGAAGCCTATGTTCCACGCTCAGATACCTATATTGATAAAGAATCCTCGATCAATGAACAAATTGACCGCATGCGCCATGCAGCGACCCGCGCAGTTCTTGAGCGTGATGATGTCATCATTGTCGCCTCTGTTTCCAGTATATATGGTATAGGCTCGGTCGAAACTTATACAGCGATGGCATTCCAGATAGAGATTGGCGATACGCTTGACCAGCGCCAGCTTCTGGCTGATCTCGTAGCTCAGCAATACCGGCGACAGGATACGAATTTTGTGCGTGGCTCTTTCCGCGTACGAGGAGATACGATAGAAATTTTCCCTACCCACCTTGAAGACCAAGCATGGAGAATTTCTGTCTTTGGCGATGTAATTGATTCAATCACCGAATTTGATTCTCTAACAGGCAAGAAAACAGTTGATTTAAAATCTGTCAAGATCTATGCGAATTCTCACTACGCTACACCGCGGCCCACATTAAACCAAGCAACAAAAGCGATCAAGAAAGAGTTGCGCGAAAGACTCGATGAACTCAATGATGCAGGGCGCTTGCTGGAAGCACAAAGACTAGAACAACGGACTACCTTTGACCTTGAAATGCTTGAAACAACAGGAAGCTGTGCCGGCATTGAAAACTATTCACGCTATCTGACAGGACGCCAGCCGGGGGAACCACCGCCGACATTATTTGAATATATCCCTGACAATGCCCTGATATTTATTGATGAAAGCCATGTCACCATACCACAGATCAACGGTATGTATCGCGGCGATTTCCGTCGCAAAGCAACTCTTGCTGAATATGGTTTTAGGCTGCCATCCTGCATGGATAACCGGCCGCTGCGTTTTGAGGAATGGGATGCCATGCGACCACAGACCATTGCTGTTTCTGCAACTCCAGGAAGATGGGAAATGGAACAGACAAACGGCGTTTTTACTGAACAGCTTATCCGGCCTACCGGCCTGATTGATCCGCAGGTTGAAGTGCGCCCTGCACACACGCAGGTGGATGATGTTATCGGTGAAATTCATAAAACAGTCAAAAACGGATACCGCTCACTTATAACAGTGCTTACCAAACGCATGGCGGAAGATGTGACCGAATATCTCTATGAACGTGGAATACGGGTCCGTTATATGCACTCGGATATTGATACACTGGAACGTATTGAGATCATACGTGATCTGCGTCTAGGAACTTTTGATGTACTAGTGGGAATCAACCTGCTGCGTGAAGGGCTGGATATTCCTGAATGCTGCTTTGTTGCCATTCTTGATGCCGACAAAGAAGGATTCTTGCGGTCGGAAACCTCCCTGATCCAGACAATCGGGCGAGCTGCGCGTAATATTGACGGGTATGTCATTCTCTATGCAGATACCATAACAGGCTCAATGGAACGCGCGATAAGCGAAACCAGCCGACGGCGCGAAAAACAGATGGCCTATAATGCTAAACATCATATTACACCTACAAGTATACAGAAGAATATTACCGATATTCTTAATTCTGTCTTTGAGCATGATCATATGCAGGAAATGATTTCCGGATTTACCAAAAAGCAAGAAACAATTGGAAACAATTTGATTACCCATATCGAATATCTTAAAAAATGTATGCAGACAGCAGCTGCAGACTTAGATTTTGAGGAAGCAGCCCGTCTGCGCGACGAAATCAAGCGCCTGCAAAGAACATAAGTTAATCTTGATGGAATAAACTCAACCATGGATACCGACCTGCCATGCACAGATGCGCATAATACAAAATTTCGCAAGAATACACTGGATAAAATAACCATCCGCGGAAGAGAGATGGCTGAGGCGAATAAAAAGAAAATACCGTACCGCAACCGCACCACCCTCAATTCCTAAAGAAGATGAAAGTAAAAAACTCAAATGTTTTAGGCGAATGCAAACATTTCGCCCTAAACACTAAAGACATACAGAATAAAAATATCTCAGACCAGAAACCAGCGTATTATTTTTTTTAAAGCATAAAATTCCAAAATTTTTATTCTTAAAAGCTCAATCCATTGTTATATTCTGATATTCTTCATAAAAAAGACTTGCCAAATGAACAATAATAAAGCAATGTAAGATTTGTTTGGGCATTTTTACGAACATCGGAAGACTTAAATCTGGCGTGCCGGATCCGCCATAAATTCCGGGCTGGGCAATTCAGGTCAAGAGAATTATTTTCTGAATTCAAAAACTGCCTGCACAATGCCGCTTCGGTGCATGGTGCGTCTGGCGGTTTTACTATCCGACTTTTTATATAAATAAAGTCGTTTCAAGAAGGAAAGAAATGAATGGCTCAAACGGGTGAAGTTAAGTTTTTTAATAACGATAAAGGTTTTGGATTCATCAAGCCTGATGATGGTGGCCCTGATATTTTTGTACATATTTCGGCAGTACAGGCTTCCGGCCTTTCCGGACTTAACGATGCTCAGAAAGTTTCCTTTGACACTGAGCCTGACCGGCGTGGCAAAGGCCCAAAGGCAGTTAATATTGCTGTAATTTGATTAAGGAATATGGGGACATTATCAAATGTCCCCATATTTCTAGGGTGACTTGCATGATTTGTCCATCCGCCGCGTTGGTGTATTTTACCCGATGTCGTGGTAGAAGGTTTTTTCCGACCATGTTTTACGGCTCATATGGCTTTGATATAGATCACACAGTGCAATAGGATGTGATGAAAATCAGCTTCTTGCCTGAAGAATTGTCCTTTATAATTTATTGAAACAAATATAATAGGATTCTGAGTGAAATTAAAATATCAGATGTTAAGGATAACTTCAATGAAATTATTAGCAAAAGCGACTATCCTATCTATAGTATTTATAACCATAACAATCCCTGTGGTCAAAACTTGAATGGGCGCAGTTATCAATCATACTTTGCAGCCATGAGATATGCAGCAGTAGTGAGTATCACCGGCAGTGCAATTACCCCTCCCCATGGCCAGAGGCTGCCCACCAGACAACAACCTCCAGATTATCATCCCGCCCCTATTTATTACCGCGTATATTGCCATGCTAAACCTTATTTATAGGCATGGTATAATTACTGTGCAATGCCGCCAAGTCTATTTGCAACATAGCTGGTTACAGCTTATATCTACTTGGCTTTGCTGCAAGCAGAAAAAATAGCGCACATTATCCTGACCCCCTTAACTTACAAAGCTGTTTGAATATCTAGTTTCCAAATGCTATCATGGCTGGCCTGACTGTAAACAAGGAATTCTTAGTATTCAGAAATATAATGATTGAAAAGGTAATTGCGCATGTCGCGTGTCCGGAAAATGAAATTTGCGGCCTTGTTTCTAGCCGTTTTATCCATAATTATTGCATCCGTTATTGCTATTCTGCCTTTTCTTGTTTCAACCGATGCGATCCGTATACGTTTGGCCCATGACTTAAGCACATGGACTGGTTATAATGTCCAATTGCACGGGCCGCCGCATATTTCTATTTTTCCTTCACTTAAAGTGTCATTGCCAGGCGTTACTTTGACAGATTCGACCGATAATAGTGCAGCACTTATGGATGCTGAGCATATAGAAGTAGATTTATCCCTTTATAACGCTATACTTGGTAAGATCCGTTTTTCAGAAACACGGATTATCAATCCACGTTTTATAGTTGATGGGCCTATAAAAACTGTGGCAGGTCTTTTCACATCCCTTTCCAACTCCGAAGGAATACTTGGCATCGCTATTCGCGAAGCAGAAAAGCTCATTAAGAAAAATCCTAAAAAACCGGACTCCTCACAGTTGCTTGATCAGCCCTTCGGCCGTATCTTGGTTGAGGGAGGAACCTTGGTTTACCGACCTTCACAGGAAGGAAAAAAGGAAGAAATCAGCGATATTAATGCTCTGATCGATTGGCCTCAATCCACCCGTTCCATAGCTCTTAAGGCCTCAGGGCGCTGGCATGAGGCACTCACGAACCTAACTATTAAAGCCGATGAGGCACTTTTGCTGATGGGTGGCGGAACCAGCCCCGTCCGTATCAGCATCAATTCCAACCGGGGAGGTCTTACCTTTACCGGAATAGCTTGTTTTGCGCATAAATTTCTACTTGATGGGCGTATTGCTTCACGTTCCCCCGGCTGGGATCAAAGCATGGCATGGATTGGGGGAACAAATTTTTTCGGCGCACATATAAAGACAGCCGTTGTCTGGGAATCATTCCTCAAAGCCCAGCCTGATCATATTGAACTGAATAATATTATCTTTACACTTGGCAGTGATAATGCCCGCGGTGCCCTTGAAATTGCATTTCAGAACAATATGCCCATCACTACCGGCTCCCTTGCATTTGAAACCCTTGACCTCAACCAGTTTGCACCTGTTTTTTTCCCGAACAAGAATACTTCGGCTGATCTTTCCTTTCTTGAGCGCTTCGGGCTTGATATGCGGCTTTCAACATCTTCGGCCACCCTCCAAAATATTAATATAAGTGATCTTGCCGCCTCAATCCAGATCCGCAATGGCAGGTTAGTTTTTGATATCGGCAACGCACAGATCTTCGGCGGCATAGCCCGAGCCAATGCGCAGCTTCAGCGTAACAAGCAGTCCGCCAGCATATTGGAAATGGAAAGCCGCTTATCCGCTAGCAACATCAATATTGAGCAGCTGCAAAAGGCATTAGGTAAAAAACTTGTATTAAATACCGACGTTAACCTGACCATTAGCATGCGATCAATATTTCCGCAATGGTCTAGCTTCCTAAAAAATGCCTACGGTAACCTTGCTTTTGATCTTGGCTCGGGTAGGTTAGAGGATTTCAGTATCAGAACTTTTATTGAACGAGTCAATACAGGAGAAACATTTAAGCTTGAACTGACAGATAACACATCCTCTAGCTTTGAGAAGGTCGACAGCAAAGCAGTTATCGAAAATGGACAGATAAAATTTGATTTTATTACTCTGTATTTTGGTCAGCAGAGCATTGATATTTACGGCAAAATTGATAGCCTTAAAAATAATCTCAAGCTGACAGGAATAATCGACCTGCCCAGAACTGTCGGCGGTATATGCACCAGTATACAATGCATAAACAAAAGTTTATCGCCCGTACAGCAGTTTTCTATCCATGGCCCTTGGCTAAAACCGGTAATATCGCCTGCAGCTAGATAAGACCATTCGTTATAGTGCAGTCTATCCTTATTGATTAATCCGGAAAAAACATACCATACAACTTAACGCATTGCTTACTAGTTCTCTTTTAAAATTAGAACAACTGATATAATATAGCCCTATTAACAAACAGTTTTTTGTTTGTCTTCTCTACCTTTCACATATCTACTATCATTCTGATAGGCAGTTTTTCAATCCATAATATTGATGCTTTACTAGCGGCCTGTTCAGAAACAACCAGACAATAGGGATAAAAAAGTGATGATGTTGAATTTCACTGGCAATTTCTACATTGAATGGGCTTTGTTGTGTGAATTATGTTGAGGCTAAACTTTCTGATGTAGTTATGCTTTGATTTAAGTCAAGGAGACGTTTGTTATCCTCCAAGTTGTGTGAATTGATTGACAAAGAGCAATATGCACATGTCGCCCAGGCGTTTAATACTGATGTATCTTTGTTTCCACTAAAGCTCATCCAGATCGCACGCACAAAGCACTAACAAGATGCGATGACCACACTATGTGCACGCAACTGCTTTGTGTATTCACCACATACAAAGTGTTCTCCCAAAGTATTCTCTATGAGGCAGTAGGTGTGTAGCAACTTTTACAGCTTCCATCCGCATAGCTTTCATTACCATACCCTCGCGTTCAATAACAACGCGACTAATCTGATAAGCACTTACTGATTTCTTGGCATTCAATATTAGGTGATAACACTAGAAACTAGTCGCAAATCGGGACGTGTGTGCTACGAAAGAAAGTGCCAACAGTTCTTGGAGATACGCGATTACAATCGCAGCATTTCAGAATGCTGGTTCAAAACCAAATAAAACGGAAGCGATCAAATTTATGAAAGTGATTTACGCTAAATGGATGGTGAAAAGAATAGAACAGCCAAAATTGCGTACTTTTGCTCTCAATTTCAAATAACTTAAATGCCATAAAATTGCTATTTTAGTTAATCTTCCGGCAGAGAGAATGGGATTCGAACCCATGAGAGCCTTTTGAGCCCTACTCCCTTAGCAGGGGAGCGCCTTCGACCACTCGGCCATCTCTCCGACAAACGCGGAATAACGTGTCTCTTATTAGAGTGCAAGCCCTCTCTCAAAAATATGCCCGCCAAACTGAAAAATTAAGAGCCTTAATTCCGCACTTGTAACTAGAGCACTGATAAGGGACACTAAGATACAAGGGGAAAATATTATTTTTAATATCTTAGCACACAAAACAGACCAAGGAATGTTTCGCCTACGGAACTCCTTTTGATCTCTCACAAAATATGGAAAAGAAAACCCAAGGTAGCACTGGCAAAAGCTGTTGATACAGACGCTCTTCATCTATTTTTCTTTGCAGCATACTCGCCTTTATTGAATTACTTTCAAAAAATAACCTATAGCTGTAATTTCTGGGAGAAAATGACAGTAAAATAGACCGATTTTGTATCTTCTTTGCAACAGCAGAAGGTATAGTTTATAATATACAGGTTAATCAATGATTTCTCCATTGTGTCTTAAAATGCGACAGCTATGCTAGCGGAATGAACAAAGAAACCTTTCCAGGATACCGCTTCTGTGGAGAAAGAAAGCTTCTTTGAAATGTAGTCCTAACCCCGCAACTTCATATCATACTCGAGAACTTTTGACTGGAGATCATACATGAATATCAAGAGTCTTCTTTTTGGTTCCACTGCAGCTTTATTTACAATCTCTGATGCGCGTGCTGCCAACAGTATCGTGTTGGCCGAATCAAAACCTGTGGAATATGTACGCGTCTGTGATGCTTACGGTACGGGTTATTTCTATATTCCCGGTACAGAAACCTGCATGCGTATTTCCGGCAATGTCCATTCAGACATCAAGGGTGGTAACAATGTAGGCACAAGACAGGCAGGCAACCGCAACCGCAATACCTATGCATGGGGGAGCCAAGCAGTACTTCGCTCCCATACAGCCTCTGAAATAGAGCTTGGTACAGTCCTCACTTTTGTTGAACTTCGTTCGCAATGGGATAGCAGTGCTGAAGATTCTACTGCTGCCGACCTTCGCTTTGCCTTTATTGAGCTTGGTGGCCTACATATTGGTCTTGATGAGTCTATCTTCAGCCACTGGACAGGTTACTTCGGTAATGTCATGAATGATGATAACTTGAACCCAATGGCTTACACCCGCACAAATGTCATTAGTTACACTTTTAATGCAGGCAATGGCTTTTCTGCCATTCTCGGTCTTGAACAGGGTAATAGTGATGGCAGCGATGGGGGTTTTCGTTTTGACAGTGAAGGCAAGCTGGTGCAGCGCAAACTCAGCCAGAAGATTGATGCTTATGTGCCAAACCTCATTACCGGTGTGAAATACATACAGGGTTGGGGTGGTTTGTCTGCTGTTACGGCTTATGATGCCTACTACTCAGAATGGGCTGGAAAAATGCGCCTTGATGTCAACCTGACCAACCGGTTTTCACTGTGGGCAATGGGCGGTTATAAATCCATGAAGGACTATTATAATATGGATCTAACCTACGGCGACGGGGGTGTAGATAAAATCAGTCCGGATCTCACTTATTTCGGCATTTACCGCGTGGCTAACTCGATCTACGGTGATTGGGGCGGCGCATGGGCTGTCTGGGGCGGTAGTTCATACAAATTCACACCGCAGACCAGCCTCAATTTCCAGGTTGCCTATGAGGAAGCGAGAACGTTTGCTTCTTCTGTTAACGTGGAACATGAGTTGATTCCAGGTCTGACCATTACGCCGGAAGTGGTTTATATTTCGTGGAACGACAAACATAGCGGATCCTATAAAGATCGTCTTGGAACTGTTCACGCAGGCACCTCCCTTAAGGGTAAGGACGCTCTCCAAGGAATGCTCCGCCTGAAACATTCCTTTTGATCTCTGATAGAATCAGATAGAATATCGGAAAACCGGCAGTTTCACTGCTGGTTTTTTATTAAATTAATTTAATTAGATGCGTCATTCCGCTTTTCTAGCAATACAGGCCAAATGCTTGAATATAGAAATAATTAATATCTTAGTGAAAAAATCGTATAAAATTTATTCATATAACTGGTAGGTACTGCCTGTACTAACAAGCCATTACGTTGTCACCGGGGAGGGTAGCCTGTTTATTCCGATAACTCCATTAATCCCCAAGATCCTAAAATGCCTCGCTATATTATGTGCATCCGCTTCCTGCCCTGTAAAGGACGAGATATATTCAAACGATCCTTTTTATGATTATGCCCTTCTTATAAAAGGAGCAAATATAAATCAATAGATAAATATTTTTCTTGCTTTCGCGTCCTTATGCCACAGTATGATAAGTTGTGACTTGACAAAACCACTGATCAAGTCCAGAATTTGCCCTAGAGGTTCGGGATGTCTTTCTAATTTAAAGGGGTTGAGACGGTGATGTAGTAATTCGCTGATCCTGATCCAGTTCATACTGGTAGAAATTTTATCCACCGTTTTTCTAAGCTGATTGCACAGAGATCCCATCATCTCAGCTCTTTTTATTTCCCGACTGGATCTTTCACATATCCCGAAAATTTGTATATTTTATTTGATAATTGTCGAAATACGCTGAAACAGCGCTTGTTTCCAAAAAAACGAAACGACAAGAAAAGAAAACATTCTGATGAATAAAATACTGGTCAAAGGCATGGGCGTAGGTGGACTGACCGCAGCTTATGAGCTGTTTACCCGCGGAGCAGATATAACTATTGCTACACCGGATAACGGGTTTTCCAGCTCTGCAAGCTGGTATGCAGGTGGTATGCTCGCTCCTTATTGCGAAAGCGAAAACACAGAACAGGTTATTGAAGATCTGGGAATTGAAGCCATGAAATGGTGGGATCAAGCCCTACCCGGGTTGGTGACACATCACGGCACACTGGTCGTTGCGCCTGCTCGTGACAATGCTGAGCTTGACCGCTTCTCAAGCCGTACTAAAGGCCATAAGAAAATTTCTGTCAAGGAGCTAGCTGATTTAGAGCCGAGTCTTGCAGGGCGTTTCCAACAAGGACTTTTTTATGCAACCGAAGCTCATCTTGATCCGCGGCATGCATTAAAGGCTGTTAAAAACAGATTAAAACATGAGGGAATCTGTTTTATTGCACCGGATAAAGATGAATTACAATATGACATCATCATTGATGCAACAGGCCGGGCACGTTTACCATTTGATGGAGAATTGCGCGGTGTACGTGGCGAAATGCTTCTTATGCGAACATCGGATATAAATCTTTCGCGTCCTGTACGGTTGCTCCATCCCCGTATTCCTCTCTATATTGTGCCTCGTGAAGATAATCTGTTCATGATCGGTGCAACTATGATTGAAAGTGAAAGTTACGGGCCCATCACTGCCCGTTCGATGATGGAGCTTTTAAATGCTGCCTATACACTGCATCCTGCTTTTGCCGAAGCGGAAATTGTTGAAATCGGTGTAGGGATACGCCCAGCTTATGTCGATAACCTACCACGCGTCAAAAGAATAGATAACACTATTTCCATCAATGGTTTTTACCGCCATGGCTACCTTCTAGCACCAGCAATGGCAATACAAGCAGCTGATATGGCACTAGAATGATTAAAGGAAGCAAAAAATGCACATTCATGTAAACGGTAAAGAACGAGAGACAAAAGCCTGTTTTCTAGCAGGAATTCTGGTAGAATTTGGATTTGAGGGCGATTGGCTTGCTACTGCCGTTAATAATGAAGTTGTAGCAGCTAACGAGCGCGCAGACTACCGGATTTATGAAAGTGATTGGATTGAAATCGTGAGTCCTATGCAGGGAGGTTGAGAAGTATGCTCTCGCTCTATGGTAAAAATATTTCGTCGCGGCTTCTACTAGGAACAGCACAATATCCATCACCGGCAATTCTTGCGGAGGCTGTGCACAACTCAGCTACAGAGATTATTACCCTATCATTGCGGCGAGAAACTGCAGGTGGAAAACAGGGAAGCCGCTTTCAAGAACTGATTAAAACATTAGATGTGCATGTATTACCCAACACTGCGGGTTGTTTTTCAGTCAAAGAAGCCATTATCACGGCTAGGTTAGCGCGTGATCTGTTCAAAACTAACTGGATCAAGCTTGAGGTTATCGGTAATCAGGACACATTGCAGCCACATGTCTTTGCACTTGTTGAGGCAGCAAAAATTCTTACCGATGAAGGTTGCGAAGTTTTCCCTTACACGACAGATGATCTTATTGTTGCTGAAAAGCTCATCGATTCTGGATGCAAGGTGCTGATGCCTTGGTGTGCGCCGATCGGTTCAGCTAAAGGCGCACGCGATACCGATGGCCTGCGGTCAATGCGAGCGCATTTTCCGGATATACCACTCATTGTTGATGCAGGAATTGGCCGTCCATCCCATGCAGCAGCGGTTATGGAGCTGGGCTATGATGCGGTTCTGCTCAATACTGCTGTGGCCAAGGCAGGCAATCCGGCTCGAATGGCAGAAGCTTTTGCGCAAGCAATCAATGCCGGACGGCTCGGTTTTGAAGCGGGGATGCTGGAACCGCGCGACGTTGCTATTCCCTCAACCCCTGTTATCGGACGGGCAGTCTTTTCATGAAACTTGATCCTTTCTACCCGATCCTTGACAGCACTGACTGGATAAAGCGTCTGATTCCGCTTGGTATTCGACTTGTACAACTGCGTATAAAAGACAAAACGCCGGCAGTATTGCGCGACCATATCCGCGAAGCAAAAGCTATATGCGCACACTATCAGTGCCAACTCATCATCAATGACTATTGGCAGCTGGCAATTGAAGAAAGATGTGATTTCATTCATCTAGGACAAGAAGACTTAGCGACAGCAGATATTGCAGATATTCGCAAGGCGGGCTTAAAATTTGGCATCAGCACCCATGATGAAGTCGAGCTTAATCTTGCTCTTGCTGCCAAACCTGATTATGTCGCCATTGGTCCGATTTATCCAACCATTCTGAAAAAGATGAAATGGGCACCTCAGGGGCTGGAACGTATCAGTCTGTGGAGAAAAAAAATTGATACGCTGCCTCTAGTGGCTATTGGTGGACTTAATATTGAACGGCTAGCTAGTGTTTTTTCCCACCAATGCGACAGTGTGGCTGTGGTGACAGATATTGTTATGAATAAAAAACCTGAAGCCAGAATTAGGGCATGGGTAGAAGCAACAAAGCAATGGCGCTAACTCCTGTGATACTGATTATTGCCGGTACAGATTCTTCCGGCGGGGCCGGTATTACGCGTGACATTGAAACAGCAGTGCTTGAAGGTGTTTCAACGGCCCTTGCCGTCACATCGGTCACAGCACAAACTCATGATGAGGTCTTGCATACAGAACCGGTCGCTCCATGGCTGGTCGCACAACAAATAGTAAGTGCCTTTGAAGCCAACAGCATCAGTGCTGTGAAAATCGGCATGCTTGGAACAACAGAGATAGCAAAAATCGTTGCAGCTACATTAAAGAAATATAGCCCTGTACCGCCTGTTATCCTTGATCCGGTCCTGACTGCCAGTTCAAAAGGCCCTCTCACTCGCGGCAATATGCGAGGTGCAATTGTTCATGACCTTCTACCGCTGACAACTCTCATCACCCCTAATTTACCGGAACTAGCAGAACTGACCCTTGCTGCAGCGATAACCCATGACTCTGAAGCGATAGAGCAAGGGAAAAAACTCATACGCCTAGGCACCCATGCTATTCTTATTAAGGGCGGACATGCAACTGGAGATACAGCTATTGATCACCTGTTAGTAAAAAATCAAGCGTCAGTTAGTTTTTCACAAAAGCGCCTTGCAGTTACCATGCGTGGCACAGGCTGCACCCTTTCCACGGCAATTGCTGCCAATCTGGCAAAGGGCTTTGCTTTGGACAAGGCTATTAAAAAAGCCAAAAAGCATGTTTTTGATTTGCTTAAAGAGAAAAATCGCTGTTATGGCCGTTCACAGATTTGATTTGTATCACCTTGCGCTCATATGACTGTGCAATCTATCTGCGAATCTCTTCTAGAGATAGCTCTTGAACAATTAATACATGCAATTTGGAAAAATTGTCTCAAGAATCATATCATCACTGGATACAATAATTAAGACCGCGACCCTAGGTAGATGCTTTAAGCCATAGAGCCAATTATGCATTGATTGTATTGAATTATCGCTCCTGCATGTAATTGCATCTCTTAATAAAAGCTGTAAATATTTATCAGAACGCTGCATATTTCCAACAGGAAAGCTTCTGAGCAGCAATCCATATATAAATCCGGGAGCAGCTAAAACAGATTCAATCATAAGGGATAAAATAGCGAGATAAATAGATCTCACATAGCATGACCAGCTTGACTTCTTCTAGCTGCTAGATTCCAATAGATTATTCAGCAGAAAGAATCTAGAAAATTACAGCCATAAAAACGCTATGCAGTATGTAAATTATTGATTGAAGACATTGATAATAATGAGACTGATCCAAGCAGATAAGGTCGATCGGTATCCCTACGCATATCGCACATATAGCACTGTGTCTGTATGCTAAATGCAGTCTGAATGGAATTTTATTAGATCATATAGCCTCCAGATGCGGGTGACACATAGGTAATCGACATCGATCTGTTGCAGGGTATCGAGCGCTTACGCTGGGCGGCGCACAGTTAACCAGGGGTTAGCCGCAACCTCCTCACTAAGCAAGGTCTATCCAACCTGACTGAAAATTCTCAAATCCTACTAGACAAAATAGTGCTTTTACAAGCATCACATACTGGAGAAATTACTGCATATAGACACTAAAACGGCCATATCACCGTGTCAACATACTACATTACTGGCAATCCAAACGACTCATAGGAGACAGGCTAAGGATACTTAATATCACCATGGAAAATCACTCTCGAATCAATTTCGCCCAAGGACTGGCCGATAAGAAAAAGCTATGATCGAGGTTGGATTTCAAAAGCTGCCGTAGTTGCATCTACTTTTCACTGGCAGTTTCTACATTGAATGGGCTTTGTTGTGTGAATTGTGTTGAGGCTAAACTTTTTGATGTAGTTATGCTTTGATTTAAGTCAAGGAGACGTTTGTTATCCGTCCAAGTTGTGTGAATTGATTGACAAAGAGCAATATGCACATGTCGCCCAGGCGTTTAATACTGATGTATCTTTGTTTCCACTAAAGCTCATCCAGATCGCACGCACAAAGCACTAACAAGAT
>QENA01000006.1 GCA_003331045.1 Candidatus Tokpelaia sp. JSC189
CGTAATATCCTCTCCCATATGCGAAATAAGGTCATAACGATCAATCCTCATCACTCCATCCGTCCCACTAATCTTCTCAATTACATCTTCAGGACTCAAAATCGGCCACCCATACCCCAAATGTTCTCCATTCTCATAAAATACGAATAGACACTCATCTCTCTTCATAAACGGAGCCTTATTCATCAATCATAATACCTCTCATAAAAACATGACCCAGTCAGTGGTACTGATATTATAGGTTTAAAATCCTATCGTCAATATTAATAGGTATTAAACCCTATATTATTTTCGATGGATGAATTAGAATAATAAAAAACCCGCAGAAACGGGTTGAAAAGCGCATAAACTTATAGGCGAAGAGAACCTTACATATCAGCTACAGTTCGCCGGACACGGCCTATAATTTTGATTTTTCCTTCAATCCTTGGTGACGCAATTTTCTGGTAAGAATCCGGCTGGAATGGTGGAATTTCGTGCGGCTTATAACGCTTATAAGCCGCCAATCCTGTTTCATCTGCAATGACGTAGCAGGCATTAGGAACAAGATCAACTTCAGACATATTGACAAATATAATTGAATCAGGTGGACTGACTTTATTCATGGACAGGCCATCAACACGTAAAGCAATCCATTTCCCCCTTGGTAAATCATAGGCAGCAACAGAAGGAAAATCTGAAAAGTCCACAGAACCTTCATTCCCCTGCATTTGCCCTGCACTCACCCAACTAATAAGAGGAACATCCATTACATTTTTTTCAATATCTTCTAACCTTCCTCCCTCCGCAAGCCAAGCAACGTTGGTTTTAAGAACTTTCGCTAAAGAAGCTAGTGTTTTTGTTTCAACACTTTTATTAACTCCTCCATCCTTCACTCTTCTGCGTATATCACGAATAGCAGAATTAGAGAGCCCTGCCATCACAGATGCTTTGCTCTCCGATAATCCCAAAGCTTTTAATCTTTGATCTATGCGTTCCAGAATTTTATCAAGCATTCGGTTATTCTATCTAATTTTGTCTCCATTATTTATAGGTTAATATCCCTATTTTAATATTGACATTAGAGGGATGTATCCCAATAATGTTTTCATGATTAAGATTTCACACTTATTAAAAATCATTGACGTATACCGATCTTCCACAGGATTGGCCGATAGCAGTATCAGTACGTACGTCTTCAACGATGGCAAGAAAATCCGCGATCTTCGCAAAGGCGCTGAAATTAGCGTGAGGCGCTTTAATAATGCCTTCCATTGGTTTTCAGATCACTGGCCTTGTGATGTTGAGTGGCCGGACGAAGTTGAACGCCCTGTTGGCTCTGTGGAAGATGGGAGGTCATGATGGCTCAACATGCCCTTTGCAAACAGGGCGATCCCTTTTTCTGCGCTCTTGAGGTTTTGTCCGGAGGATATGCCATGAAGGTTAGAGGGTAGCAAGCTGGTTTTGACCTCATTTCGTTTACAAGCGAGGAGAGGGTCTGAACAAAGGAAAGATAGCCCCGTTATCTGGCCTGCATGATGATTTAGGGGCACAGATGAAGACGGTTTGTGTTCAGGCAAGAGTGATTGAGAGATCAGGCTAATTTATTTTTTTTGGTATTAAAGGGTCCTCGAAGGATGTGGAATATCTGGCGGCACGATTGGAGTTTGCCAGAGTGTTGGCTGGACTGTCGGCCACTTGGGAGATTGCATGTAATGCAGAAGCCGAAACGGACAGAGATTCAGGCATTGAAAGGAATGATTGATGAAGGGACTACCTTATTACAAGGCGTATCCTCGTGACTTTATAGAAGGAACGATAGGTATGCCTTTTGAATTGAAGGGTGCGTATCGTTTGGTTCTTGACCTTATATATATGCAGGCTGGGCGACTGCCAGATGATGCGCGGTATATTTCTGGGGTTCTTGGTTGTACCGTCAAGAAATGGCTGTTGTTACGTCGTCAGCTTGTTTTAGCGGGAAAGATTAATGTCAATGGAGATACGTTAAGCAATTCGCGTACAGATATTGAGTCTTTGAGAGAAGGTGCGTGAATAGAGCAGTTTCACAAAAATCATTTATCATTGAAATTGAACAAAATGTTCTTGGAAGCTGCCTGTTGGAAACGAAAAGCTTTGTAAAAGTGTTTACCGATTTTGAGGACAGATAATTTTATTGAGCCACTACATCGGGAAATTTTTTCAAACATGGAAAAAGCCTATAGCACATACAAGTCAACAATACTGCCTATAACTATTCGGTTTGTCACGGATGAACAGGATATCGCATTTAAAGAGAAATTAGGCATTGATCTGAAAGAATATGTGACAAGGCTTATGACATCTGCTGTTTCCACTTCTTCTAGAAGACAGGATAGAGCAAAGGCAGTTATTGAGCAATGGGCGCGCCTCAGTCTGGCAGAAGAGGCAGAAAATATTGCCAATGCTGCCCGCGATCCGCTTGCCAAGGCAGGTACATTGATATCGACAGCTTTCCAGTCTTTCGACCAGATCATGCAGCAATGGGGCAGGCATGACTAGTATAACATGGGGTCTTATCGACTTGAACCGTCTCACAGGCGGAATACAGCGGCGCATATGCGGCAATCATAATTGCTCTTGTGGATGAAGGCCGTATGGGGCCGGATATAAAGGTGCTGGATCACAAACAATTAACATTTGACAACATGGAAATCATGTTAGCTAACAAGGACTCTAACATGGAAAACAAAAAACTGATTGCTGTTTTGGAACCCGCATTGACAGCCCTCAAGGAAGGCAAGGAACTTTCCGAGGATGAGACTACAGCAATTATCGATGCGCTTGGCTGTTTCGATGAAGCTGAAGAGGAAAAATAAGGCTGCTGACAAAGAAGAGGCAGGAACAGAGAATGCGGAAGACGATGAAGAATTGATCGTTGATCCTTCTCTCAAAGAAGATATTGTCGAAGTCGAAAAGGTGCTTGAAGAGCTTACAACCTCAGACAAAAACCTAAAAAAGCATAGATGCCAAAATTCGCAGAGCCATCGACAAGGCGTTGCGGGATTCGATCATTCGCCATCGTACCAAATCCAGTATGAATGCACGCGGTCTCTATGCTGATATGGCATCGCGCGATCAGCTTGCCCGCGATCTTTATCCGGTTATCAGCAATTACGGAGCAAAGAAACTTGGCTTTGATGCGCAAGAGGCCATGAGATGCCGTCAGTCAAGGCATATCTCAAAGCCTTTTGTCTCCTCTAACCAAAATCAGCCAGTTTACGGCATGGCAACAGATAGCCGCACACGTAAATCATCCATTGCCAACAAATTTCATGGAGGGAAGAAATAATACCTTTCTAGTCCACAGTTAATCTGCAACAGGGTTTTGGGGTTGTCTGCGATTTCGCCTTTTCCATCAGCACCGCTGCCTGCCCGCGATACTGGATTCCGCAAGTGCGGCAAATAATATTATCGGTTGTGCTTTCACAGTCAAATCTGGCGCTACCGGTACATTTGATACAACCGCAGACCCGCGGGCCATTGTCGCGCAGGCAGGCGGATCAGGTACATTTTCCGGTATTCCTTTGTCCATTCGAAAGAATATGCAAGCTGGGGTGGCGTTGATGGAACTCTTGCCCTCCACGTTGCAGGTGCCGAACAATAGTGTTATGATATTGTGTATTATGGGTGAGATCACAGTATTAGCAAAGACCGCAAGCAATCCAGGTGATCTGGTTTATTTCAATAATACCACAGGTGAGCTTGCTTTTTCTGCTCCAACTGCCGCAGCGCCTGACGGATTAACACTTAATCCCGACAGCAGATATGCACGCATCCACAGGCGCAAGCCTGGTCGTTATCCGTATCACAGAGCCATCACTGGTTATACCTGCGGCCTCCTGGCGGCGGTGGCGCTTAAGTCAAGGCCAAGACATAAGGATTATTGCCTTTTCAGATGCACTCAAAAATGGATCATTCAAATTCTTTGGCTATTACCCTGCAGCGCCATCTGCCGATGTGAGCAAAAAATCAGCCAAGACAGACAGCAAAGATCCTGCCGAACGCAAGGGCAAGAAAAAGTAAGGCCATATCATACAAAAAAACTGGCAATGGCTTTGAGCAGCTTGAAAAGCTGCTGAATGACTTTTCACGCTGGCAATCAAAGACCGGCCGGCCAACGTCAGCGAAATATGAAGATGAAATTCCTGTTTCTGATATTGCTCAATACCGGGAATATAGCACTTCCCCTGGCATTCCGCCGCGTCCTTGAGTTTGTGCGCACCGTAATTGCTAAAGACAAAGCCAAATGGATGCAGTCAATGGAAGAAGGCGTTAAAGCAGCAATTAGCCGGTAAGGTAGATGCCAAAACAGTACTGGAAAATACGGCACTCATGGCTGCCGGGGATATTGCCAAATTGATTCAGGTTATTGATCGGCCACCGCTCAATCCAGGCACAACGATGACTTGGTGATGGCAGCGATCAAAAACGTGCCGAACAGCAGCGTATTGAAGAAGCAAAGGCCAGTGTATCATCGGTTGCCGCAGTATATATCCCTCCACAGACTGCCACAAAGATTAAAAACAAGACAGGCAGCTGAAATTCTCAATCAGCAGATAACTGAAACCTTTAACCGTGCAGCTTCTGATTTTGATAGCGGCATTGCGAGATGATTTAAAGACATGCCTTATCCTTTTGACGAGATGTTGACTCAGGCTGTAAAATGAATAGGGTCATATTTTGCCGCTGATGACGTCTTTATTATGGATGGAGAATCCTTACGTCCAGACATTTGAGGCGGCGCGGCCAATTGAAGTGCGTGTATCTGAACCAAGAAAAATAATGAAATATCCGCTTGAGGATGACCAACCATCGCAGATCATCAATGTGATTGAACCGATAAAATCGAAATCCGCTTTATTTTTTGCCGGTTACCGCGATGTGTTTGCGCAAATGCGCAGCATGTTTGTTCAAGCTCAACTTTTAACCGTGCAGACGCGAGCACGGACTTATGAAAAGATGGTCATACCTGAACTTCCCCATCAGGAAGCAACCGATTTCATTGACGTCTTGATGGTGATATTAAAGCTTGAGGAAGCACTCTTTATCACACCGGAATATGGCGATCTGTCTCAATCTCAAGTGATTAGGAGTTCAGATGCATCGGCCGTTAACAGGGGCACGCAAAACCCATTACTGACCAATGATGCAACTGCAAGAAAGACGCGCCATTCTTAATTTGTCATCAATCACAGGCATCAAATGAACACAATCAATTTTTGCGGGTACCATCACAGGTTTTCTCAGTGCGGCTTGATGATACACGCTTTGTCATACGCATAAAAACGCAGGACGAAGCATGATCGCCGATCTGGAACGAAACGCCATAATGCTATTCCGAGGCATGTGCCTGCTCGCCAATGCGCCGGTTATACCTTAACCGATATAGTAAGGAAGGTAATTTTATGATGCTGACCGTCAATAATGAACTGCCTGATTGGGAAAAATTCGGCAGAGCGCAAATGCTACTCTTATCTTATAAAGAGTGAAGTTGAAGCATTAAGACATGGACAATAAATTTGATCCGCGCCGGTTGCGCGTGTCTGTTGAAGTCGATGGGCAGATGAAAATTTATAAAGGGTTACAAATCCATGTAATCGATGAAAAGAATACCGGACTTTCTGAAAACACCTGCAAGATTGAGTTATTCAATCTCAACACGGAAACGCGCAATTATCTGCTGATAGGAATAAGCCCTTTCAACAAAAACCGGACACGCAAGAGAGTGATCGTTGAGGCAGGTCGTCAAAGCACCGGACTGACAAAGGTATTTGTCGGTGATATGACAACGGCAAGCCTGACCCAGCCACCGGATATAGGATTATCGTTGGAAGCTAGGACCGGCTATTGGCTTGAAAGCAATCGGTTTCTCGCTCTGGAGAAGATCAGGAGCAGCTTTCGAGCCTGTCCGGGAAGGTTGCTGATGACACGAGGCTTGAGCTTGAATTTCAGGCAACAGATAAACGGATTTCCAATTATAGCTTTACCGGTGGCACACTGCGTCAAGTGGATAAGATTGGACAGGCAGAGAGTATTGATGCTTTTGTCGATGACAATCTACTGGTTGTGAAAGATGTCGGCAAACCACGTAAAAACAGAAAACGCATCCTCCGAAAGGATACCGGCTTGATCGGCGTGCCCGAACTAACAGAGCATGGCGTAATCAATACTGGCGATATGCAGGCAACACTTACCATATATCAATATGGCTATTAAGGTGATAAAAAGTAAAATGGTATATACAAAAAATCACAGATAGTCAGAGCATGTATGTGCCATCATATATAATACCTAGTTTGCGGCACCTGTTATTCATCACCCCTTGAACTCTTCGACACGATTTTTCTTCAAACCGGATTAACATCAGAGACAATAGTAAGTCTTATCAGTGCAAATTTATCTTTTATCAAAATCGTAGTGCGCCGCCGCGACGAAGATGATTTAATATAAAGGCTGCCAGCGTTATTGAAAGTTATAATTATAATCTTAGCTGAAAAACACTTGATTTCACAGCTGTTTACAGATTAAAAGTAATTTCATGATTACAGTACCTGACAAGATGAGATCTTGCATTAAGGTGGATTAGATAGATGAAATCATTGGTATGATTTTCTCCTATTGGTACTAAGATTTCTTTCCAGGTTATTTCTCGTTATCTCATTGTATTTGAACAAGATAAGTTCGAAGTTGTCATGTCTCTGCTCGACAAAACCTTTCCTATAAGTTGGGATCAGTTCCATCGTGATGCACGGGCCCTAGCTTGGAGAATTTCAGATCAAAATAAAAAATGGGAAGCGACTGTCACTATCACACGCGGTGGTCTTGTGCCTGTTGCAGTCGTTTGCCGTGAGCTTGGTATTCGTACGATTGAAACGATCTGCATCGCTTCCTATCACGATTATTCCACCCAAGGGGAAATAACTGTCCTGAAAAGCAAAGGCCAGAATATACTTGTTATCGACGATCTGACAGATACCGGCAAAACAGCATCGATTGTCCGCAAGATAATTCCCAAGGCGCATTTTGCAATAGTTTATGCCAAACCGCAGGGCCGTCCGTTGATTGATACATTTGTTACAGAAGTAAGTCAGGACACATGGATTTATTTTCCATGGGATATGGGCTTTACCTATCAGAAGCCAATTGCAAAATCAGGCTATTGATCAATTTTATTATTAATCGATATTGTTTTCTGGTGAAGGATTAGGGATGAACGCCATTCCTTGTAAGGAGTACAGGCAGGCTCATTTCTAGCCGCTTGTAGGCGTAAGCTGGCATAATATCTCGCCAGATTAGCATACCATAATTGGTATGAGCCGCTAATATCGGCCGCTTTCCAATCCGAATCTATCAAGATACTATTATCCTGTACGGTTATTTTCTCCTGAATATAAGAATTCAGAAATATAATAGATCTTGTCAGAGACCTTCTGCACCAGCGATTATCCAGAACAGCCGAATAAAGCTTTATAATGGGCACCTTAACTGCAGGTTATGCTAATCACCAAAGGTCGGCCCATGCTTGGCAAAACCCTATCCGAGGCAGCTGTTCACGTTATCCCTATAAAGAAGCAAGCGTCCATGAGCCACAGAGTCACGGCCAATCACGATATTACATTATATAAAAATCTAAGCAGAAAAGGATCAGCTGATGTTTTTACCGCTACCTTTTCCCATCAGGAAAAATGGCTGGAATATAGAAAACATTTTCGAATAGCTAACATCTACAAAAGCAGCTACCCACGTAAACAAGCCGAAGTTGAAACAGATATTTCTTGGGTTCTCATCCCATTCCCAGATATCACCACAGACTAGTTATCATGGTACACCATCTAAGATAGCATGAGCTGTCTAACAAAAACCAGAATGCACCTCTCTAGACATAAACCGTACAAATCCTCGCCCCGCCGACAGGTCCAATACATTAAATGCCGGTCTATTTCAAAAAATAAAAAACAAGAAGCCTGACTTTATTCCAACATCTGCCTAAAATTCCTACCACGCGGACAAAAAATTTCCTATACGACAACTACTAGTCAGCGTACCAAGGGCTTGTACGTAACCCGCCGCGGATTAATACTTTCCGGACCCAAACGACGAATTTTGTCTTCCTCATAGCTGGCAAAATTACCCTTGAACCATTCCACATGGCTATTGCCTTCGAAAGCAAGAATATGGGTTGCTAGACGATCCAGAAACATGCGATCATGACTGATGATAACAGCACATCCGGCAAAATTTTCTAAGGTCTCTTCAAAAATACCAAGAGTTTCAGTATCAAGATCATTGGTTGGCTCGTCAAGAAGCAGAACATTGCTACCTTCCTTCAGTATCTTGGCAAGATGCACGCGATTGCGCTGACCACCCGAAAGACTTCCCACCTTCTGCTGCTGGTCGCCCCCCTTGAAATTGAACGCACTACAATAGGAACGGCTGTTCATTACATACTTTCCCAGCCTGATTACATCATGCCCACCTGAAATCTCTTCCCAGATAGTCTTATTGGCATCAAGCGTATCACGACTCTGATCAACATAACCAAGCCGCACGGTCTCCCCAATATGGATTGTTCCCGAATCCGGCTTCTCCTGCCCTGTAATCATACGGAAAAGCGTTGTCTTACCCACACCATTAGGGCCAACCACACCAACAATACCGCCAAGCGGCATCTTAAAAGTCAGATTATCAATCAGTAAATGCTCACCATAATACTTGGAAAGATTTTGAATCTCAATAACCACCTGTCCCAGTCTTTCACCAGAGGGGATAATAATATGCCCCTCGCTGAGATATCGGTCATTAGCAGCCTTGACCAATTCATTATAAGCGTTGATGCGCGCCTTTGATTTTGCCTGCCTTGCCTTGGGGCTTGATGCGATCCACTCTCTTTCATGCGCTAGCGCCTTCTGGCGGGCGGTATCTTCACGACCTTCCTGTATCAGGCGCTTAGACTTAGCTTCCAGATAAGCGGAGTAATTGCCTTCGTAAGGAATACCGCGCCCGCGATCGAGTTCCAAAATCCAGCCGGTCACATTATCCAGAAAATAGCGATCATGGGTAATAATCATCACAGCACCCGGATATTCGCGCAAATGCTTTTCAAGCCATGCTATAGTCTCAGCATCCAGATGGTTGGTCGCCTCATCCAGAAGCAACAAGTCAGGCCTAGATAATAGCAACCGACACAAAGCAACACGGCGCTTCTCACCGCCTGAAAGGCTGGTTACACTGGCAGTGCCTGGCGGGCAGCGTAGAGCTTCCATTGCCATTTCCACCTGTGAATCAAAATCCCATAGATTTTGGCTATCGATAATATCCTGAAGTTTAGTGGCTTCCTCTGCTGTTTCATCCGAATAATTCATCATCAGTCCGTTATAACGATCGAGAATCGCCTGCTTGCCAGCAACACCCTCCATGATATTGCCGCGCACATCCTTTGTTGGATTAAGCTCCGGCTCTTGCGGAAGATACCCACAGGTCGCGCCCCAAGCGAGCCATGCTTCGCCGGTATATTCCTTATCCAGTCCGGCCATAATACGCAAAATGGTGGATTTCCCAGAGCCGTTTGGCCCAAGAATGCCGATCTTCGCATTGGGATAAAAGGAAAGGTGTATATTCTCAAGAATCTTCTTATTGCCATACGACTTGTGCAACCCGGCCATATGATAGATAAACTGGCGCGCCATGCTTTAATTAAACTCCACGTATTGATAAAGCCGGCCTTGACAGACAGACATAATAAAACCGCCATTAATCTTTATCTAAAAATTATCATTCCGGCAAATCTTTTAAGCGCTTTAATATGAAATTAAGAGCTGATATCATACGGATAGATACTCCTTTTTATCTAATCCTGCTGCAGAATTATTATGTCAATACCCGAAACGGCAAGAATACCCGATATAACCTGCAATAGTATGCAGCTATTTCTTACAGATGGACAGATAATCGATGCCAATGAAGGGTTTTTGCTTCCTATTTCCCTGTGTATGCCCTTTTCTATCAATAATGGAGCGGTTCGGCAATTTCGGTATCAGTTACGGACAAGCCAGAGCAGCCAATCAAAGATACCAGATGTTATCCTTGGAAAATTTGTTATCTATGCGCCATCCCTTATCGGCATCTGGGCCCCTGCCATTCTTGCCTCCATACCGAATACAGTGGGCCTTATTCTCGACAAAGCTTGGGCCGGTTCACAGATACAGGCACTATGGCTCGCCGGCCGTCTTCGCTATGAGCGCATGCGCCTTGGCTCTGATGTGGAAAGCCCATATCTGCGCAAGCAAATACCCCGTGAAAACCTGCAAAAAGCACTACCCCATCTCACGATCGGCCAATGGATTGATGCTATTGATAAAATACGGCAGAAATCGGTTTTTATGGACACTGATTTCATCTTCTGGCGAGATAACAGGCACACAGTCGATATTAGGTCATGGATTGCCTCACGGCTCTGTAGCAGAACAGAATAAACATAGTTCCATTAATGGCCAGAGAAGAATTTCCTAGGCGAAAAACTTTCTCTACTATATTTAATAATATTAAAATAATAACTTGTTATCTTCAATTTTATTGTTCCAAAGTTGGTTTCTGTACACCATAAATAAAATGGATAATATTTATCCTATGATCCATTATCATTCGCTACTACGATGAAGCAGATAATTTCAATTTTTTGTTGATCAAATTACGAAAGCCATAACAGGACGCGATTATAAAATTATGATTATTGGTGATAACTCAACAGATAACAGGAGGGATACTCATGCAGAAAAGCTAGTACATGCAGTATTGCGTTAGCTGCAATACAAAAATCCAGAGGCAAGGGTGCAGCTCACCATATTGGCATTTTTGTAGAAAAAGGTAAAATCTATTCTGACAATTGTGATAGAAAATTAGGATAGCCTCATCTATCTTGCCACAAATGGCCGACGCGATGCGCTGAATTCGCCCTGGGTTGGATGTAGCATAGTGGCTAATTAATCACTGCAGCCACTAGATTTTAGTATCAGGCAATAGACTTCGAGATTTGCTAACAGCCTGTATAAGCTCCTCCTTTCAAAGGATAATACACCTGTGACAGCACCTGCAGCGTGGAACCTAGTTTATAGAGATATTTTCAGGTACCTGTTTTCATTTTCGCTGCTTTAATGAATAGGGGGCTGTTGCTATAGTGCCTGATGGTATGGAAACCAATTTGGACTAATCATCATGAGCATTTTTCCTATCAATCTTCTAGACTAGTTCTACAAAGTATTTATTACCCAATGGAATTGATAGATTTGAACAGATCTGTTTTATAAAAGTGATCTCGGCTGCTAATTTATTGTATATATTAAAAAGCGTATTTCTATCCTATACGATAGTCTAGAGCTTCTCAAACTAATTGATAAACGTAATCTTCATGACAAGAAAGGCATTAGTCATAGTTTGGCATTTCCAAGCGATGTCATGAAAAGCGGTGTTTATGGCGAGAAAAGCAGACGATAAAGCTTCTGCAGAAATCTTTTCAGGCTACTGTAGCTCTTGGCATCTGAGAGACATGCGCAAAATAGTATTGAGCTGCTTCTTTCAGCTTTAGGAAAATCATTTATCTTCCAGCGTATCCATATATTTTTCAGGGTGTTTACGGTTATAATTGATGGACGAATAAAATGCCGCCAAAATGAACAGAATACTGATCAAGCCAATGATAACTTCAGGAACATGAGCCAATGTTTGCATATACATGCTGAAGGCTAAAATGAGAATAGTATAAAAAGCACCGTGCTCAAGATAACGATACCGGCTAAGTATCTGGTTTTCAACTAGCATAACTGTTATGAAGCGTACATAAAAAGCACCAATACCAAGGCCGATAGCAATAATAAAAAGGTTGCTTGACAGAGCGAATGCACCGACAACACCATCAAATGAAAAACTGCTATCGAGTATCTCAAGATAAATGAAAGCGCCCGCCCCGCTATAGCGTATGGCATCCATTTGCTCCTGCCTTGCATCAAGCAGACCCCCTATTCCCTCAACAACAAGAAAGATCAGAAGGCCATAAAGTGCTGCTATCAGAAATGTTTGCTTGCTAGAATCACCAACCAGTCCTGCAAATATAAGAATGAGAACAAGCGTCAACACAACTTCGATTCCCTGCATAAACGTAAATTTATGCACTAGGGTTTCAATCGTATGGATCCAATGCACATCTTTCTCTCTATCAAAAAAATACTTCAATCCGACCATCATCAGAAATGTAGCACCAAAAGCAGAAATTCCTACATGGGCATCCATCATAATACGCGCATATTCATGCGGTTGCCATATAGCAAGCCGAAGCGCCGAGAACGGATCAATACGCGCAGAAAAAGCTATAACGGTAAGTGGAAAAATAATACGCATACCGAAAACCGCAATGATAATACCCCAAGTCAAAAATCTGCGCTGCCAGACAGGCTCCATATGACGTAGCACCCGCGCATTGACAATTGAATTGTCAATGGAAAGCGAAATTTCCAAAATAGCCAACACCATACAGATAAAGAAAAAGTTGCCGACACCAGCAAAGCTGTTAGTATAGAACCAGCCAAGCCATGTTCCCAGAAGAAGACCAAAAATCGTAAAGAAAAATGCCCAACGGAAATAGTGCAGAACGCCCATTTTCATTCCTTAAACAAATTGTCCTGTCAACACAGCCCATATTCCGGCAGATATGCTTTCAACATAACAGCGATATGCATGCCTGCTTTCTGATAGTTATCCTGGTTGGAAAGCTTTATCAACCCAAAGACTGGGGTACGACCAACCATCAGCGACATGCTTACAACCTGCCCACTATAAACAAGGTTAGCGCGCTTTTCCGGGCTAATTCGAAAAAAAGAAAGCTTTTAGCCATACCTGTCAGCGCCTTATTGTAGCTAAACGGCAGGAACCCGTAAAGCGGCTCATATTCCGAATTCTGCTGACCGTTTAGACATCAGTTCGTACCTATAAGGCTTGAAATCAGTGCATACCTACAACTATAGGAGGATAGCTGCCATGTCTGCCCTATCCATCTTGATAAACTACCTACAAAATGCTTCCCACTTGAATTAACCTTAACCATAGATAGATACAAAAACACAGCTGAAATCAGGATTTCTACCCTTTCTAAGAAAAACTACGGATCAATTAAGGAGTAGTGAAATACTATGATATCATGGGTTACTGTTTTGCAATTGATAATATTCATCACAGTACCATTAAACAAGTTGGGAACCTAGACTGGCAGACATAATCTTCATTAATCATTTCTAGACTATCAAAATCGCGCAAAATTCAAGAGGGCTGAAGGGCGGACCCTCGTCCTGTTCCTGATACCAGATAAGTAAAGCCCCAAGAGACTTAATTGGATAATCGACCCGATCCAGTTCAATCTCTCTACCTTAGAAGCATAAACCCTAACTATGAATGCCATATTGAGAGACGTGAGATTGGATTCTAAGAGGTCTCTGTTACTTTCCTGCCCTATATAATACCGGCTTAGCCCTAAATAATTGTCCCATTTTCAATATCCAAGCTTGAACCACCGAGCCTATTAGCACACTGCTCCCAAAAAATCCTAAACGAAATACCATCTGATACCAAAATGATAAAGTTTATATTGATTGCTCCTACCATCATCCTGCTTTGTATCTGGATGCAAACGTTCATAAATTTTCTCCGATTCATAAAAGTGGTGGCATCGATCAAGCACATTCAACTCATTAATCTCTGCCAACGCATCCACCCATCAGAATCAACCTCACGTGCACGATCATTCGGCACCATAACTTCAAGTAATTACTTTTCTTTTATTATTTTTAAATCCATTAAACGCCTAATCCGGTAAATATCAGAAGGAGATATCACATATTCCAGTGCCGTTGATTGGAAGAAACTTCTAGTCACCAACCAAGTACAAATCTTTATCGACAAGACCAAGATAGCTTTTAGTAGGTAATAATCCATCTATATATTCAAATAAACAATCAGGCAGCCGCATTCAATTAATGCAGTTGCCTGATTAACGACTCAATGCTGTTCAAAATCATACAAACTATCTTAATAAAGACACCATTCAGCAACTTCACAATGCTAATATGCAATTTATGTGCCCGTTTTCGCGTCGGTTTTTTTCGAGTGGAATAAAATTAATGTTGCTTATGCAACTTTCCGCTGTAGGTTATCATTAACCAGTGCATTATAATCATAGAAATTCCTAATTTTTCTCTACATCTGACCAACAAAGCCACATATATATTAAAAACAATGAGTGATTTACGTGTTAATAAGTAGCGTGCAGGCTAGAGTTTTTTAAGAGATGATGTTTTGGACTTTGAAATTAGGCCATGCCTAGCCAAGATCTTGAAATACTTCCAACTAAGGAAAGGGTTGCAAAAATTGTATACCTTGCTTAATTAGATCTCAAAGAAGATAAAATTATCTTATAATAAATTATAAGCTTGACTGATACAAAAGTAAGAGACGAGAGTTGTAATATGTACTATATTGCTTCTCGCTAAAATAAGGCTAGGGGAGCCAAGCAGAATAGGCAAGATAAATATCTGCTGCTGCAGAAGGGATTATGAGCATGCAGCAGAAAATAAGGTCAATATAGATGCATCGATAAGGATAAGCAAAAGCAATTTTCGCTTCTATCAACTTAGGATTTTAGCGGCCAGCCATGCGATCTTACCCTTGGCAAAGTCACGCTAACAAAAGGCTAGAATCTTTGAAACAATAAGAGGCAAGTCTTGTAGCAGATTTTCTTCATTTGCCTTTTTTAAAAGTTTCGCTGCGAGCACGGCGTTGATGCACAAAAACACTCAGCGGCAGAAAGGCAAGATAGAAAAATGTTGAAATAGCAAGCGTTGGCCACATATAACTGACTAAAAGGACAAAATAAGCTACAATAAAAAGCTGTACCGGAATGACAACATCACGCCGCATGCTAGCATGTATGGATTTGCCATTCCATACTGGCAAATTACTGACCATAAGAACTGCAACCACAATCGTGTAAACAGAAAAAATCATCGCACTTGTATCATCAACCGGCATGCCAAGAAACCCCAAATATACCGGCAAAAGCAAGATATAACCGCCGCCCGGCGAGGGTATACCGACAAAATAATTCTTTTTCCACTCTGGCATATCATTATCATCAAGCATGATATTGAAACGAGCAAGACGCAGACAACAGGCCACACTATAGATAAGAACAGCAAGCCAACCCAACTTGCCAATCCGCTCAAGAATATAAATATAAACCAGAAAGGCAGGTACAACACCAAAGTTTATTGCATCCGCCAAGGAATCCAGTTGTTCGCCAAAACGGGAAGAGCCATTGATCGCCCGGGCAATTCGTCCATCAACACCATCCAGAAAAGCAGCAACAAGCAGCAGAATGACTGCCAGCTCAAAACGATTCTCAATCGCCATACGCACACTAGATAAACCCGATACAATAGCTATGATCGTGATCATATTCGGTATCACAAATCGGATCGGGATTGCCGACCGGAGCTTAGGATTTTCACTGTTATGTGCATTATCTGCGTTGAAAGGTGGAAAAGGAGATGGTGTTTTCATGGCTCTTTAATCCAGCCTGAAATCGGCTACCGCTGCACTTTCATCAAAAGAAGCCAGAATCGTTTCCCCAACAATGACCTTTTGGCCTGAAGTTATCCGTGTTTTCACCCCTGCCGGCAAATAAATATCAAGACGCGATCCAAAGCGGATCAATCCGAAACGCTTACCTGCCATAACCTCATCACCTGTTTTTACCCAGCATACAATACGGCGCGCGACCAGTCCTGCAATCTGCACAATACCAATATTACCATGTTTCGTAGCAATAAGTAGGCTATTGCGCTCATTGTGCTCGCTTGCCTTGTCAAATTCTGCATTGGCAAACCTGCCCGAGTAATATTGGATTGATTTGATTGTGCCATCAATCGGAATGCGATTAATATGGCAGGAAAATATATCCATGAATATGGAAATGCGTTTCATTTCCTCCTGAGGCAATCCCAGTTCCTGCGGCGGGATAACCAACCCGACTGATGAAATCTTGCCATCCGCTGGACTAATAACAAGATCTGCGCTCACAGGTGTTATCCGTTTGGGATCACGGAAAAAATAAATGCACCACAGGGTAAGTAGCAGACCAAACCAGAAAAGCGGGTCCCATATCCAGCCAAGTACAAGTGAGCCGATAAAAAATGCAGCAATAAAAGGATATCCTTCGGGATGGATAGGAGAAAAACCATTGCGGAGTGATTGCAATATATTCATATAAATTCCCGTCATTGACTGTAAAAACTACCTTACGATAAAAAAAGCTTCCGATAATAAGACTATTCTATAGTCTTAGCCTCTTCTATTAACGATTCTTTCTAAAACTTGAAAGTAAAATATCTTCCTTGCCTTTCTGCAGAAATATCATATCGGCCGTTACTTTCAAAGTACCAGCTTTTCTTTATCAAGAAGGCCTAGCATATCTTCCCTACGCATTTCACGCAATCTTTCCTTAACTTTTGTCGCTTCAAGCTGACGCACCCACATCGAGGCATAAAGGCCCCTCTTCTCAAGCAATTGCTGATGCGTGCCACGCTCTATGAACTTTCCATTTTTCAAAACCAGAATTTCATCAGCATTGATAACCGTGGAAAGACGATGAGCAATGATAAGTGTCGTACGGTCACGGCTTACCAGATCAAGCGCCTGCTGAATATCCTGTTCCGTCGCAGTATCAAGAGCAGATGTTGCCTCATCAAGAATAAGAATAGGAGGTGATTTGAGTATGGTGCGCGCAATGGCGATACGCTGCTTTTCGCCACCCGAAAGCTTGAGACCGCGCTCCCCCACCATTGTTTCATAACCATGAGGCAATCTCTCTATAAAATGGCTGATCTGCGCAAGACTAGCGGCATGCCATATCTCTTCGTCACTGGCATCAGGTTTACCGTAACGGATATTATAAGCAATAGTATCATTAAAGAGCACCGTATCCTGCGGCACCACACCAATTGCCTTCCTCAGGCTTTCTTGGGCAACATTACGCACATCCTGCCCATCAATCATCACCTCGCCAGACTGGACATCATAAAAGCGGAACAGCAAGCGTGAAATCGTGGATTTTCCAGCACCAGAGGGGCCGACAATCGCGACCCTTTTACCTTCCGGCACTTCAAAACTGATTCCTTTGAGGATTCGCCTCTCAGGATCATAGGAAAATTCAACCTTATTGAAAGAAATCAAAGCTCCTTTGATTTCAAGTTTGGGTGCATTTGGCTTGTCGCAAATCTCCTCGGAGACATCTAAGAGATCAAACATTTGCTCAATATCAGTCAGTCCTTGCCGGATTTCACGGTAGCTTGATCCCATAAAATTAAGCGGGATGGATAGCTGAATGAGAAGGGCATTGACAAAAACAAAATCACCGAGCGTCTGTTGCCCCCACATTACCTCGTAAGCCGAAATCAACATCAGCACAGCCATACCAAGACTAAAGATGACAATCTGACCAAAGTTAAGCCAACCTAAAGATACCCATGTCTTAATGGCAGCTTGTTCATAACGCGCCATAGATGCATCAAAACGTTTTATCTCTATTGCTTCATTGACAAAATATTTAACGGTCTCAAAATTCAGTAGCGAATCAATCGCACGCGTATTGGCTTCGGTATCAGAAGCATTCATATCGCGACGGATGGCAATACGCCGGTTACTGGCCGCAATCGTGAACCATGCATAAAAACTGATTGTTGCCAAAACAATAACTAGATAAAGCCAGCCATAGGACAACCAAACCACAAAGGCAGTAATGGCACATTCAAGAATGGTCGGCGCAGTATTCAATATTGTGAAGCGGACAATTGCTTCAATACCCTTTGTACCTCTGTCGATAATACGCGAAAGGCCACCTGTCCGCCGCTTAAGATGAAAGCGGAGCGACAATTCATGCATATGAATAAAGGTTTTCCGGGCAAGCTTACGCACGGCATGCTGTCCCACTGAAGCAAAAAGCACATCACGCAACTGGTTTAATGCTGCTTGGAGAATGCGGACAGAATTATAAGCAAAAACAAGCATAAACGGCGATACAATGACAGCTGGAAGCCATAGCGGTGCTTGCAGATTACCGCCAAGTGCATTGATAGCATACTTGAAAAAATAAGAGACAAGAATCAAAATGATCTTGGAAAGAACAAGAAATAGCAGAGCCAAAATAACGCGTCTCTTGAGCACAGGCTCAGCAGCGGGCCACATATAGGGCCACAAATTGGCAAGCGTCCTAAGCATATCGCCTGAATTGGCCGAAACAGTTTTCTTTATTTTTCCAGTGTTCATGGAATACATATTAGTGCTTTTCCTCTTGCCAGCCAAGAGCAGAATTAAGTTGTCAACCTACGTAAACTTCATTAAAGGAATGAAACTTATCACGGTTTGCTTCAAATAGGATTTCTGCGAACGCACTTTCGCCATAGACTAATCTTTTCGATAGAAAATTACCCCGTATGAATAAAGCGCAGATTGCCTGAAATTTTTCTGCTCTGAAATCAACCGACTTGTTTTTCCCGAATGCTCAAGAATAGCAAAAGTATGGCTCCTATTTTTTAGACACGCTGACAAAAAGAACAAGAAATAGCAGAGCCAAAATAACGCGTCTCTTGAGCACAGGCTCAGCAGCGGGCCACATATAGGGCCACAAATTGGCAAGCGTCCTAAGCATATCGCCTGAATTGGCCGAAACAGTTTTCTTTATTTTTCCAGTGTTCATGGAATACATATTAGTGCTTTTCCTCTTGCCAGCCAAGAGCAGAATTAAGTTGTCAACCTACGTAAACTTCATTAAAGGAATGAAACTTATCACGGTTTGCTTCAAATAGGATTTCTGCGAACGCACTTTCGCCATAGACTAATCTTTTCGATAGAAAATTACCCCGTATGAATAAAGCGCAGATTGCCTGAAATTTTTCTGCTCTGAAATCAACCGACTTGTTTTTCCCGAATGCTCAAGAATAGCAAAAGTATGGCTCCTATTTTTTAGACACGCTGACAAACGGTATCTAGAACAAAATCACCTACTGGCTTTGCCTATTCAGGCGAACTCAAAATAAAGCGATACTCACCCGGTCGAACGCCAATACAAGATGTAGGCCAAGTTCTTGGCCTTTGATTATGTCAGCTCTGCCCATGACATCCGCTCCGTTGAGAAATTCTAGACTAGGTAAGGCCCGACGCCCTGCTACGAATCTCCATTACACTATCGAGCCTCAATATGAAGGATCAAAGCCCAATGCAGCAAGCATATCCTAGCATAGCTACTAACAACAAAAGCAAGTAAAGCGGATACCAGATGGATTCCAAGTAAAAAATATCAACAAACGTTTCATTACGTTTTTAACCTGAAAGAGGCGCATTATATCTTATAACCTCCCAGCGGGTAATTCGATCGCCGGTTTCGGGATTTATGGCGTCTTTCAGAAAAACGCCTTTTTTCTTTAGGTCATCCCTGATATGATCAGCTTTTCTCCAGTCCTTTACCGCAATTGCTACCAAACGCTCTCTGATGCATGTATTAATCTCCGCTTCAGATATGGCGGCCTTGCGGACAAACAACGGATTATCCTTTTCAAAAACAAGCGCTTGGGTGGGAAAACCCATAAGTGCCATACCCTTCCCAAGAGCACGCGCATCACGGTTTTTGTAAAAACGACGTAATACTGTAATCGCATTCGATGTGTTGAGATCATCGGCCAGTGCCTCGACGATTGCATCATAGGCACCTGTATCAATAGAAGAATCAAAGTTAATTTCACGTAGCAGTTCATACCAGCGGTAAAGCTCTGTCGATGCTGCGATAAGGCGCCGGCGTGTCCAGTTAAGCGGTTCACGATAATGTGTCTGCAGCATGGAAAAACGAGCAGCCAATCCTGCCCAGCTTTCACGCATTTTTCTATCAGCCTCTGCTGTAAACTGGGGAAACTTCTCGCCCAAAATGTTCTGTATCGTAATAAAATTACCCCGACTTTTAGACATTTTCTGACCTTCAACCTGTAGAAAGCCATTATGCATCCAGATATTAGCCATGCGGCTAGTACCAAAAGCTGAGCAGCTCTGGGCAATCTCATTTTCATGATGCGGGAAAACAAGATCAAGACCACCTCCATGAATATCAAATATATTAGCCGTAGTATCATCACACGAAAGGCCGCCGCCAAATGGCTGCAGCAGTTTTGCCATTGACATGGTTGAGCATTCAATATGCCAGCCAGGGCGCCCACGGATAGAAATACCTGCAGGGGACAGCCAACTAGGTTCGTTTTCTTTTGACGGCTTCCAGAGAACAAAATCCATCTCATCACGTTTATAGGAAGCTACATCAACACGCGCACCAGCAATCATATCACCCAGTAAACGCCCCGAAAGTGCACCGTAACGTGGATTATTTCCCATGCTGGCAACAGAAAAAAGAACATGATCCTCAGCGATATACGCATAGCCCCGCTCAATCAACCGTTCAATCATTGCACGCATCTCAGCAAGATGATCAGTCGCCCTCGGCTGGATATCAGGATCAAGGCAGCCAAGAGCCGCAACATCAGTCTGAAACTGCGCATTTGTTGCCGACGTCAGCCGCTGGATTGCTTCATTCAATGGCAAATCAGGATAATCATGCACAGCACGGGCATTGATCTTATCATCAACATCAGTAATATTGCGCACATATAATACATGATCCCTCCCATAGATATAGCGCAACAGCCGGTAAAGCACGTCAAACACAATAACAGGCCGCGCATTGCCAATATGGGCATAATCATAAACAGTAGGGCCACAAACATAAAGACGCACATTTGCAGCATCAATCGGCCGAAAATCATCTTTCCGCCGCGTCAATGTATTGTAAAAACGCAAAGCTACCATTACTTCACTTCCTCCAATCCAAAGAAACAAAACGTCACCACCAGCTGGACAGAATATTTATCAAAGATTAAACAGACCACTCTGTCCGTATTTTATATTATTATCTGGTGCCTACTCCGCAACCCACTTCTGCACACCACGGCCCTGATGAAGGGATTATTGATCTTGTCCCAAGAGCAAGTATATAATCTCAAAAAATTAGCCGGGCCATAATTGCGCACATCCAGTCATCTTGCCAAGGATTCATTCATAAGCACAATCAGCGTATGATTCAGTACTGCTCACTGCAGCATGTTTCTCACCAGGCAGGCAAAGCCGATCAGTTGATGCTTCTTTGGGGAGATAAGAAACGGCTGTGGTTATACCATCAGGCTGATTTTCCACCTACAAAAGCCTATAGCGAGAATAAATCCCTAGCGAACAAGCTTTGCATCAAAACGGCAGTTTCCTCTTTTATAGGAAATTTTACGGATAGGCAAATCAAAGATTATTAACCGAATCACACGGATACTGGACTTGCATGGAAATTTTTGCGATCATTTTAGTTTTTTATAAATTCCGACTGTGCTGATCATAATTTTACTGCCATACTGCTCGAAAAGCTTTCAAAGCTTTCAAAATCGCAAATAGTTCAACCATACCAGATTTATGGCAGCAAGCAATTTTGATACGATCAGGAAATCTGCAGCTACATAACTTTTCCGCATAGGCATTTCACTGGAAGCGAAATGCCGTTTCCTAGAAACGGATGGCCCGAACGAATAGGAAACAGAGTAAACATAATGGAAATAACGCAGCCAGTTGTAACTTTTTCTGGTTGGTAATTTAACAATGCGGTAATGTCTCGATAAACTCGACAGGTTCACCTTTGGACAATGTGACAATTTCCCCCTCCCACATAACGCGATGACCACGGATAATGGTCCCGACAGGCCAGCCTGTCACCATCCTACCATCATAGGGTGTCCATCCTGCCTTTGAGGCTACTGCGGCATTTGTAATGGTTTCACGCCGTTTCAGATCGATAACCGTCAAATCGGCATCGTAACCCACGGCAATACGCCCTTTGCGGCTTATGCCGAAAATACGGTTGGGACCATGCGAGGTCAAATCAACAAAAGCTTCAAGTGTTAGCCGCCCGGAATTGACATGGTCCAGCATGATGGGAGCAATTGTCTGTACCCCTGTTATGCCTGAAGGGGAAGCTGGATAAGGCTTTTGCTTCTCCTCCAGTATATGAGGAGCATGGTCCGAACCAATAACATCCACAATCCCTTGCTGAAGACCAAGCCAAAGTGCATTCCGGTGATGGGCGGCACGGATAGGCGGATTCATCTGTATCAACGTGCCCAAAAGCGCATAATCATCCGCGCTTAACGTTAGATGGTGCGGCGTTACTTCAAGAGTGGCAAGATCCTTATGGTCTTTCAGAAATGCTATTTCCTCTGCTGTTGAAACATGCAGCAAATGAATACGCGTCCCTGTTTCACGCGCAATACCTACCAGCCGCTCGGTAGATTTAAGAGAAACCAGATCATCACGCCAAACAGGATGGGAAGCCACATCATTTTCTATGCGCAAGTGCTGACGCTCAACTAACCGGATCTCATCCTCGGAATGAAAGGCCACCCGCCGCCGCGTATTCCTGAGGATTGCGCGCACACCCGCATCATCATCCACCAGAAGATCACCGGTGGAAGACCCCATAAAAACTTTGATGCCGGCTACCCCCGACAGACGCTCCAGCTCGCCAAGCTCATGCGCATTTTCCCGTGTACCGCCAACCCAGAAGGCAAAATCACAATGCATGCGGTGACGAGCCCTTATCACCTTGTCGATCAGCATCTCAGACGATGTAGTAGATGGAGTTGTATTGGGCATCTCGAACACGGCTGTCACACCGCCCAGAACAGCTGCCCGCGAACCTGTATCAAGATCCTCCTTGTGTTCAAAGCCTGGCTCACGGAAATGAACTTGACTGTCAATCATGCCGGGCACGATATGAAGTCCGCTACAATTAATCACCTCACCGGCTGATGTGCGCGACAAATCGCCAAGGGCCACAATACGGCCATTACGGATACCGATATCACGTTTTCCTGCTCCATTATGGTTTACAATCATTGCATTTTTTAAAATCATATCAAATATCTGGGGCATCGATCTTGCTCCTTGCAGGCCAATTTATCTCGACTTACGTAACTTGATATAGAAAGGCAAGAATCTATGACAGAAAATCATCATTTGGGTCAATTAAATGACCGTGCACTTATTACCATCAGCGGCCCCGATTCTGGCCATTTCCTGCAGAATGTTATTACGACAGATATTAAAAAAATCAGCGAGGAGGATATGCTCCCCGGTGCCCTGCTTTCCCCACATGGCAAGGTTCTATTTGATTTTCTTATCGGCTATCATAATGGACTGTTTTTCATTGATATCCGCAGCGCAATCGCCAATGCTTTTATCAGGAGACTGAACCTTTACAGGTTACGAGCCAACATTGAAATTCATGAAAAAAAACATGCAATTGTGGATATTTTTCAGGAAAAACTCATCAAGCATACAAGCTCGAAAACAGAAAAAGATGATAGTACGCTGATTTTTAATGATAAAAGAGTAAATAAAAAATATAATATTATCAGAACATACTATATTAAAAATCAAGAGCATGCTGCTGTTGATGACACGGAAACCTGGGATATCATCCGAATTGAAAATGGTATTGCTGAAAGCGGTACAGATTTCGAACCGGGCGATGTATTTCCCCATGACATCAACTATGACAAAATCAATGGTTTGTCCTTTGAAAAAGGTTGCTATATTGGTCAGGAGGTTATTTCCCGCATCCAGCACCGAGGTACGGCACGTAAGCGTGTTCTGATTGCAGCAAGTAGCTCTTTCCTGCCTCGAGCCGGCACTGTTATTGAGGCGGAAGGCAGCCGTGTCGGCGTACTTGGGACAGTGGCCGGTACAAAAGCTATTGCCCTTGTAAGGATCGGACAGCTCAAGGCCTTGACAGATGCTGGTATTCCGGTTACGGCTCAGGGCATACCATTAGCTTTTTCATTACCTCCCAATGTATATTTCATTCTGTCAGATAGGGAACGAGAGCTCTGATGCAGAAATAAACAGAGTCGGTGTCGATTAATTCTGCGTGTAGCAGCGTTTTTAGATTGTCTATCAGACGTCAAAATCGCATCAGCATATCAAATAGCCTTTCTATATCATAATAACAGCAGTATATGAAGGCAGATTCTTTATCTGGTTTGTCACCGTTGATAGCTTACATAACTAAGAAATAGTACTATGCCCTATCTTGTTATCAGCCCTCTTTCACAACTTGCTGCAACAGCAGAAAAATACCAAGTGCGTGATATGATTACCCTGATTAATCCAGACACGCCTGTAATACGACCCAGCACAATTTCTGAAATACAACATCTTTGCCTGTATTTTAACGACATAAACGAAGAACGTGAAGAGTTCACCTCTCCAGCCCAGAAGCATGTTACATGCCCTCTTACAGTTTGCTGAATTATGGAATAGGACAATTCCATTGCTTATTCACTGTTTTATGGGTATTTCACGCTCAACAGCAGCCGCCTTTATCATCGCCTGTGCACTTAAGCCCAGCTGTGGAAGAAAATTATTGGCGGTCCGGTTACGAGAACAGGCCCCTTCGGCCACTCCCAATACAAGGCTCGTCAGCCTTGCTGACGAGCTGCTTAGTCGTAAGGGGCGGATGAATAATGCTATCCAACAGATAGGTCGCGGCTGTGATGCCTGCGAGGGTTCTCCATTTATTCTCGACTTTTTATAGCATTGTCTGCAAGCTTGAAAAGAGCTATTTAAGGATAGATTTCTGCTTCACAGAAAAAGCATGATGGCAAAACCAATCTATTCAACGGTCCTCGCATTCAGTTTCAATCGCTTTTTCTCTTGCCTTATCACAGCCTTTTGTCCTGAAAGCACCAAAAAACTTTTATGATATCACGCCAACACACACCACGCAACTGGGAATGCCCTGTTTTATAAAAAATCACCCATCAGAGCGATAATAGGCTTTTTCCCTTTATGTACCCTGTGCCGTACAATCTACGCCAGATTACTGCCTATGAACTCATATTTTTCTTCCATAAAATTCCATCGCTGCGTATGCCAACTGTCGGTACATAGACAATTTCTATCCGAAAATTAAGATTTTTCACTACACGATTGAAATCTTTATTTGGGCCGGAATTGCGCAGGATTGACGAAATAGAAACAACCGTACGATCTATAGCTGACACAAAGCTCTGCTTAGAATCAAGTATCAGGTGAGCAATACATCCCTAGCAAGGGTTTTACCCATAATATCTCAATTTGTATTATAAATAACTATCTCTTTCCCTCTGTCCGTAAGATAGATACCAAGATTCGCCCTTTTAAGCTTTATGAGAAAAAAGATTAACCCGCAATATGCCAGCTCATCTCTATCATAATTTTTATGCAACAACCTATATTTAGAATAAAATAAATTCACAACAGGCTGGTTTTATAAAAAGACCACGTCACCGAGCAGTTGTTTGATAAGCCTATTGCGGAATGATGGCGGTGTCAGCCCGCAGGGCTCCCAGACATGCCGAGCAAGGAAAAAACCTGTAAGGCGGAAACCATTGCGAATATCATCAGATGAAGCAGGATGAGAATCTGGCTGATACAAAAAAGAAGGTAGTATCAGAAGCCTTTCTTTCCATGGTAGCCCGGCGGAACGACTGACAGCTCGCGCTGATTTTGGCGAAACATAGGCAAGGTCTTCTCTAATTCCGGTTACCGCACAGCATGTCAGATCAAGCCCAAAGCCCAACTCTTCTAGTAAGCGCATTTCAAAACGCATTAGAATTTCAGCGGCAAGCAGAGGTATTGCAAAATGCTCAAGCAGCAGCTGCAAGGCTTCATAAAGTACTGGATAAGGATCACGCTCCGGTAGCAGGCGCAAATGCGCAGCGACCGTTTGCAGACTATAAAGTGCAAATGGTATCTGCATAATTCTTGCGGCTGAAAAATCCATCGCTTCCAAACGGAACTTCCCCATATGTTCTTCCAAACGTGCCCACCAGTACACTGCAACACAATTGCCCGGTTGCATCAACGGCTGCATGCACCGCGCCCGCCCGCCCTTGACCACACCAAGATGACGGCCATGCACACGCGTCATCAATTCAACAATAGTGCTTGTCTCATGATGTTGCCGAACACCAAGGATAATTGCATCGTCACGCCATTCCATCAATCAATCTGAAAAATCGAGCCCCATTTTGCGGTAACGTTCCGGATCATCGCTCCAGTTGTCACATACCTTGACAAACAGGAATAAATGAACCGGCCGTTTAAGAATTTCTGAAATTTCCTTACGGGCCACCTGTCCGATGAACTTGATCGTACTCCCTTTATGTCCAAGCACAATCTTTTTCTGACTTTTACGCTCGACATACACAACCTGCTCAATGCAGACCGAGCCATCCTTCCGCTCTTCCCAGCGCTCGGTTTCAATAATGGAAGAATAAGGCAATTCATCATGTAAACGCAGATAAAGCTTTTCACGGGTTATCTCAGCCGCAAGCTGATGTACTGACATATCGGATATTTGGTCCTCCGGATAGTACCACGGCCCTTCCGACAACGCTTTTGCCAGATAATCTAACACATCACCGCATCCCGAACCATTAAGCGCAGAAACCATAAAAACGCGCTCAAAGGGAGCCTTCTCATTGATTATTGCGGCTGTCAATTCTAGAAGAAGTTGCTTATTCACTCGATCAATCTTGTTCAGCACCAGAATCCTAGGGTGATGCATACGTTTTAGCCCAGAAAAGATTGCCGCTACTTCACCGCTAAGCCCTGCCTGCACATCAACAATGACCAGCACAATATCTGCATCGCGGACTCCACCCCAAGCAGTTGAAACCAAAGCACGATCAAACCGTTTTCTCGGTTGGAATATCCCTGGCGTATCAACAAGCACAATTTGCGTATTATTATGAATAACAATACCACGCACCAGGGTACGAGTTGTCTGCATCTTGTGGGTTACAATCGAAATTTTTGCTCCAACCAGCTGATTTACAAAAGTTGACTTTCCTGCATTGGAGGCACCGACAAGTGCTACAAAACCGGACCGGATGGTTGATTTACCATCACCCGTCATTTCTGTTCACCATCCTTCTTTTCCCACACACCTTCTTGGCACAACATTTTTTCTGCTGCGGCGCGTTCAGCTTGCCGCTTTGACTGTCCCTTACCCTTTGCCGGAGCAAAACCGGAAACCCGCACTTCAACCTCAAATACGGGATCATGATCCGGGCCCTTACGCTTTAAAATACGGTAAAACGGCTGGGTTCCACTCTCCTGGTGCGCCCATTCCTGCAGCTGGGTCTTAGCATCACGCCGTTGGCCCTCTGAGCCCTGGGCACGCCGATCCCAGTAACGGTGAATAAACGGGCGTACAGCCTCAAGTCCTCCATCAAGATAAATCACGGCAATAAGCGCCTCCACAACATCGGCATAAATATTGATAAGCCGCCGCCCCTCAAGCGACTTCATCTCTGCTCCCATAAGGATCTTGTCCGGAAGGCCGATTTCTTCCGACACCTGTGCACAGACTTCTGCATTAACCAGCCCATTAAGACGGATAGAAAGCTCTCCCACCGTCGCATTAGGAAAAAACTGACTAAGAATCTCAGCGATAAGAAGCCCTAGAACACGGTCTCCCAGAAATTCCAAGCGCTCATAATTGCCATTGCCTTGGTTTGCACCTTGAAAACTGGCATGGGTTAAAGCGCCTTCCAGCTGCGCCTTGTTCTTAAAGTGGTAGCCAATGGCCTTTTCAAGCTGCTTTATATAGCTTTCAGCCATAACAGTCCCCATTATAGCCTGGGAGGTATATCTTTAACAGTCTGCACAAAGCTGAACAGCCGATTCCAGCGGATATTTGCAGGCCAACGCCAAACCTGCCATGCACTGGAATTACCACCTATAGAGAAAAAGATCAGGTTCGCACGGCCTATAAGGTTCTGGAACGGCACATACCCAACCCCAAACCGGCTGTCGAGCGAATTATCACGGTTATCTCCCATCATAAAATAATGCCCCGCAGGCACTTCAAAAACCTCGGTATTATCGCCTAAACCTATTGGCAATATATCAAATGTATTATACGAAACAGTATTATCTAGGGTTTCGCGATAGACTGAAACTGGCCTATCCAGCGTCGGATCGAAAAGGTGTCCTTCGGGTGGAATATCGCCTATCATATCCACACTTCTTGTTTCACCAACTTTCTCTCGCAGAACAATCATCCCGTTAATATAAAGGTTACCATCACGCATCTGCACTCTATCTCCCGGCAAGCCAATCACACGCTTGATATAATCAAGCGATGTATCCTGCGGATGACGGAAAACGGCAATATCACCGCGCCTAGGCTCAGCTGCCCAGATACGGCCAGAAAAAAGATCAGGAGAAAAGGGCAGAGAATAATGAGAATAGCCATAAGCATATTTCGAAACAAAAAGATAATCACCTACAAGGAGTGTCGGCCGCATCGACCCTGAAGGAATCGTAAATGGCTGAAACAGAAATGTCCGGATCACAAGCGCCAAAAGAAGTGCCTCGATAATAACAAGCACCATTTCCTTTGTGCTGCCGGTTTTATTTTTTCCGGATATTGAGCAGTCAAAAATTTTACTCATTATTTTTCGCCTATCTATTTCAGCTTCACTTTAAACTGTGCTTTACATTACTATACTAATGTCTTTTGCTTTCTATCCACGGGAAGTGCCTCAATAACGACCAAGGCTTGTGCCCACGGATAATCATCCGTTATTGTCAGGTGTATGATGGCCTCGTGGCCGGTAGGTAGTAAACATTCAATCAGCATGCGGGCATGGCCTACAAGCTCCATGCCCGGTTTACCAGAAGGCAGATTGATAACACCAAGATCACGCCACCACACAGCGGCGGTTATACCGGTTCCTAACGCCTTAGCACAAGCCTCCTTTGCAGCAAACCGCTTGGCATAGGAAGCTGCCCGTTTTTTTCCCGTTTCCGACTTTTCCCGCTCTGTCGACGTGAAAATACGCCTTATAAACCGTTGTCCATGACGGTCAAGAACTTTTTCAATACGCCGGATATCAATGATATCATTACCGATGCCTATGACCATGGAAAACCCCATCTGGTATCCTAATATTTAGTATTCCCGGCACTCTTAAGCTTCTGTCTACCACCCACCCGCCTCGCAAACCTAGCATTACGCCTGCTGCGAAAGCGTCTTGTTGCCTTGAGCGCTGACATATAAACCAGCACAGCGGCTATACTTCCCAAAACAATAGAACCTACGAAAAGCTGCGAAAATATAATCCATAATTCAGCAAAATTCCAGTCGTTCAGCAATTTAAAAAACTCACCTATTGAAACAGAATGGTCATGAATATTCAGGATGATGCGGCCCAACGCATAAATTGCGCTGAAAATCAGAGGAATTGTAAGCGGATTGGCAAAAGCCGTGCCGATTGCAGCAGCAGCCATATTGGCAGAGAGTAGCCACCCTACCATAACAGCCAGAATAATATGCAGACCATATAGTGGAGTAAAGGCGGAAAAAATGCCGACAGCAAGCCCCAATGCCACCGCATGGGGCGTTGCTGGAATGCGAAGAACGCGTTTTCCCATATAGCGAAACGAACGGGAAAAGGAACGCCGTGGCCAAAACCACACGGATATACGCTCGCACAAACTCGCTTGTTTTCGTCTACGAAATAACATAATAATTTTATCTAGGGCCCCAGGGACAAAAATATAACCATATTCGGCATAATGAACCAAATTTCTCCTTTAATTCTTTATCAAGAAAAACTTTCAGTCTACATTATCAAACTTTATCTTTTAAACAAATGAAGTGTCTATTTTCTGTCGCGATACATCATTAAAGTTTGTGCTTATCGGATATACAGTTAGATAAATACATAAAACCTGTCCGGGATGAAAAGGAACGACCAAGATGAATAACGGTACAAAAACCAGCGGTTCATCGGAAATTAAAGTTGAAGATACACTTATAGTCATAATCCTTGCAATCAGCCTCAGTCACCTTCTTAATGATGTCATGCAATCTATACTGCCTGCCATTTATCCGCTTTTGAGTGCCAATTACAACCTTTCCCTGCTACAAATAGGCATTATTACAGCAACTTATCAAATTACCGGCTCTTTATTACAGCCACTTATTGGCATCTATACGGACAAGAAGCCACTACCCTATTCCCTTCCTTTTGCCTCGGCCTTCATGATGGGTGGCTTGATAATGTTTGCCAATGCGCATAATTACTATATTCTTCTAGCTGCAGCTATTTGCATTGGTCTTGGCTCTTCCATCTTTCATCCTGAAGCCTCAAGAGTTGCCCGGATTGCTTCCGGCGGTAAATATGGTTTTGCTCAATCAGTTTTCCAAGTCGGCGGCAATGCCGGTACGGCGTTGGGACCACTGCTTGCCGCACTTTTCATTAGACAGCAGCAACACATTGGTTGGTTTGCTGCTGTCGCCTTTATTAGCGTGATTGTGCTTATCAGCATTAGCCGCTGGTACGCGGATAATCTGAAAAAACGGATCAACAGCAAACCCGCTGTCGTACATACTAACCTGAGCAAGACAGAGATACACCATGCTCTGCTTGTACTTGTTATCCTGATGCTGGCAAAATACAGTTATCTCGCTTGCATCAGCAACTTCTACACATTTTTTGCTATGGAAAAATTTGGAATTGATATCCATCAAGCGCAATATCTGCTGTTTCTCTATCTTGGTGGTGTTGCGATTGGCACAATCTTCGGTGGCCCGATTGCCGATCGGATCGGAGCAACCTCTGTTATTTGGGTATCGATTCTCGGTGTATTACCTTTCACTCTGATATTGCCGCACGTCAGCCTACCGGTCATGGCGGTTTTGTCAATTATGATCGGCATGATTCTTGCCTCGGCTTTCCCAGCAATTGTCGTTTTTGCCCAGGAACTTATACCAGATAAAATTGGCACTGTTGCAGGTCTTTTTTTCGGACTTGCCTTCGGTATTGGAGCTATTTCAGCTGCAGTGCTTGGCGCATTGGGAGACATAATCGGTAATCAAAACCTTTTCACAGTCTGCTCATTTCTGCCGTTCCTCGGCATCGTGGCTATCTTTCTGCCCAAACTTAACACATGATACAAAAACCCGTTCCGTGTCAGAATACACAGTTCCTGTGAATTTTTATATGCCCTTTACACAGCCGCGCTGAACTGGGCAATGTTATGATTACGATACCTATCAAACAAGGCAGCAACAACTCGGACAAACGGACGGCCTACTTCAGTGATAGAAATAATACCATTGACCTCATGGGCTATACCATCGGCAATAATCGTTTTTAGCCTTTCAAGTTCCACTGCAAAAAGTGTCTTGCCGCCATAACGGGAAAGATCAACTTTAAACTGGCACATAAGATCACCGATAAGTGTTGCTCGCACTTTGTCATCATCATTCATGATTATGCCTCGTACAGTAGCAAGCCGCCCTACCGCAATAGCCTTCCTATATTGATTGATATCGGCAACTGTCTGGACATAACCCTGCGAAAATTCAGAAATAGATGAAGCTCCAAACCCGATCAGCACGCGGCTGTCATCATCCGTATATCCTTGAAAATTGCGGCGCAGCTTTTTTTCATGCATAGCAATAGTTATCGGGTCACTGGGACGGGCAAAATGATCAATCCCGATCGCCTCATAGCCAAACCGGCAAAGACTATCAGCAACAACTTCAATTTGCTTAAAACGTTCAAAAGCATTTGGCAATAATGATACATCAATCAACCTCTGATTGGAACGCCTTTTAGGTAAATGAGCATATCCATAACACGCAAGACGGTCTGGCTGGAAGGCTGCAACAGTTTCGCATGTTTGACGCAAGGATTGCTGCGTCTGCAAGGGAAGCCCATAAATCAGATCAAAATTTACTCGCTCGATTCCCACCGCATGCAAATTCCTGATCGCACTTCTAACATCAGTAACAGGCTGTATCCGCCCAATAAGCTTCTGTACCTCTGGGTTAATATCCTGCACACCAAGACTGGCCCGGTTTACACCAATCTCGGCCAAGCATGAAACAAGCTCCTGCCTGACCGTGCGTGGATCAAGTTCAATCGCATGTTCTGCTGCCGCATCAAAAAGAAACGTCTCATGCAATGCCTGCATAATTTTTTTAAAGCTTTTGCGTGACAAAAGTGATGGCGTTCCACCTCCCCAATGAAGATGAATAACCCGGGGTTTTCCCTTAAGGTATGATGCCTGCAAACGGATATCCTGCTCAATAATATCTGCATATGTATCAATAATATCCTTGCGCCGTACAGCCTTGGTAAAACAGCCACAATAGTGGCAGAGATTACTGCAATAGGGTATATGAAGATAAAGTGAAACTGTCTGATCAAGCTCTAATCCCTGAAGCCAGTGAATACGCATCTCATCGCTTATAGAAACAAAATCCACGGCTGTCGGATAAGACGTATAGCGCGGAACAGCCAATGTCGCATAATGCAAAAATGTTTCCTTATTCATAAAAACAACCAGCTTTCTGCTTTGTTATAATTCAGACTCCAGCTAAATGATTTTTATAAAATATACTGAAGAGGTGACCTTGTTAGAACAGTTCTTTGTTACTCTCAGCGTCATGTGGTTTTTCCGTAGATATCAATATAATTTCTATTACTGCCCGTATGAAAATATAAGTCATTTATATTGAGCATAAACAACCTCGGAAGCAACAGCAGCATCTCTTCCCTCAAGGGGTAAACGAACTTTACTATCTTTAAACAAAATTTTATTGACCCTAATCTCTTAAATACAGCAGTGTTCTTAGCTTTCAGATCTGCTCTGCAGATAAACTCCTCAAAGTTTATGATAGAAGTGATTGGGAAACAATTTGCTCTTAATAGTTCATCAATGTAACTCCCAGAACATGGCCAAGCCTTTCCCATTCTGACCTTCCTACCAGACATTGCCCGATTGAAACTAACAAATCGCCAATAAACAATTCTATCATAAATTTCTATACATAAATTTTCATGAAATATTACGGCTGCCAAGTTTAGCAACAGGGAGAGCTGCAATTTCAGGCGGTAAGGCATCCACATCATAGGAAGGCAATACATACTCCGCAAGTGCAAGTAAAGGCACATCAACATCAACCTTGCCGCCGGAACGGTCAATAATACAGGCAGCAGCAACAACGTTCCCTCCCGCCTCACACATTGCCTGTACGGTTTCGCGAACTGAAAGACCCGTTGTCACAATATCCTCGACAATAACGATACGTGCGCCTTTTCTAATATCGAATCGGCGCAATTTGAAGATTTTGTTTTCGCGTTCAACCCAGATTACCGGCACATGCAGATGGCGTGACGTCTCATAAGCTGGAATAAGACCTCCAATTGCTGGGCCCACGATATAATCAACCGGCTCCGATACTTCCACCCGGATCTTCTCCGCAAGGGCGCGACATAACTTTTCCGTTAGGTCAGCATACATAAAAACACGTGCTTTTTGCATATAAACTGCACTATGCCGCCCTGAAGTCAGTATAAAATGCCCTTTAAGGATTGCTCCCGCCTTCTGGAAAATATCGAGAACATCTTCTGCTTTCATGTTTTTATCCTTTAATTATCCTTATCAGGCATTGACCCTATTTGCATCGCTGATCAGTCGAACCTCTTTCAGCTGCGAGATAATCCGGTTGAGATTCTTGAGATCCCAAACCTCAAGATCAATGATCATTTTGGTAAAATCCGGCGCAGTATGAACCATGAAAAGATTGTGGATGTTGACATCATTATCCGCAATTATCTTCGATATCTCAGCCAATGATCCCGGAGAATTTATGGCAACAACGCTAATACGCGCAGGAAAACGCTCCTCCATCTCCGCATCAATATCCCAGCGTACATCAATCCAACGCTCAGGTTGATCATCATAAGCTGCTAGAGACGGCGATTGGATAGGATAAATGATAATCCCATCCCCCGGTTGCAAAATACCAACAATACGATCACCAGGAACAGCACCTTCCGGCGAAAATCGCACCGGCATACCCCCTCTTATACCACGAATCGGCAAGGCATTGCTATTCTCCCCCATATTATTCTGCCAAGTACTGGATGCCTTGCTCTGATTTCTGGTTTTTCCCGCACGCCTAGGCATTTTGAAAATCATTCCCGCAGCATTTTGAATATTAAACCAGCCCTCTTCACCCGGCTTCACTTGGATCTTGCGGGCCGCGCGTATATCCTGATAATCAGGATATACGGCTCTGACAACGTCCATTGAAGACAGCTCACCGCGCCCAACAGAAGTAAGGACATCATCCAGATCCTTGTGTCCTAGCCGAAAAAGAATTGGCTTTAGGTCATTCTTGCAGAATTTCTTGCCGGCCCGCTCAAATGCCCGTTCTAAAATACGCTCACCAAGTCCAGAATACTGCTTACGCACAGCCGAGCGGGTGGCGCGCCTTATAGCTAGGCGCGCCTTGCCTGTCACAACAAAAGATTCCCATGCAGCGGGAGGAACCTGCGCATGAGAACGAATAATTTCAACCTCATCGCCATTCTTAAGATGGGTCATAAGCGGCATGATACGGCCATTGATTTTGACGCCGATACAAGAATCGCCAATATCAGTGTGGACCGCATAGGCAAAATCAATCGGTATCGCCCCGCTCGGCAACGCAATCAGACGCCCTTTCGGAGTAAAACAGAAAACTTGGTCGCAGAACAGCTCAAGCTTGGTATGTTCAAGAAATTCCTCAGGGTTATCACCTTCAGACAAAGCCTGAATCGTTTGCCTCAACCATGCATAAGCATTGGTTTCGTTTGACAGTTTCTGGGGCAGATTATCCGACCCACGATCCTTATAGATTGAATGAGCCGCAACACCGTATTCGGCAACCTCATCCATCTCACAGGTGCGGATCTGGAGTTCCACTCTCTGGCGCGACGGCCCGACAATCGTCGTATGAATCGAGCGATAATCATTCTGCTTCGGTGTGGAGATATAATCTTTGAAACGCCCGGGCACCATCGGCCATGTCATGTGAATGATGCCAAGCACTCGGTAACAGTCCGCAATATACTTAACAACGACACGGAAACCGAAAATATCAGATAATTGCTCAAAAGATAGGGCCTTTATTTCCATCTTGCGGAAAACCGACCACGCCTTTTTCTGGCGGCTACTGACACAAGCGATAATGCCATGTTTAGCAAACAGCGATGTCAAGTCCTGTTCGATAGTGGCAAGAATATCCGTATTGCGTTTGAGAAGATCTGCTAGCCGGTCTTTCACCGTTCGCCATGCTTCCGGACTGATATAACGGAAGGCGAGGTCTTCCAGCTCCTCGCGGACATCATGCATCCCCATACGCCCGGCAAGTGGCGCATATATATCCATCGTCTCCTCGGCGATGCGGCGGCGCTTGTCTATGCGCATGACATCAAGTGTACGCATATTGTGCAACCGATCCGCTAGTTTGACCAGCAGAACCCGCACATCCTGTGAAATAGCAATAAACAGCTTACGTAGGTTTTCGGCTTGGACAGCTTTTTTTGAAACAAGATCAAGTTTTTTCAGCTTGGTCAAGCCCTCCACCAGCTGGCCTATCTCCAGCCCAAAAAGCTGATCAATCTCATCACGTGTTGCCGATGTATCCTCAATGGTATCGTGCAGAAGGGCAACGGCAATAGTTGCCTCATCTAAATGCATATCTGTCAGGATGGCGGCAACTTCAAGCGGATGGGAAAAATACGGATCACCTGAAGCTCGTGTCTGCGAACCATGCTTCTGCATAGCATAAACATATGCCTTGTTCAGCAGTGCTTCATTAACATCAGGCTTGTAGCACTGTACACGTTCAACAAGCTCATACTGACGCATCATGCGCACTTAAACTCCAAAGAAATCCAGCATATGTAAAGGAACCACGTGGCTTCCACCCGTTATAATAACTTAAAATACCATAAAAACGCGCCGTTTTCAGAGCAGATATACACTACCCTCTGCAAAACATAACCTCCACCGGCAATCTTCTTGTCTATCAGCTTAGAAATCATCATTCTTTTCGGGCGCAACAAGACCTTCAATACCCGCAAGCAGCTGTTCTTCCGATATCTGATCAAAGAGAACAGTATGATCTTTATCCTGCACTTCCTCCAAGCTGAACTCTGCATCAGCAGCCTCGCTTAGAACTGAATCCTTAGCAAGAAGAGCAGCTGTAACTTCCGGTTCATCAACCTCCACATATCTCTGAAGCGAATGGATAAGATCTTCCTTCAGATCAGCAGGAGAAAGCGTTTCATCAGCAATTTCGCGCAGTGCAACCACCGGGTTTTTATCATTATTACGATCAACAGTAATTGATGTCCCCTGCGATATTTGACGTGCACGATGACCGGCCAAAAGAACCAGCTCAAAGCGGTTTTCAACCTTATCTATGCAATCTTCTACAGTGACGCGGGCCATAGGTATTCCTTTTCTAAAGCATTAGAATTATGCAAATCAGCTTAATGGATAACCATTTTTATTCCCAAAAACAAGAAAAACCGGGATTAAAGCGCTAATTTTCCTATTATAATACCTTGGCAAGAAACAGACAATGAATTAGATTATGATAATTCTTCAACTTATTTTTGCATTTCTTTAAATTTGCAAAGAATTTTTGGTTACGGTTTAAATTATGTTTGACCCTCGTGAAAAAATCGCTCTTTTTATTGATGGAGCGAATCTTTATGCTGCCTCAAAAACTTTGGGATTCGATATTGATTATAGAAAACTTCTCAAAGTTTTTCAAAAACGTGGTTATCTTTTACGGGCTTATTACTATACTGCACTGGTTGAAGATCAGGAATATTCATCCATACGCCCGCTGATTGACTGGTTAGATTACAACAATTACCGTGTCATCACAAAAGCTGCAAAGGAATTTACCGATGTCAATGGGCGCCGCAAGGTCAAGGGTAATATGGACATAGAATTGACTATTGATGCAATGGAACTTTCCGACACTGTGGATCACTTTGTCATTTTTTCTGGGGATGGGGACTTTCGCTCTCTAGTAGAGGCTCTTCAGCGGAAAGGCCGGAAAGTAAGCGTGGTTTCAACGCTTTCAACCCAACCGGCAATGATTTCTGACGATCTGCGCCGGCAAGCAGATCATTTTATTGATCTTATCTCCCTGAAGAATGAAGTAGGCCGTACCCCAAATGGGCAGGCTGCTACCGAGCCTAATTTTTATGAAGATCGTGATGATTAATTGGTACTGATGTCTAATCTTGAATTCTATTCTGAACCCTCACAGGATTGTATACTATGCCCGCGGCTGAATAGATTTTTACAAGAATGGCGTTTGGTGCAACCGTTGTGGAACAATGCACCTGTCCCCTTATTTTTCCCTGCAGATGGTATACGCAAAACACGCCTTCTCGTTATCGGCCTTGCGCCGGGCCTGCGCGGTGCCAACCGAACAGGCCGGCCTTTTACAGGCGATTATGCGGGCGATCTCCTTTATGCAACGCTAAAGGAATTTGGTTTTGCCCATGGTATGTTTGAAGCTCGCCCTGACGATACCCTTGAACTGATTGAAACGGCAATTGTCAACGCCGTTCGCTGCGTGCCACCGCAAAACAAACCTGTAAGGCAAGAAATCAACAACTGTCGCCGTTTTTTTGCTCCTCTTTTGCAGAACTTGCCGCAACTGCGGGCTGTTATCACACTAGGTGCAATTGCGCACTGGTCAACGATAAAAGCGTTGGGCAGGCCAGCTTCACATCATCCTTTCGGCCATGGACAACAGATAGATATCAACCACTTACGAATATTTTCGAGCTATCATTGCTCACGCTACAATACCAACACTGGTGTCCTGACCAAAGCCATGTTTCATGATGTTTTTCAGGCAGCACGCACTTATCTCGACCAGCTATGATGGCTATTGTAGGCCTCTTCAATCGCAGCCACGTAAAAGTCGCGCCTTTTCGCGGTTCCAATCACGTTTCTTTTCTGTTTCACGCTTGTCATGGATTTTCTTACCACGAGCAAGGGCAAGCTCAAGCTTTGCCCGCCCTCGGGCATTAAAATAAAGTCGCAAGGGCACAACTGTTATACCGCCACGCGAGATGGCATTGAAAAGCCGAGACATTTCCTTTCTGCTGATAAGCAACTTGCGCAACCGGCGTGGCTCATGATTAAAACGGTTGCCTTGCATATATTCAGGAATATAGGAATTGATGAGCCAGAACTCGCCATTCTCGAAACTGGCATAGCTCTCCGCGATATTGGCCTGATTGGCACGCAGAGATTTCACTTCGGTTCCATGCAACACGAGACCCGCTTCAAGCGTATCAAGAATCTCATAATGATAACGTGCCTTCCGATTTTCAACCAAAAGCTTGCGAGCGGGTTTAGTTTTCTGCCTAATCATAGATAAATTATTCTTTTCATTGAATCAATTGGGCATCAGCAAGTGCCTTATCAACCAGCTCTGCCGTCTCGGGTGCAATATCTACCAGCGGCAGGCGCAGAAACGGCTTGCAGAGACCTAGCTTTGCTGCCGCATATTTGACAACGACCGGATTAGGTTCAACAAAGAACAGCTTATGCAAAGGCATCAGTTTCTGATGAATGGCAAGAGCGGAAAAAAAATCTCCTTCCAAGCATGCATTTTGAAATTCGGCACACAGACGCGGCACAATATTGGATGTCACTGAAATGCACCCTTTCCCCCCTTGGGCATTAAAGCCAAGCGCTGTTGCATCCTCACCCGAAAGTTGAATAAACTCCTCACCACAGGCAATGCGCTGTTCTGATACACGCTCGATATGACCTGTCGCATCCTTGACTCCAACAATATTCCTGAAATCATGGGCCAGTCGGCCCATGATCTGTGGCAGCATGTCGATAACAGAGCGCCCGGGAATATTATAAATAATAATCGGTATAGAAACAGCCTCCGCAATTGCGGCATAATGAGCATAAAGACCATATTGATTTGGCTTGTTGTAATAAGGTGTCACAACTAGCACCGCATCCGCCCCTGCCTTCTCCGCATATCGGGCAAGTTCAACTGCTTCGGCTGTACTATTTGAACCTGTCCCCGCAACAACGGGAACACGCTTTTTCACCTGCTCGATACAGATCTGAATAACATGTTTGTGCTCATCATAGCTGAGTGTAGGCGATTCGCCAGTTGTCCCAACTGGAACGAGTCCATGAATACCTTCGTTGATCTGCCATTCAACAAGGTTGCAAAACGCTTTTTCATCAATACCTCCTGTGTCCAGAAAAGGTGTGATAAGGGCAGTTAAAGCTCCCTTGAGCATGGGCTAAACTCCATTTGTATCTTGTTTTTGCTGTTTAAAGCGGTCAAAACATAATCCCGCCGTAGGATTGAGGCAAGATGCTAATTGCCACTACGAGGAAAGAAGTGCCAAAATTTACGGCCTGCAGCTGGTAATTCAATACCTTATTACTACCTGCGAGCAGTAGAGGAGAACATCATTAATCAAATAGATTAATAAAAATTTCATGCTTGAAAGCTATTTTCAGTGGAATTCAAAGACAGACTTCAACTGTGAATTAGGAAATGTTTAAAAATAATGGTCATTTGACCTTTTACTGTATGGTTTCATCGATCGGGGTAATTCTGTCTCTCTGTGCCCCAAGTTCAGCCAAGGATTTCGAGCTGTCTTTCAAGAACCTGATTCCTGTGGGTTATCCCTTCTCAAGAATTCCCAAGCCAAGCCCTAACCCTTTCAATAACAGTTCTAGGCCAAATATCGGCATAGCCCGCGTTAATGAAAGCAAGGTATCAGAAAAACTGAAAATCGGGCTTGACGCACTGAACAACAAACAGCTGACAACAGCAATCGCGTTGCGCAATGGCATGCTGAGAAATACGTTTGACCGCAATGCCTTGACATGGGCCATTGCTGTATCGACAGCAGAGGGTATCCCTAGCTCCGAATTCCAGAAAGCTATAAAGGAGCTGAAAAATTGGCCAGGGAAAGCCCTGATACATCGCAATTTTGAGCACGCCCTAGCCAGCGAAAACCAATCTCCCAAAAAGATTATAAGCTATTTTGCCATCACCCACCCTAACACAGCCGATGGCATGGCCACCCTAGGCGAAGCACTGATTCAGAGCGGCCAAAAAGCCCGCGCTCGTTCCATTATCACACCTTGGTGGTATACCGCCCGACTGGATAAGCGTGAGGAGCAGCTGATTATAAAAAAGGTTGGATCAACTCTCCAGAAAAGCGATTATCAGAGGCGTTTCAAGGCCATGCTCTATGCATACCGACTCAATTCGGCTGAAATGCTGATCAGATATGCCGAGGCTGCCTCATTGTACAAGGCTTTTGCCGCCGTGGCTCGCAAACATAATGATGCAGCCCAAAAACTGGCTGCCGTCGATATCTCATGGAAAAAAGATCCAATCTATATATTTGCCCTCATCCAGCACCTGCGCCGAGCTGGCAAATACGAACAAGCGGCAGAACTAATGTTCATCTCCCCCAAAGATGCTGCTTCACTGGTGGACCCCGATGCTTGGTGGGTCGAGCGGCGTGTTCTTTCCCGTGAGATACTGGATACTGGAAACCCGCAAATGGCCTACCAAATTGCCGCCGCTCACACTGCAGAAAGCCCCATCATGGCAGATGATGCCGAATTTCATGCCGGTTGGTATGCCCTACGCTTTCTTAAAAAACCTCATCTGGCCCAGAAACACTTTGCCCTTATCAATAGGCTGTCCTCACGCCCGCTTTCCGCATCACGCAGCTTTTACTGGATGGGACGCACAGCCGAAGCCCTATACGAAAAGAAAAAGGCCAATGACTATTTCCTCCACGCCGCCCATTATGGTACAAGCTTTTATGGGCAGCTTGCTGCCTCACACCTGAAACGCAATAAGCTGGAAATTACATATCCACACCCAACAACAGAAGAACGTGAGCGCTTCGCAACCCGCCAGCCGGTCAAAGCCCTAAAATATTTTGAGGCTCATGGCTATAAAAAAGAGGCATTGTGCCTTTATCACGCCCTCGCCGAAGAGCTAGAAAACCCTAGCGAGCTTGCTCTTCTGGCCATGATGGCCGAACTCAACAACGATCATTACACCAGTTTGAAAATCGGAAAAAATGCTGTGCAGCGCGGCTTCTCTGTTAGCTCCCTCTCACACCCGGTAGGGGCCATTCCTGCCTCAGTCAACATCTCCGCCATCCAAAAAGCGCTTGCTTACGCTATTGCCCGACAAGAAAGCGAGTTCAACTCCTTTGCTATATCCAAAGCCGATGCGCGCGGCATGTTGCAGCTTCTGCCCAGTACGGCCAAGGCGATCGCCCTGCAGCACGGCATAGATTATTCTATCCAGAAGCTTTCAAACGACCCCAGCTATAACACCATATTGGGCATGCATTTTCTGAATAAACAATTAGAAAGGTTCAAGGGTTCCTATATACTTACTTTCATCGGCTATAATGCTGGGTCGAGCCGGGCTACTGAATGGATCACCCGCTATGGTGATCCACGCGGACGTCCTGTTGAGGAGGTAGTGGACTGGATCGAGCGCATCCCCTTTACCGAAACGCGTAATTATGTGCAGCGAGTAATGGAAAATTATCAGGTCTACAAGGTACGCCTTAAAGGCACGACTGATATAAAAAACGATCTTACCACTGGACAACGGTAGGCTTACAGCGGACGATTGCATATACAAAGCGGCCCGGGGCTATCTAGACCAGTGCCACAGCGTATAGATCTTCCTACAAATACGTTGATAAACGTAGGTTCAGCATCTAGACGAATACCTACTCAAGTGAAAATCCTACTTAACATCTGCTCGATAGTTATTCTAGGTTGGGGAAGAGGAATTTTGATGCCAGCGGTAGATTTTTCATGAGGAAATTTCATGCACGATATGCAGAAATTTCGCAGCTCAAACTTCTTGATGATGCAAAAATTTCTATTGAGTAATTATTTCACACACTAATTATGTGCATTTAAAAAATATAAAATCAACTGTATTTCATGTAAAACAAGCGTAGGATTTTTTGAATGGCAATCGATTTTCCACTAAAGCTGACCATAGGATAGCCCCAGTTAAAATCAATTTATCATTGAAGTCAAAATTAGGCATTCCGGTAGGAACGCATTCTCCTGTTCCTAAAAAAATGTATGCACCATTCCGTATATAAGAAAGCATGACTGAAAAATCATCTGCCGCAATAAGTGGTTGGCAATCTTTAATTTTTTCAGAACCAAATATTGAAATTAAAAGCTTTTTAATATTATTTATTTCATCCTGTGAATTAATGAGTGGAGGACAAACATATTCATATTCTATCTCAGCTTCACTATTATGAGCGACAGCAACATGATTAACAATATTTTCTAAGCTTTTTCTAAATTTTTTCTGCGTATTCATATCATACGTTCTTATAGTTAAGTGTATTTCTACTGTAGCATTTATTTTATCTATTTTATTTTTAACAATAAAATCATCAAACATAAATTTTACAATACTTGATGGCGTACTTTTATTTATTAAAAACGCTTGTATATTTGTAATAATACTAGAAGCTACCGTAATGGGTTCATCTGTCGGTTTTACACACATTCCATGTAAGTAATTACAATTATAAATCGTGATTTTAGCCTTATCGCTTGCGGCCATACAATTATTATTGCAAATATATATAGCCTTTTCTTCTTTTGGTGAGTAATTATTTAGGCCATATATTTCATCACATGGAAATTTTCTAAACAGACCATCCTTAATCATAGCCGCTGCCCCAACAAATTGCTCTTTGGCAGGCTGGAATATCAGGTTTACTGTTCCATTAAAATTCTTTGTTTTCGCCAGATAGCGTGCAGCTGCCAGCAATATTGCAATATGACCATCATTGCCGCTGGCATGCATGATACCATCGCGCTGGCTTTTGTAAAAAATTAAATTATTTTCCTCTCGTACAGGAAGTGCATCAATTTCAGCACGGATGCCAATTGATTGTTGGAAAATGCCATTTTTCAACTTACCGACTACACCAGTTTTACCCATACCACGGGTGACCTCGTAACCCCATTTTTCAAGTAACCTAGCGATAATATCACTTGTCCGCGTCTCTTCAAAAGCCAATTCAGGATACGTATGTAAATCTCGACGAACTGAAATTATTTCATCAATATAATTTTTTATGCAGTCACGTATTCTTATGTATATTTTACGACCTGCCTGATCAAAACTGCTCATATTATTCCTCCATTTTTAATAAATTTTTTTGTCACCTCTTTCACTAAAAAACCAATACGATAAGAGCCCTAAGAAGACTGTAGGTAAAAGCCATATCATTGATGAAAGTGGATTATTATTACTTATTTCCATTAAGGCACTGACGACCATCGGCGTAGTACCACCAAAAATCGTCACGCTGATTGAATATGAAACTGCAATTACTGTTGTACGGATACAGGAGGGAAAGGATGCAGCGATCAATGTTATATTTATCGGTGTTCCTATGCTGGTAAAAAAGGGAGCTATAGCCAATATCATAAAGAAAAATGTCGGATGATTTATATTTAAAATCATTAGCATTATAAGGGATATTGCAATACAATAACATATTATTGGGAATATTTTCGGAGTTTTTAGAAAATTCCATCGCACTATTCGGTCATATAATATCCCCCCCGAAAAATAAGCCGCTATTTGAAAAAGAGGAGCAACCATCGTCATAGTATAAATCAAACCAGAGTTGAGATTACTTACAATCTGCATATAGGTAGGAATGTAATTTAATAACATATAATTCATTGTAGCTGCAGGTATGACCATGCCAATAGCAGCAATAAAGTTACGTGGATACTTACCTATAATTTCCCGGACAGGGTGGTATCCAGCAGTATATTTTTCATCTTCCGCCAAGGATTCATTGATATTTGCCCTGATATAAAGCCCAACAGGAATGATCAGCAACGAAAAAATAAAAGGTATTCTCCAACCCCAGCTATATATTTGCTCATCATTAAGTAGCGAAAACAGAATAGCGCCAAAACCAATGGATATCATTGTTGAAAGTGCTTGTGTTATAAATTGCAAACTGACAAAAAAACCGCGATGCCTTTCATCAGCGCTTTCAACCAGAAGAGTAGTCGCAGCACCAATTTCTCCACCAGATGAAAAGCCCTGTAATAAGCGCGCGATAGTAATAAGTATTGGTGCTGCAATACCAATACTGGCATAGGTTGGCACAAAAGCAATCATACCACTGCCCAAGCCCATACATGCTATTGTCAGCAGTATAGCATTTTTGCGGCCATGCCTGTCGCTATAACCACCTATAACCAATGATCCAAGCGGTCGCATAATAAAACCACCAGCAAACACAGAAAAAGAAACCAGTGTGGAGATTGCTCCATTTTCGGCAGGGAAAAAAAGCTTACCGATAACAATAGCAAAATAGCCATATATACCGAAATCAAACCATTCCAAACAATTGCCTATACATGCGGCAGCAACTGCATGACGACGCTGACACAACGTCATAATTTTTCCGTTGTTTGCCATCAAAATTCCTCCCCCCCTAATTTTAGACAATGCTTTATTTATTACCATATCAACAAATGTCAATATTAAGATCATATCGATTATGGTATGATTGGCATGTTGATTGAGTTTTGATGTGTTGTTTTAGTATTTTTTGGAGTTTTGTGATAGCGAGCGGGCGAATGGTTAGAGAATTGGCATAATTTTAAGATTGTGTGTGGTTTATGCCTATTGTGTTGAGTTTTTATGAAAGATGGGGCAAGGACACCGATGTCATGGTCTGGCCTGGACAATGCGTCTGGTTCTGGCCACCAAGGCAGATGAGTTTTCAACA